>DASWHW010000082.1:0-6767 GCA_036397975.1 Bacteroidota bacterium
TCCTCCATTCGTCGACACCACAAGAAAAATATCTGCCTTATCTGTTCCCGCCCCTTTGTTATTGTAGGTGACGAAGACATCGCCGTTAATTGGATTGACCGCTACATGCGGGAATTCACTGCTTCGAAAAGAGGAAGCAGTCGTCGTTCCCTGTCTGATACCAGTTAAGCCGAGGTCGCCGTTGGTTCCTCCGATGAGACCCGAGGCAACTGTTACCGCAGAACCAAAAGTCACTCCAAAATCTGTCGACTTTCGCACTTGAATTGATCCGGTGGTATACCAAAATGCATACACAGAATGATCCGGTCCAACGGCAACAAATGCACCCTGGTTGCCTGAGACGATCTGGACGCCGCCACTTGGGCCAAAGGTAGCACCATGATCAGTCGAGCGGTACATGTAGATTCCACTTCCTGCGGCGAAGTTTCTCGAAATGAGGTAGACGTTTCCGTTCCCTGTTCCGGGGAAGTTGTCGACCGCGTGCCACTGTTTGTCTTCAGAACTGCCTCCCGGCGTTGCGTTGACTGGCGCCATCCAGGTAACGCCGTTGTCGTCGGAGCGCCACATCTGGATTGTTCCGCTTCCACTAAATCCAAGTGTGGAAAAATAGATTCTTCCAGTTGTTTCATTTCTTGCGAGGACGGGATCTCCGGCATCGCCGATGGCGCTTGTGGGCAGAGTGCCGCCGTCTGTGAAGGTGACTCCGCCATCGGTTGAATAGGCGTATCCTGTGAATTGATTATTACTGCCGGTGAACGAACCGGCATCGTTAAAGGAAACGACCACTGTGTTGCCGAATGCAAGAATATCCGTCTCACTCTGCGTGAAATTGGCGGTGCCACTTGCACCATTGTTGTTATTGACAAGAACATCTGTCGTGCCGCTGAGCGGAACGAACCCACCCTGGTCATGAACTTGACCGATCGTCGATTGATCGATTGGCAGGACTTGCTTCCGAAGATTGTCCTTGATGGCTGGTATCGGTTGTGCGCTTTGATCCTGTGCAAAAAGAGAACCGCTTAAGACGATTCCCAGGATGAAGCACAAAAGTGTTAACCATGTGCGAAGCATGATGCCTCCTCATTAGGTGTGTGGTGAAAGGGAAAGTACTTAATAACAGACTGTCTCTGAGCGGTTCGTTGGACCGTATCGAATTCTCTATCGAAGTCGGAAGATCATTTGTTGTTTACGCGAAGGACTGGACTAAGAGGGAGTTCAATACCTCGCCTTTTGAAGTGACATGTTGATTACAGAGGAAGGTGGTGAGCCAAAGCCTCGTAAATAATATGTGAAACACTACTCCGAAAGTCAACACTTCATTCACCGTGTAGATGGCCAGCTACGGAATTTCATTCTGGTTGTGGCTCTTCGATTCGGAAGCATGTCGGCACATGAATAGTTCTCCCTTTTCGAGTCGCTTCGATCGAGACCTGGAACAAGTAATAAGTGCGCGATGCTTGATCCATGACAATCGATTCCTGTTGAATGACAAATCCCGGTTCGACCCCGATGGGCTGATGTAATGCTCAAAAAACTACTTGAACAGGTATTTACAATGACGATATGCGCCTATTAGATTTAGGGAGAAGCACGCTGTTCTTCGTTTAACAACCAGTTCCGATCGAGGGAAGCAATACATCGATCATCGTGTTGGGCGCTCTTGCCTGCTCATGGGATAACGCAGAACAAGAGCAGCACCGGAAACTGCTTCGATAACGCGATGGCCAAATCGTTTTTTGCGACGCTCAAGAAAGAACATGTGTTTTCACAACGATTTCAAACAAAGGAGGAGGCACGCAGAAAGCTCTTTGAATATCTGGAAGTATTTTACAACCGGGTGGCAATTGGCATTACTCACTGTCCATTAAATGGTGTGAATTCCAAGATGACTAAGATGGCTGCAAATGAAATGTAAGATTATGCCAACCAAAATCAAGAGAGACCTCCGGTTTCTTAAGAGCAACTCCAGATTGATCGATTTGGGTTTCTGGACACCTCACCAATTTGCGCCCATCACATTGGCGTTCAGATTGTCGCTGTTTTTCCAGATGGGACCTATCACACAACCTGAACTACGTGAGTGACATGCCTCATCGGCATACGCTGGTGCTGATGATTGTCTTACTCACCAGTTGCCACATTCTTGACTTTCGGCACTGGTTACGATATATTTCCATCGGTTATTCAAGAGATAACATCAGAATACATATCCTTCCACTGACCCTAAACCACGCGAGTCCAACCTCTCGGCAAAACCAAAGTCCAAACAGGTGCTTGAAGACGAGATTAACAGCTGGCTTGAGGCCAACCCCGATATCAAGATTGTTGATATCAAGCAATCACGTTGCGGCGGTAGTTTCAATCCTTGGCAGACTATTGTTTCGATCTGGTGTGAGCCAAAGACTTGAACCATTAGGCTTGCGAATCAGATCCACTATTATACCTACTAACCCTCCGAGAATACTTCATGTACTTTAATCTCTCCGAATGGTTGAACCTGATCGCCCGCTGGATCCATGTCTTCGCCGGAATCATGTGGATCGGGCAGACGTATTTCTTTACGTGGCTCGACGGGCGTTTCACTGCAATGATGGACAATCAGGGAAAGGATGACCCAGAAGGAAAGGTCTGGATGGTTCACAGCGGCGGCTTTTATGTTGTGGAGAAACAGAAGGTCCCAAAGCTACTGCCCTCGGCTTTGCACTGGTTCAAGTGGGAAGCGGCAACGACCTGGCTGAGCGGTGTATTCCTGCTTGTGGTAGTCTATTACTTGGGTGGGCTCATGGTTGAAGAGATCGAGAATGAAACGTCTGCCATTGTCACCGGCGTTGCGTTCATCATCTTTTCGTGGCCGGTGTATGATTTTCTCTGGAAGTCGCCCCTTGCTAAGAACGAGTGTGTCGGAGCAGTAGTTTCGTTTTTTCTTATCGTTGCAATTTCCTATGCACTGACTGAAATGATGGGCGCGCGCGCAGCGTACATGCATCTTGGTGCAATCTTTGGGACGCTAATGACGGCGAACGTTTGGATGGTTATCCTCCCCTCACAGCGAAAAATGGTCGCGGCACTCAAAGCCGGTGAACCAATCGATCTTGCACTCGGCCAGCAGGCCAAGACCCGGTCGAAGCACAACACGTTTATGGTAGTACCCGTTGTGTTCATTATGATCAGCAGTCACTTCCCAACTGCCACATATGGCTCCGACCTGAATTGGCTGGTGCTTTCGGGATTTGTTCTGGTCGGCTGGGGAGCGGCGGCAATAATGAGGAGGTTCTGAAACAAAGTGCGGCGGGTTGAAACCCACGAGACTTTGTTTCCTTTTCCTTTTGAGGCTGTGCAAAAAGTAAGGATGCCGTCAAGTGGGATGGCGACTTTTTACGCAGCCTCAAAGAATATCATAAGATTAACGTTTCGGCGGGTCCATTTGAACATCAGCGGGCTTTACCCCGTAGCAGTGAAAAAAGGGAAAAAAGGAGTGGTCATAACCACCACTTCCTTATGATGATCCAGAAGTCCTGAACCCTTTTGCTGCAACATTGATTCTAGGAATGGCATTGACTACCTTTTTGTAACCTTGCTGAATTCGGGATTCACTTATTCCCTAAAGGCTCCTCTGATCGAACTCGTGCGGTGCCGAGAGGAGGCTTATATGAATGCAAGTCGCTCATTGGTTTTGCTGATGTTCGGCGTGGTTCTGTTAGCGTGGACGAGAGTATTCCCCTTCTTCATCCAGAAAGATCCCGCCGCAAAGAGCAAACCGAAAGGAGTCCTTCCATGAAACAATGCCTTTTCTTCGCGTTGTTCTTTTGTGTTGCCGTCGCCAAGGCTCAACACCCACTCCCCCTTCAACACGGTAACATTTGGCAGTACAGATCGACTGATCCGTTCGACCCCCACTTTCCTACAATGATAGTTACAGGCGACACGGTTCATATAGCTGAAGAAGATTGAGGAGTTGTGAACAAAAGGAGAAATCGATATTACGCCTGGCTCGCATTCGTTCACGTACCGCTAACAGGCATGATGCCGGGAGCCAATCCCACATTCATCGACGTTTTTCCTCTCAGCAGAGAACAGCGCACTGTCTATCGATATACTGAGGACTATACGTCCTGGTCGTTTCAGTACTCGGCTTCCGTCCGGGACTCCGGGCTCGTCGAGTACATCGTGATCGATTCTATGCAAGTCAACGATACAACAATTGGGTGGTCAATCAAAGAAAGGTGGCAATTCACACGCAGGGTGCGAACTATCTTCCCAGCAACCGACACAACATTTATGGTCGATGACTCGACGATCTTCTCGCTGAAGGAGTTCACAACGGAAAAACACGAATTGCGAGGTACCAGCCATATTTGGGATTTCCCGGCATTTGGGCTGACTCCTGTGTTCAGACTCTCTGACTCATCTCAGGCTGCTATCATGATTCAACCCATCAATTGCATGCCATTTTTGTCTGCCAACTACGACTCCCTCTGGTTCAACGAGGATTCTGGTTTGGCTAAGCGGGCGCATTCAATGTGCGTCGATTTCGACGACCGAGGATGGGCGTTTTGGCGAGATTCACAGTTGCTTTCACGGACGGTGGTTTCCGTCGAGGAACGTGATCCACTGCCAATGCACTCAACGTTGCTTCCCAACTACCCAAATCCGTTTAACCCGAGCACGACGATCGATTATCAAATTGCTGACCGGGGCCACGTTACACTTAAGGTGTTCGATGTGTTGGGCCGAGAAGTCGCAACTCTTGTGGATGAAACTCAGGAACCGGGAGGCAAGTCGGTGGGCTGGAATGCAAGCGATGTCACAAGTGGTCTGTACTTCTATCAATTGAAGGCCGGCTCGTTTGTCGGGACGAGAAAAATGTTGCTTGTGAAATAGTATCACTTGATGCTTCCCCGCCGCAGTTCAATCGAGGCAGGTTTGCTGGCATATTGTTTTTTCAGGAGAACGTTGTGGGCAGACGTTTGCGACAAAAAGAACTACTCGACGAAATCCATGTAGAGCGGACAACCTTGGACAACACCCTCGCGCTTTTGACGAAGCGCCAGATGACTCAGGCTGGTGTTACTCGGGGTGGATGGTCGGTCAAGGACATTTTGGCTCACCTTGTGGAGTGGCAGCAGATGAATCTCAATTGGTATGCAGCCGGTCTTCGTGGAGAGAAACCGGCGATACCGGCGCCAGGAATTACGATGCGAGAGATTCCCCGGTTGAACCAAATGATCTATCGCAAACATCATCGTAGGCCGCTCTCGGACGTGTTGCGCGACTACGAAGCCAACCACGCGCGAGTCGTTGCTCTTATCAAGAGTCTCCCTGACGAAGACTTGATTACATTGGGACGATACTCATGGACTGGACCGAGCTGGACGCTAAGCGATTATTTGCGCGCAAGTACAGCTGCACATTATCTCTGGGCACGCACACGCATCCGTCGCTGGTGGCGGGCGCAGTCAAAGAGAAAACAACCTGAACGAGAATAGGAAAAACATGTGCGATCTCTCATTCTGCTAATCATTGCTTCCAACGACTTCACCTTCGTGAATATGGGGGGGGATCGAGTTCGTTCCAGGGCTTGCAGCAACTGAAGCGGGATGTTTTGCCAATGAGACCGCGCGCTGTGACAATTCTTTTCGGTTGGAACGACCACTGGACCACATTTGGAATTGAAGGCAAAGATATCGGGAAGGTCAATCTTGAGCAACCGGCATGGCTATTGCAACTTTCTGAGTTCCGAGTTGTACAACTGGTGAACCGAGCAATTTTTTCGTTGAAATATCCCATGGACGCGAGCGCAAGCAGCGACCGGAAAGAGTATCACTTTCGGACTATTCGCTCAACCTTTCCCAAATGGTTCGCATTGCCGGAGAAAACAACATCACACCTGTTCTGATGACCGCCCCATCATCACATAGAGAAGGAAACTGAACCAGCATACCTTGCAAATCGATGGTTGAACGACCTGCACGACCTGGTTCCGCTTCATCGGCAATATGTCCAGGTTGTACGCAACATTGCTTCTTCGGAACAAGTATTGCTCATAGATTTCTATGAGGATTTCAAGCGTTCTCCCCCGCAGGAAACAAAACAATTTCTTCTCGCACGACGGCATCCGCTTGACCACTCGGGGAAATAAAAAGATGGCCGAAATGATGTTTGAGAAGTTTGCAGGCAACAACCTAATTGACGATTCAAAATAGTCATCCACCCAATCCCTTAAACCCATGAGCAAACCGCTCAAGATTGCTTTTGTAATCCTCCTACTCTTGGTTGTGGTAGTTTACTTCGGTGTGAACTATGCAACCGAGCATATCCTCCCCTATTCCCCCATCAGACCAAGCCGATGCACTGCAGAAACTCTCAGCAAGTATTATGACCACGTTCTTACCCCCTCTGCAGCCGGCCTCGACTGGACTAATTTCGACATCACCGTTGAGGACACGATTCATCTTCGGGGGTGGTTTGTTAATTCGAAAGCAAACCCAGCCCAAGGAACGATATTCCTTCTCCACGGCATTGCCAGCTGTAAACCGACAATGATACCAACTGCAGAACTGCTGCCATCGCAAGGTTTCAACTGTGTTCTCTACGACTCACGTGCGAATGGTGAGAGCGGAGGTCTCAATTGTACCTTTGGCTATTTCGAGAAGCAAGATCTCTCAGCATACATCGATTCAACGATAGTCCGCTTTCCCAATTCCAAACCGTATGGCGTGCTGGGAAACTCCCTGGGTGCTGCAGTGGCGCTCCAGGCGATGGCGGAG
>DASWHW010000083.1:0-3283 GCA_036397975.1 Bacteroidota bacterium
GACAAACTGGGGCAACATCACGTCTTACTCCATCGGAACCGGCGGGTATCAACCTCATCCCGCAATAGGAAGCTACGGAGGAAACGGAAAACTAAGTCTCGTCTGGAACATTGCAAACAACGTTTACGTGGCAACGTATAACGGGTCATGCTGGTCTGTTCCGGGCATCCTCGCCTCGGGAACGAACGGAGGTTCCGAGTGCAGTATCAACAGCTCAACGCCTTCTTTGCTTGCTGCTCTGTGGAGAAAACCTGATGGCGGTATTTCAATAACAACCAATGGAGTCAATCCAAACTGGGAATGTGGAGCAGAAGAGGAGTCGATTGCCGGCAAGTACTCTGTCGGTGGTGATTCTTCCGTGGTCCCGGTTCCATACCGGCTCAACAGACACGGACTTGTGGAGATGCCGCGCGCTATCGGAGGCAGTAACAAATCCGTGCGAGGAACTATGGCGTTTGAGATCGCCGGAATGAAGCTTGTCACACCGGAAGGGGTGGAAACGCTTGAATACGAAGATCTGAATGCATTACCACATGGGAGAAGTGAGCTCTCATCGAAGCCGTTTACCGTCAGTGAGGCGAACTCTCAATTGATCTTTGCGGGCGCTGCGTATGGCAAGCGGCTTGCAATTCCAGAGGACTCACTGAGAACTGTGGCACAACCCCTCGCACTTGTCAGGCTACGAGAACATGCGGATGGAAATCCTCGTGAGCAGGTGTGGCGCCTGCCTTTCTCAAACCTGTCGTCAATCCGCGACAGTACGTATGGTGAGTACAGGGAGTTCACCGTCGATCTTGCCGAGTACGGTGGAAAGGAACTCTACGTGGAGGTTGAAATGCTCGGTCGGGCACTCCGCGTTGCTCCCCTTATCGATGACGACTACCTGATCCTTCCGGGGCAGATGCACGTGACCGCAGGGAACTCATTTGCAAAAGCGGCGGACAAAACACTCCCCACAGCGTACGCGCTGTATCAGAACTACCCGAATCCCTTCAACCCCACAACAACGATCAGGTTTGATTTACCGGAAGCACAGATCGTGTCGTTGAAGGTGTTCAATGTGCTCGGTCAGCTGGTGACGGAATTAGCCAATGCGGAGTTTGACGCAGGGGAACATTCCGTGGTGGCAGACTTTACGAATCTTCCATCAGGAATGTACTTCTACAGTATCACTGCCGGCAGCTTCACGGACGTGAAGAAACTCCTTCTTATCCGATGAAGCATCTGCGGTTTATACTGCCCGTGTTGTTTGTTTTCTGCTCGGCGCAGAGTGGAGAAAACGCACGGGCGGTGCTTGTCGAGTACAAAGATGAAATCGTTGAGGCGGCGAGAGGCTTCGGAATTTCACCGAGGCTTCTCGCCTCTTGTATCTATGCTGAGCAGGCACTGAACGTTAAACCCGGCGAGGATATTCTCGATGTGGTCTTTGCGAAGAGTGGATACAATGCATCTGTCGGCATTGCACAGATCAAAGTACAAACGGCGGAGTGGATCGAGCGGCAGTTGCAAGACGAGCTGGGTCCGGTCTATTTGCCTGATAGGTTGCAGGCGCTGAGTGGGAACGCAGCCAAGCAAACGGCGATTGTCGATAGGTTAGCGAATCCTGCAACAAACCTTCGCTACGCGGCGGCGTATGTGGCTATGATCTTAAAGGCGTGGGGTCCGCTCTTCAAAGAACTGCACTCCGACGAAGCTATCGTTTCCCTCGTTGCAACTCTCTACTCCCTCGGGCTCACACGCCCCGATGGTTCGCTTCGCCTTCCGCATCCGGACGCACGTCCCAACAGGTTCGGGCTTGTTGCATCGGAGTTCTACAGTTCGTTTGAGCTGAGGGCGGAACTGTCAAAGTAGTTCTCTCTTCCCTCCGATTGAATCCCCGATATTGGAAATTCATTGATGACCTGGCCCCTCTTGCTGCGGAATTCTGAAGTTCGACCTTTATCGCTTGTTTCCATCGTTAAGAATCCCCCTTTTTCATTTCCCACAAATCAGAATAAATCCCCTTCCACGATCGACATTTTCCCAAAATCCACTGCGAATCAACAACTTCCAAGCACTCTCTCCCTTGGCACATATCTTGACCTTTTTGGATTTGAAACGGATCGTTACACCATTCCATGTGGAGGTGGTATGGTAAACCTGAAGAAAATCCTTGTTCCGACCGACCTGTCGGAGTATTCGCTTGCGGCGATGGAATTTGCCTCGACGCTCGCTGTCATGTATGCCGCCAAGCTGTATGTTCTGCATGTAACAGGCGAGGCCATTCCGTTGCTTCCCTCTATGAACGGGATGGACATTGACATCGATGTGTTGAAGGATCGTGTTCAGACGGACGCGACCCGGGAGGTGGAACGCTTCGTTCATCAACGCATCAGCCCGGACCTGCGGCCCATCTCCGTGATCCGAATCGGACACCCGGCAGTTGAGATCAAGCGATTCGCAGAGGAAGAAGGAATCGAATTGATCGTGATGGCAACACACGGACGAACGGGTCTTTCACACATTCTGATCGGGAGCGTTGCGGAAAAGTTGGTGCGTACCTCAAACATTCCTGTTCTCACCGTGAAGCCACACGCCGCGCGGTCGCCACTGATCACACAGGAAGAGGTCGAGGACAATCTTCATCTCCGGTAATTGTATGGTGCCTTCAACAAAATCAAATGAACGCCAGGCACAGCCGTCGACGACAGAAGAGAAGAAACGGATTTTTATCTACAGTCCTGATCTGAACTTTTGTTTCAGTTTGTCGATGTTGTTTCAGGACCGGTACTCCGTCGTCACGACGACGAACCCCGGCATGATCGAATCCTGCGATGGAACACATGCGCCTCATCTTGTGATCGTGGATGCGGTACCGTCGGAATCCCTGCTGGAGAAGATCGCCGGTTTGAAAAAACGCCAGCCCAACATTCCGATTATTTCGCTTTATGTGTACAGCGAACGAGCGAAGGAGCTTGAGGAGCGGCTTCGCAGCCACGTGGACGCGCTGTACTACAAACCCATCGATGTCAACGACCTTTCTTCCCGAATAGCCGAGCTTCTTCCTGCCTAAGACCCGCTTCCTACGCATAATAACGTAGGCAACAACCATCTCAGATATGGGAAAAGAGGAACGAGACTTCCTTTTATTTCATGAAAAAAACAACTATTCTCATCTGGTACGGCGATTGACCAGAGGTAAGGGAGTTTTATGACCAAAGAAAACCAATGACCCTTTCACGGATAATCTTCACCTGCGCTTTCGTTCTTGCGAGCAATGGCGCACGGAGTCAATCGGACGACG
>DASWHW010000084.1:0-4499 GCA_036397975.1 Bacteroidota bacterium
CCCAAAAGTAACACTCCGGAAGAAAAAGGATTTCGCGATTTGCATCGCAAGTCTGGTTGTATAAGGGAAAACGGAGATCTGCGGATTTCAGCCAATATACGTCCCTCGCCATCGTTACGCAACTTGAGCTCATGGATTGCATGGGTCTCCATTCATCTCTATATTGTGGGGCATTTTTCCTATCCTACTTCGAATGAAATACCACCTGACAACCCTCGAGTTCATCAATAAAGGAAGGCTTTTTGTTGTTGAGCGCCTATCCGGCTCGTTATTATGAAAACACATTTACTCTGGTTACACGGTCCGCTGATTCCTCTCGGTCTCGTGATCGTAACGCTTATCTTTAGGGATCCGCGTCGAAAGCCGGTTTTTTTACACTATCCCTCATTCCAAGAGCTCTGGTCGAGTTGAGTATGAAATCTCCACCGCGAACAAAAAACCGTGATCTGAGCTGGCTCTCCTTCAACCATCGTGTCTTGCAGGAGGCACGGGACCGGCGTGTCCCCCTGTATGAACGGATTAAGTTTCTTGCAATCTATTCTTCCAATGCGGACGAGTTCTTTCGCGTTCGTGTTGCAGCTACCCGCGCGTTGTTGAACCTCAAAAAGAAAACAACGAAGAAACTCGGCTTCGAACCGGCCAGACTGTTGAAGCGGATTCGTAAGGTAGTAGAAAGACAACAAGAGGAATTTGGCGATACATTCCGGAATAGCATCAAGAAGGAGTTGAAGAAACACCACGTCATGCTCGTGAGAGACGACGAACTGAATCGGGCCCAGCGCTCGTGGGTGTTGAAGTACTTTCAAAACACTGTCGAAGCTCATGTCGCCCCGGTGTTCTTGAGTCCCGATAAGGATCCGCCGTTCCTCCGCAACAGAGCCCTGTATCTTGCAGTCCGCCTGAAAAGAAAAGCAATCTCTCCCGGGGAGAAATCGGATGGGTACCAACATGCGATTGTAGAAATACCATCGCAGAAGACTTCCCGTTTTGTTACAATCCCTTCGTCAAAAGCAAACACGTTTGTGATGTTTCTGGACGATGTCGTCCGAGTCGGATTGCCCGAGATATTTCCGAATCATACTCTTGAAGGCGCTTACGCAATTAAACTAACCCGTGATGCGGAGCTGTATATTGATGATGAATACTCCGGCAACCTGGTTGAAAAGGTGCGTAAGGCCCTCTCAAAACGGGACTCAGGAATTCCAGCGCGTTTTCTGTTTGACCTGGAGATGCCAAAAAAGTTTCTGCAGCTTCTCACGGAGATATTCGCACTGGGTGAAGACGACTGCGTTATCGGTGGGCGGTACCATAATTTCAATGACCTGTTCACCTTTCCCAATCCGCTTGCGCCGAAACTGCTTGACCCTCCATTGAAGCCACTGATGCGCAACGGCATGGGACCGAGAAATCGCATCATGGAAGAGACTGCGAAACGGGATCTCCTTCTTCACTATCCTTATCATGGATATGATCCGGTCATCCGATTTGTGAGGGAGGCTGCGGAGAATCCTCGGGTCACCTCGATTCGGATTACACTCTACCGGGTGGCGCGCCAGTCGGGCATTCTTGACGCTCTCATGCTTGCGTTGGCAAACGGGAAGTCCGTCACCGCATTTATCGAGGTGAAGGCGCGCTTTGACGAAGAGTCGAATTTGAAATGGGCTGACGAGTTGGAAAAAGCCGGGGCAACAGTCCTGTATAGCTTCCCCGGGTGGAAAGTCCACGCGAAACTCTGCCTCGTTTCCTTGAAGGGGCGGAATCTTCCCCGCCGGTACGCCTATCTCAGCACCGGGAACTTCAACGAGAAGACCGCCACCCTCTATGCCGACCATGGATTCTTTACGAGCGATCGAATGATAACCGAAGAAGTTGCCCGTGTGTTCTCCATCCTTTCGCGAGGAGAGACGAAACTAAAATTCAAATACCTGCTTGTCGCCCCATTTACGATGCGGAAGAAGTTCGGGAAATTGATTGATGAGGAAATACAACAGGCTCAGTCAGGCAAGAAGGCTTCGATTATCGCTAAGATGAATAGCCTGGAAGATCCATGGATGATTGCCAAGCTCTACAAGGCGAGTGAGGCGGGCGTCAAGATCTCGCTTATTGTACGAGGGATTTGCTGTTTGCTCCCCGGTATCAAAGGGCTCAGTTCCAACATCGAAGTCATTAGTATCGTTGATAGGTTTCTTGAGCACTCCCGGATCTATTTTTTCCATCATGGCGGGAAAAAATTGTTGTATCTTGCATCCGCTGATTGGATGTCACGGAATCTCAGCAGGAGAATCGAGGTCGCCTTTCCCATCAAAGAGCCGGATCTCCACACCGAAATCATGGATATTCTTCAAATTCAACTTAACGACAGTACCAAGGCCCGGGTTATTAATAAGCGTCAGGATAACTCGTACCGCACCGCCGTCGGAGAAAAAGTACACTCGCAAGAAGCAACCTATCAATACCTCAGAAACAGAAGCTGATTTCATTCATTGTACCCATATTCAGGATAGAGGAAAATTTATGCACCGTTCCGTTCGCTGGTTTCTCGTTTGTGTCATCGCCCTCTTTGTTGTATTCCTGCTGGATGGAACAGGCGGAAGATTTGGTGGAACGTCTCTGCTGTCTTCCGCACCCGTACTCGCCCAAGACTCCGGCCACGGCAAGGCAACGGCGGAACCTCATAAAGCTGAAGCGGGACATGAAGACCCGTTTTCCCCCATTCTACTGATCCTTGCGATCATCATTCTCGCTGCAGTATTCGGTCGTTGGGCTGCGGGGAGATTGAACATGCCTCCTGTCCTCGGCGAACTTCTTATTGGAGTCATTATTGGGAACGTGGGTTATTGGTTCGGAGAGCCGCTGTTCGTGATCGTGATGCACCTGAATTATTCGATGGACATTTTTAACTTGTTGTGGAACTCCGGGATATCCATACAGGATGCCGTGCAACAGGTATTCACGCCAGCGCAGTTAGGGCAGGACGGGATTGGAACCCTGTTCCTCAACATTTTCTCCAGTGGTCATGCGTCCCTTTCCCATATGACCTACGCAGTATGGCTCTTTTCTAATCTTGGTGTGATTCTACTTCTGTTCATGGTTGGCCTTGAATCCAGTGTCGAAGGAATGCTGAAGGTGGGAAAAAAGGCCTCTATCGTTGCCACCGTTGGCGTTGTTGCTCCTTTTTTTCTTGGTTTTCTCCTGAGCTCGATTCTCTTGCCGGAAGCCAGCTTCTCTGTTCATCTCTTCCTCGGGGCAACACTGAGTGCTACCAGCGTGGGCATTACTGCCCGGGTGTTGAAGGATCTGCACAAACTCCAGACTCCGGAAGCAAAAGTTATCCTTGGTGCTGCCGTGATTGATGACGTCATGGGATTGATTATTCTCGCTATTGTGGCCGGCATCGCATCGACCGGACACCTCGTGGTAGGCGAGATGGTCAGGATCATTCTCATCTCCATCGGTTTTTTGGTGGTGATCCTTTTTTTTGGAGAGAAAGTGTTCCATTGGATCATCAAGAAGGCCGGCCGCTTCGAACGTGAGTCGATCAAGCTGCTCCTTCCGCTCACCCTCGCATTCCTGATGGCATGGCTTTCGAGCTTCATCGGACTTGCGGCAATTGTCGGCGCCTTTGCCGCCGGGTTGCTGCTGCGCGAAGAGTTCTTCGGACACGAACACAAACCGGATGAAACAATGGAGGCACTGGTTGCGCCTTTGGAAAAGCTTTTCGCCCCGGTGTTCTTTGTCCTCATGGGAATGCAGGTTGACCTCAATTCATTCCTTCATCCCGAAACTATGTCCCTCGCTCTCGCTTTTATTGTGGCAGCAATCATCGGAAAGGTTGTCGCGGGTTATGCAGTGGGAGGTCTGGACAAATTATCTGTAGGAATCGGAATGGTTCCGCGTGGCGAGGTGGGATTGATCTTTGCTTCGATCGGAAAAGGTCTTGGGGTCGTAACGGACGCGGTGTTCTCCGCAGTCGTCATCATGGTCATCGTCACTACGCTGATTACTCCAGTCGGTCTCAAATGGTCGCTGGCACGGGGAGAGAAAAAGGCAAGCGCTTAGAAAAACCACCTGTCAAAGGTTGACTTGTGGGATGGAAAAAAGAAATAAGAGATGTCGGATCATTGCTGTGGGTATTTCCGGGATTCTCTTATCAAGATAACATTTTCCAGGTGAAACGAAAGGCAGTCCGAGGCGCAGATCGAACCGACAGAGGAAGATCGACCTGACGACGATGGTCTCTCGTTGATTCTTTCGAGAATTCTCTCTACTCTTTCAGCGCCATTTCTCTTCTTCCTCCATTTCGGGATTTGATGCTATGACCGACTCCCTTTCTACGCTCGACTACGGCATTATTCTGGTATATATCTCCGTCGTCCTGTCCATTGGGTTCTACTTTCGAAAGAAATCAGCAACCAGCACGGAATATTTTCTCGCCGGCAGGAATGTCGGCTGGATTGCGATCGGGGCTTCCCTCTTTGCGACGAATATCTCGAGCGAGC
>DASWHW010000085.1:0-28488 GCA_036397975.1 Bacteroidota bacterium
TGGACAGACCCTTCGTGATAGAACCAAATCCCACATCGTCAATCCGAAATCAGCAATTGACATCGGTGTTCAGATCGCTGATGGATTGGCGGCAGCGCATGAGAAGGGCATTGTGCATCGGGATATCAAGCCGGAAAACATTATGGTGCGAAGGGACGGTATCGTGCAGATTATGGATTTCGGGTTGGCGAAACTGCGCGGCGTTTCGCGCCTAACCAAGGAAGGAAGCACCGTCGGGACTGCCGGGTATATGTCGCCCGAACAAGTGCAGGGGGTCGAGGCAGATCATCGTTCCGATATCTTCTCTCTCGGCGTTCTATTATATGAGCTCTTCACGGGTCAGCTTCCTTTTCGCGGTGTCCATGAAACAGCAATGGCGTATGAGATCGTGAACGTCGATGCGAAGCCGATGTCATCCCTCAAACCGGAAATCAATCACGACCTCGATCGGATCATCCTCGAGTGCCTGGAGAAAGATCCAAACGAGCGAATGCAGTCGGCAAAACAAGTGGCGGTTGCTCTGAAACGAATCAGGCGTGATTCCGGAAAACAGGGCGTGAGTCAGGTGCACAGAGTTGCAGCACCCCCTGCCAACAACGCCGGTCAAGAGAGGGCAGCCCCGATGATTACGCGTTCAGGAAACCGAAAGCCCTTCATCATAGGAATCATTGCGCTCCTTCTTTCTCTTGCAGCAGCGTGGTATTTCTTCGGACGCACCGATGTAGCGATTAACTCGATGGTTGTCCTTCCCTTTGAAAACGTTGGGGCAGACCCTGACCTGGAGTACCTCAGCGAAGGAGTCACCGATGGAATCATCAATAACGTCTCGAAGATTCCAGACATCCGTGTTATTCCGCGGAGTGCTTCTTTCCGGTTCAAGGGGACGAGCAAGGACCCAAGCGCTATCGGCAAAGAACTCGGCGTGGATGCAGTGCTGAGCGGTCGCGTGGTGCAGAGGGGGGATAAGCTTGACCTTACTTTGGAGTTGATCGACGTTAGAGAATATTCACACATGTGGGGAAAGAGCTACAAACGTACGATGAACGACCTTATCACCGTGCAGGATGAAATCGTGGATGAAGTCCGCAAAGTAATCAAACCCGGAACGACCTCTGCCAGTGAAGTGGAAAGAGTCCAAACAACGAACCCCGCTGCGTACCGCCTCTATCTCCAGGGAAAATACTACTGGAATAAACGAACAGCTCCGGATCTTGAAAGGGCGCTAAGCTATTTTCATCAGGCGATTGCACTCGACGGGGAGTTCGCTCTCGCTCATTTGGGGGTTGCAGAAACGTTTCTTCTGCAGGGGCAATATTCGGACAAGCGGTCTGCGAGTATGATGCAGACTACCACGGAAGAAGCGTTGAGATCCCTTGAACTGGACAACTCCCTGGGACAAGCTCATGCCGCCCTCGGGATGATACGGGAATATGACTGGGATTGGGAGGCGGCCGAACGAGAGTTCAAGTTGGCCATTGAGAAAGCACCAGAGTACGCAACCGCTTATCACTGGTACTTTATTTTCCTCAGTGTAATGGGAAGGGACGATGAGGCATTTACGATTATGAAAAAAGGTGCAGAACTGGATCCGTATTCCCCGATTGTTCTCACCAACCTTGCCGATGCGTACATTCGCAGAAAAGATTATGCGTCCGCAACCGGAGTTGTTCAGAAGATTCTCGACATCGATCCCCAGTTTTTTTTTGGAAAAGTCTTCAGCGCAATAATTCTTAAGGAACAAGCAAAGATAAAGGAAGCTGTGAAGTTCCTCGACGAAATACCCCTCTCCGGACTCTCAAGTAATAACCTGGGTTTTGTCGGGAATACCTATGCAGCTCTGGGCGAGAGGTCGAAAGCGACCCTGATTCTCCGCAGACTTCTCGCCGACCACAAGAGCAAGACTGTTGATCCAGTTGCGATTGCGATGGTTTATGCAGGCCTGGGGGACACCGATAGTACGATTGCCTGGCTTCAAAAAGGATTAGAAGAAAGATCTGAATTACTACCAAACACCAGAGCATGGGAACAATTTGACGTGATCCACAAAGATCCAAGATACTTTGCTATTCTCAAGAAGATGGGACTATGAATCATAAACCTCATTGCGGCGTGCATCTGGCTCTTTGTTTGATTCCCATCATATGGACGAATGGTTTCGCCCAAAAAGAACGCCCGGGTAGTGATTCGTACGAAGGCTTAATTTCGCTCTTCCAAGAATTCCGCGTGCTTGAACGTCCGATGTTATCGAATGGCGTTCCTGACTACACCGCGGGGACAATGGCTAAGGTTCATGTCAAACTGCGGGATCTTCAAACACGATTGTCAGCCATTGATCCCGCTTCATGGGAGATTGAGCAACGGGTAGACTATGAGTTGCTCCGGGCAGAAATGAATGGTCTTGATTTTTGGATCCGGGTACTTCAACCGTGGGCCCGCGATCCCGCTTTTTATGTGTTGATATGGAATGAGCAGAGCGACACACCTGAACATGAAGGCCCGACGAATCGCGCGGCAATCGAAATCTGGACATACTCGTTTCCACTTTCGCCGACCGATGCCAGGACACTTGCGGCACAGCTGAAAATAATTCCACTGCTTCTTGATCAGGCCCGCCTGAATCTCACGGGCAATGCTCGCGACCTGTGGATTACGGGAACAGGCGATATCCGAAATCAGGCAAGAGACCTGGATGAGCTGGCAATGCGAACGGCTGATGCGGGTACAGAATTGCAAAATGCTCTCGATAAGGCAAAGTCCGCCACCGTCAGTTTTGCTGCTTGGTTGGAAAAGAAGGCTCCAGAAAAGAAAGGTCCGTCTGGTATTGGGAAGGAGAATTACACATGGCACTTGCGGAATGTCCTTCTGGTTCCATTCTCATGGGAAGAAGAGGTGGCCTTGTTGAAACGCGAACTTGATCGCGCATACGCAATGTTGGCCATTGAAAAGCACCACAACCGGAATTTGTCCCCGCTGAAGCCAATAGCGAGTCCGGAAGAGTTTGCTGCGCGTACAGACGCGTCCCTCAAAAAAATGATGTCTTTCCTGGAAAAGGAGGAGATTCTTCCCGTCAGATCCTACATGGAGCCTGAGGTGCGGAAACACATGGGCGGGTTCCAACCGGAAGAAAAACGGATATTCTTTGCCAATGTCCTCCATCGGGAACCCGCTGTGCTCTATTCACACTTCACGCACTGGTTTGAAATAGCAAGGATGAGGGAGGAGCCGCACCCCGATCCTCTGCGTCGGGATCCCTTACTCTTTAATATTTGGATGACTCGTTCCGAAGGTCTCGCAACAGGAATGGAAGAGATGCTGATGCACGCCGGAATGTATGACGACAATCCACGCGCACGTGAACTGGTGTGGATCATGCTGGCCCAGCGATGTGCACGCGGGCTTGCTTCGTTGTACGCTCATGCAAATGAAATCAATTATGACGAAGCCCGTGAGTTTCAAATCAAATGGACTCCTCATGAATGGGAACACGAGGACCAGAGTCTTGTGGGATTCGAGCAGCAACTCTATTTGCGACAACCCGGCTACGGATCCTCATACATCACCGGAAAGTATTTGATCGAACGTCTCATCGCCGATCGAAGCCGACAGCTTGGGGATAAGTTTAGACTTAAGACGTTCTTTGATCAGATGTATGGCGTTGGAATAATTCCGGTCTCATTGATTCGTTGGCAGATGACCGGGTTGGAAGACGAAATTAGTAACTTAAAGGAAGAATAGAGCGAAACATGATCGGACAAACGGTTTCACACTACAAAATTATCGAAAAACTCGGTGAGGCCCGCCCGAACGACCTCCTGACTATGATTGGAGGATTATACCATGGTTGGTAAGACTGTATCTCATTATCGAATTCTTGAAGAGGTCGGGCGGGGGGGAATGGGCGTTGTCTACAAAGCCGAAGACACCAAGCTTGATCGAACGGTCGCGTTGAAATTTCTGCCAGAGCATCTGAACGCATCAGCAGAAGATAAAGCACGTTTCACCCAGGAGGGAAAGGCTGCATCGGCGCTCAATCATCCAAACGTCTGCACCATCCATGACATCCAGGAGCTTGACGGCCGGATGTTCATCGTCATGGAATACGTCGATGGCCAAACGCTGCGTGAACGTATTGGGAACATCACGTTCAAGCAGGCAATCGAAATCGGCATCCAGCTTGCGGATGGTCTTGCCGCCGCGCACGAAAAGGGTATCGTGCATCGCGATATCAAACCCGAGAACATCATGGTTCGCAAAGATGGTATCGCCGTGATTATGGATTTCGGTCTTGCGAAACTGCGCGGCAACGTTTCGCGGCTGACAAAAGAAGGAAGCACCATCGGTACAGCAGGCTACATGTCGCCGGAACAGGTCCAGGGCCAGGAAGCCGATCACCGGTCCGATATCTTTTCAATGGGAGCTGTTTTGTACGAAGTTCTTACCGGTCAGCTTCCGTTCAAAGGAATTCATGAGACGGCCCTCGCCTATGAGATCGTCAATGTCGATGCAGCCCCGATGTCGGCAGTAAAGCCCGAGATTGATCCAACGCTTGATGCGATCATACTGGAGTGTCTCGAGAAGGATCCGAACGAGCGGACTCAGTCGGTAAAACAAATCTCCATCGATCTCAAGCGGTTCCGCCGCGAGTCGAGCAAACAACGGGTGAGCCGAATAACAGCGGCGAAGCCGGTGATGAGTTTTCCCGCTGGTGAATCTGCAACCGTAGTATCACCAACGACAGAGAAATACTCCAGGATTCCTTGGATCGTTGCGGCGGCAGCAGTAGCTGGATTGGTGGCAGTCGCCGTTCTCTTTCTGACGAAACCCAAGCCTGAGGTGCAGACCGTCCGTTCGTTTATCCAGGGACCGGAGTCCTCATCCTTCGCTCAACAATCCGGAGGGGGTAGCGGGGGCGGGCATGTTGCTGTTTCGCCTGACGGGCGCAAGATTGCTTTTGTTGCCGTCGATACGCTGGGGAAGCCACGGCTCTATGTGCGAGCGCTGAATTCACTCGTCGCTCTTCCACTTCCGGGTACCGAAGATGCCTTTTATCCTTTCTGGTCACCGAACAGTGAATTTATCGCGTTCTTCACCGAGGGGAAACTGAAGAAGATTGATGCTTCAGGTGGGCCCCCTCTTTCGATATGCGATGTGCGAGAGGCTCGCGGAGGGTCGTGGAGTAAGGATGATAATATCGTGTTCACTCCCGGGACCGGCGATCCTCTTTTTCAGGTTCCGGCGGCAGGCGGAACCTCTACGCAGGTGACGAAGCTCGATACAGTCGTGCACGAAGTGACACATCGCTTTCCCTGGTTTCTTCCCGACGGCAAACACTTCCTCTATTTCGCTCGGGTCGGTGGCGGGACAGAGGAAGACAGAGTGTGTATTGGCTCGCTTGACGGAACACTCAACAAGAAATTGTTAAACACTCATTCCAATGCAATCTATGCAAGTGGCTACCTCTTGTTTGTTCGTGAGCAGACCCTGGTGGCGCAACAGTTTGAAGCGGATAATCTGAATCTGAAGGGCAATGCAGTGCCGATTGCAGAACAGGTTCGGTTCAGCTTGAATTGGAATCGTGGTTCATTTTCAGCATCACAAAATGGTGTATTGCTATACGAAGGCGGACTTGGCCCTGCGACAAACCAGCTGGCAATATTTGACAGAACCGGAAAGATCGTGACCGTCATGAAGGGTACTCAATCTGTGTTCGAAGGATCGTTCTCACCGGATGTTACCAAGATTGCATTTTCTTCTGTTGATCCCCAGCGACGGAATGAAGACATATGGGTGTTCGATATTGCACGATCCATTTCGACCCGGTTGACGTTTGATCCCAAAGACGATACCGATCCGATATGGTCACCCGATGGCAAACAGATTATATTTTCATCGAACAGATCGAGCCGAGAGAGTGTGTTTTTGAAGAATGCTGATGGAACAGGGAGCGAAGCAGAATTGCTCACGTACGGAAAAGGATTGTATCCCACCGGATGGTCACGGGATGGTGCAATGATCGCGTGTACGACATATCCAACCCGGGACATTGTCGTATTTCCTGCCGACGGTAAACAAGCGCCGATAATCTTTTTGAATACAGACTTTGTGGAAGACGAAGCGCGATTTTCTCCGGATGGCAAATTTATAGTGTATGCCTCCAGCGAGTCGGGTCAGCGGGAGATCTATGTGCGGCCTTTCCCCGGTCCTGGAGGAAAATGGCAGGTTTCAACCGGCGGTTCATTGTTTAGGTCATTCTGGCGGCGTGATAGCAAGGAGATCTGTTATCATTCTCGAGACGGCAAAATAATGGCGGCAGAAGTGAGTACAAGCGGGGGATCGTTTTCCGTTGGGACCGTGAAACCTCTGTTTGATGCACAATCGAGAGGCGCCATAGGTTTTCTGGACGTCTCACCTGATGGTCAGAAATTCCTTGTGGTGTATAATCCGGTGGAAACTAAATCCGACCACTTGACCTTGGTAACACACTGGGAAGCAGAGTTGCAGAAATAGGTAAGGCGGTGGATCCAGGTCCACGCTATCCAATCTTTAGCAGACGAACGGAGTTTTTATGATAGGGCAAACCATATCGCACTACCGCATCATCGAGAAACTAGGTGATGGCGGCATGTCCCAAATTTCCCCACGAACGCTCTTTGTGAGTGGTTGGAAATTTGAGGATCCGACGGAGCGACCTGTCCGCCGGAGCACCAGCGAGGACGGAAGCGAAGTCGGAGGTGTTGTATGATCGGTCAGACAATTTCTCACTACAAGATAATTGAGAAGTTGGGTGAAGGTGGCATGGGCGTTGTTTACAAAGCCGAGGACACAAAGCTCGACCGTATGGTCGCGCTAAAATTCCTTCCGTCGCACCTGAATGCCTCCGAAGACGACAAGAAGCGCTTCATTCAGGAAGCAAAAGCCGCGTCCGCAATGAATCACCCAAACATCTGTACGATCTATTCTATCGAAGAGCATGAGGATCAAATCTTCATTGCTATGGAATTTGTGGATGGTCGCACACTTCGCCAACGGAAGGAGACAACCTCGCTGAAGCAGGCAATCGAGATGGGAATACAGATTGCCGACGGACTTGCCGCTGCGCATGAAAAAGGAATTGTCCACCGCGACATCAAGCCGGAAAATATCATGATCCGCAAAGATGGGATTGTGCAGATCATGGATTTTGGCCTTGCGAAACTGCGCGGTGTCTCCCGGTTGACGAAAGAAGGAAGCACCGTCGGCACTGCCGGTTACATGTCGCCTGAGCAAGTGCAGGGGCAAGATGCCGATCATCGGTCAGATATCTTCTCGCTGGGTGCTCTAATATACGAACTGCTTACCGGCCAGCTTCCATTTAAGGGCGTGCATGAAACTGCGATTATGTACGAAGTTGTCAATGTAGACGCGGTACCCCCATCGGCAGTCGTTCCTGAGATCGAACCCGAGCTGGACAGGATCGTTCTCGAATGTTTGCAGAAGGAACCGGACGAGCGATGTCAATCGGCAAAAGAAGTTTCGAAGGACCTGAAACGTTTCAAACGAGAATCCGGCCGGCAGCGGGTAAGTCGGATCTCCTCCGTTCGTCAACTTCATCCGCCGACGCAAAGCACCGCCCAGATGCCGATTCCCGATATGCAGCCGGTGAGTTCTCAGGCCTTACCCTCAAAGCCCGCTTCGAGTCGCTTATGGATGATTATTGCCGCAGCATTGTTTATCGCGCTGTGCACTGCCCTGTTTTTCTATTGGAAAGCGGCAAGTATCGAGATACCGGTCTTGCGGGCAACAATACTTCCGCCGGAGAAGGGGAGCTTTGATTCTGAGCAGGGTGCGCATTTCGCCATTTCACCCGATGGCCATGCCATTGCGTTCGTAGGAACCGATTCTTCGGGAAAGAAACATCTGTGGGTGCGTCAATTGAACACCAATTCCCCCATGCCCCTGCCCGGTACAGACAACGCTTCCTACCCTTTCTGGTCGTACGACAGCAAGACGATCGGGTTCTTTGCAGATTCGAAACTGAAAAAAGTGGACGCCGCAGGCGGCCCTCCCCTTGCACTATGCGAAGCGGAAGCGGGACGGGGTGGAACATGGAATCAGGACGGCATCATACTGTTTTGCCCCAGCACGTTCTCGCCGATTCACCAGGTCTCTGCCGCAGGAGGTACACCGACTGCCGTCACCGCACTCGACACGTCATTTAACGAAACGAATCATCGCATGCCGTTCTTCCTTCCCGATGGAAATCATTTTCTTTTCGTCTCGCAAACTGCGACAAGTGGTGCTGGAGGTTTTGAAGAGCAGGACAGAATGTACGTCGGGTCGTTGGATGGAAAAACGAATCAGTTGATGAAAGGCGCTTCGAACATGACCTATTCTTCCGGATATCTCTTTTTCGTCAGACAGTCAACCCTGATGGCGCAGGCGTTCGATGCAGGATCGCAGGAGTTTGATGGTAATGCATTTCCTTTGGTGGAAAACATCAACTTCAGTCCCCCCCGGAGCAAGGGCGCATTCTCTGTTTCCAATACGGGAATTCTCGTCTATCTCGAATCAACGTCCTCCACCCGCGAAGTCTACATTGCAGATCGCAGAGGGGCAGTCGTCCACCGGTATCCGATGAAGAGTCCTCTCTATGCAATGAACTTTTCTCTCGACGGCAAGAAGATAGTGTACGATAATGATGACCGCGCATCGCAAAACCAGGATATCTGGGTATTTGATATTGCTCGCCAGGTGAACACGCGCTTCACCTTTGACAACACCATAGAGATCCTCCCGATGTGGTCGCCCGACGCAAGCCAAGTAGTCTATACCTCGTTTATTTCAGGGAAAGGAAATTTGTTCCTCAAAGATGCAAGCGGCACGAAGAAGGAAGAGCTCCTCTTTTCATCGGGTGAGAATATGTACACGACAGACTGGTCGCACGACGGGAAGTATCTCTTGCTCTCAGTGCAAGGTGGAAAAACAAAATGGGATATCGCGGTATTTTCTCTTGGTGAAAAGAAGATTACGTCGACCGTAAAAACGGAATTCAATGAATGGGTTGCGACATTCTCTCCCGATGGACAATGGTTCGCGTATCAGTCTGATGAATCGGGACGCTTTGAAGTGTATGTGCGGCCCACGAGCGGAGGGGGTGCCAAATGGCAAATCTCGACCGGTGGGGGAGAGAATGCCCATTGGAAAGGAGATGGGAAGGAATTGTATTTCGCCTCGAATGGCAAACTCATGGCTGTTGCAGTAAACAGTGGTGGCGGTAAATTTGAAGTTGGAATTCCTCATCCTCTATTTGACCTTGACCCGAGAAGAAATACAGAATATATCGATGTCTCACAGGATGGTCAGCAGTTCATCATCAGAGTGGAGAACAATGTGCAAGGAGTTTCTCCCATGCAGGTGGTGACAAATTTTCCCGTGGAGTTGAAGAAAAAATAGTTTCCTCTAGAGGATCATTATGATTGGCCAGACCATTTCACATTACAGGATCCTTGAGAAGTTGGGCGAGGCCCGCCCAAACGACCTCCTGACTATGATTGGAGGATTATACCATGGTTGGTAAGACGATATCTCAATATCGAATTCTTGAAGAGGTCGGGCGGGGAGGAATGGGCGTTGTTTACAAAGCTCAGGACACGAAGCTCGACCGCCTCGTTGCTCTGAAGTTTCTTCCTCATCACCTCACCGCAAGTGAGGCCGAACAATCACGCTTCTTGCAGGAAGCAAAAGCTGCCGCAGCATTGAACCATCCCAATGTCTGTTCAGTGATTGACATTCAGGAAGCAAATGGTCAGCAGTTCATCGTGATGGAATACGTTGATGGCGCCACTCTTCGAAGGAAGGCACCCGTTGCGAAACTTGACGAAGCGATTGGCTATGCGGTCCAAATTGGCGAGGCGCTGCAGGCAGCGCATGCCAAGGGCATAGTTCACCGTGATGTGAAGAGTGAAAACGTAATGGTGACAACCGAAGGACGCGTGAAGGTGATGGACTTTGGCCTTGCAAAGCTAAAGGGCTCTCTGAAGCTGACCAAGGCGAGTTCGACTGTTGGAACACTCGCATACATGGCGCCGGAACAGATTCAAGGAGATGAGTCCGATGCGCGCTCGGATATCTTCTCCTTTGGCGTTGTATTGTTCGAAATGTTGACAGGGAAGTTGCCGTTCCGGGGCGAACATGATGCTGCAATCATGTATTCGATCGTGAATGAAGAGCCGCAACAGATCACGCAGCTGCTTCCCGACCTCTCGCCGATTGTCGTCAATCTGATCAGTCGGTGTCTGGAAAAAGACCCGGGCGAACGGTATCAGCACTTCGATGACATAACCGCCGACCTGAAGCGAGCAATGCGCAGGACGTCGAAGGTGATGAGAAGCTCTTCCTATGTTCCCGTGCAACGGCAGGAGGATGCAGTCGCTGCACCAGCGTTGTCCGGGACTGAGCACAGGCAACCTGGATTCTTCTCAAGGACATCGACGCGCATCGGCATCGGAGGGTTCATACTGGTGATAATTGCGCTCATCGTCTGGTTGATGACGGGCTCGTCCCGTCCTGGAATCAATCCTGCAATGTCTCCGTCCATTCTTCAGATCCCGGCGGTTGAGTATCAATATCCCGACATGTCTTCGGACGGCAAATGGCTTGCATTCCCGGGCTCTGATGTCGATGCCAAATGGGACATCTATCTTATGTTCATTGAAACAGGCGAGAGCAGACGTCTCACCTCTGATTATTCCGTCAGTCTGGGAAATGCGGCGTCAGCGAGATTCTCGCCAGACGGGAGTTCCATTGCGTATACCCGGAGGCGAAGCGCTGCGAATAATTCTGAGGTCTGTATCGTTTCGGTATTGTCGGGGTCATCACGGGTTGTCGCAGATACCGGACTTGTTCCAAGCTGGAATTCTGCGGGGGATCGGATTTTCTATTACCGGATGGGCAGGGATAATCCCGTGCAAAGCCGGTCGGGGTGGAGGGAGTACTGGAGTGTTTCTCCTCAGGGGGCCGATCCGAAAGTCGAATTTGTCGATTCGCTCATGGCAGGGATTCTGGGGTATTTCTCGTTCAAGGTCTCTCCGGTTGGGAACAAGGTGGCTTTTACACGGCCAATGGTGGGAGAGTTTAATGAGATATTCATTCATGATCTTTCCTCCGGGAAAGAAATTCAGCTCACGCACGATAAGAAGACCATCGACGAAGTGACGTGGACGGATAACGGGTACATCTTCTATTCCTCCAATCGCAGTGGTAATTTCAATATCTGGGCAATTCCGGAAACCGGAGGGGAATCTGTGCAGGTCACATCAGGCGCGGGTCCGGACAACGGGATCTCGGTTTCCACTGCCGCCAACAGGATCATTTATTCACAGCAATCGCATTCGTATACCCTGTGGGAGGTCAATACAGATGGAACTGCTCCGCGACAGCTTTTCCCGGATGAGAATATTGAAGAAGGGGATGTTTCACCGGATGGAACAACGTTTGCGCTGAGGATTCATCAATCAACGTCACGCCACAATATCATGATCCGCGATCTTGCCGGTACCCGGCAGGAGATCCTCTTCCCCTCCGATCAGTCGGTGGAGCGGGGTACGCCTCTCTGGTCCCCCTCCGGTCAACTGCTCGCCTACAACGAAATCAGTTATTCTGAAGGGGTCACCCGACATGCGAAAATCATTGATATTGGCGGCGGACGCCGCATACAGGATATGGGAGAAGGCCGTATTCAGGGTTGGATCAGCGATTCCCTCATTCTTGTAACGCGCAATACCTCCATGGACAAAAATCACCCGGAGTATAATGAATCGCACGTAGTGAATACCCGCACCGGGGTGGATACGCTCTTCTTCAGGAAATCCACATTCGCAGGCCCTGATGCAGGCAATACGGTCATAACATATACGGACCTGAAAAGTGGCTGGTATATGGTTTCGCGCAAGGAGTTATCGAAAAATCCAAGTGCGAAAGGGTCCCTGATATTTCAAAGCAACGAGGTTGCCTGGGGGGATGGATCTCCGACAACGGCCTATTACGTGTCCGGAGACAGGAAAGTCTTATGGAAAATGGATTGGCGTTCATTGAAGAAGTCAAAAATTATCGACTTGCCGCCCGGCGACAATCGTAATTTCAACTACGACCGATTCCGGAATGCGATCACATTCGGGAGGTTCAAGGGAAAGACGAGCATTGTCAAGGTTGACAATGTGTTTTTGAAATAATGCCATCAGATCATAATAATTGACGTTTGGTTACACCATGATCGGACAATCAATCCTACTTTACAAGATCCTTGAGGCGCTCGGCGAAGCCCGACTACTCCCGACTTCGCCGGGATTCGCCGGGCAGGGCGGACTCACCCGCCGGAGCAATTACACTATGTCACGTGCATGGTAATGGTTGGCGAAACTATCTCTCACTACAGGATTCTGGAGAAATTAGGCGAAGTCCGACTACTCCCGATTTCATCGGGATTCGTCGGGCAGGGCGGGCCTGCCCGCCTTTGGGAATGCACTGAGGCAGGCGGGTTCGCCCGCCGAAGCTCTCTTCACTTACTACGGATACTGTCATGATTGGAAAGACGATTCTCCACTACAGAATTCTTGAGAAATTGGGTGAAGGTGGAATGGGCGTCGTCTACAAAGCCCAGGACACCAAGCTCAATCGCCTTGTTGCACTAAAATTCCTGCCGCAACGTGTCAGCACGGGAGGAGAAGAGAAAGCTCGTTTTCTTCAGGAGGCCCAAGCCGCCGCAGCGCTCAACCATCCGAACATCTGCACAATCTACGGGATCGAAGAGAACGACGCTCAGCAGTTTATCGAAATGGAGTTCATCGACGGCAAGACTCTGCGTCAGAAATTTGAAGAAGAACAACTGAAGGTGGCCGACGTCATCTCGTATGCCATGCAAATTGCCGAGGCGTTGCAGGAGGCTCACGGCAAAGGAATTGTGCACCGGGATATCAAGGCAGACAACGTGATGCTGAATTCCAAGAATCAGATCAAAGTCATGGATTTCGGTCTCGCGAAGCTCAAGGGGACACTTAAACTCACGCGCATATCGAGCACCGTGGGCACGTTGGCGTACATGGCGCCGGAGCAAATTCAGGGTGGAGAAGTGGATGGGCGTTCCGATATTTTCTCCTTTGGCGTTGTGCTGTTCGAGATGCTTACCGGTCGGCTTCCCTTCCGTGGAGAGCACGAAGCAGCGATGATCTATTCCATTCTCAACGAGGAACCTGAAGGAGTCGGTAAACATCGTCAGGATGTCCCCCAAGAGCTGGCTCACATTATTCGTCGCGCCCTTGAGAAAGATCCATCAGACCGCTACGAAACGGTCGCGGAGATACTGGGCGAACTCCGACACCTGAAGAAACAATCATCAAAAGTCACGCGCACGGCTACCATCTCGACGAGAGGTTTGACGGAGGTTGCCGAACCGCCAACGGTATCGCACGTTGAGACTGGCCCGAAAACTCAACGAGCCTCCGCTTCGAGGAAAATGTTGATCGCGGCGGCCGGTGTGGTCGGCCTTCTGGCAATCGGTGTGGTTGTATGGTGGACTCTTCGTTCGGGCGAATCAACCACTCCGGCAGTTAACATGAAAATCGCCCGACTTACGGCAACTGGCAAGACAAGCAACGCCGTGATATCGCCTGAAGGTCGCCTCATTGTGTACAGCCAACGAGAGAAGGGAAAGCAGAGTCTCTGGGTGCGACAAATCGCTACCGCGAGCACAGTTCAGATCCTGCCGCCGGCAGAGGTTGATTTTGCGGGTTTGACTCTTTCACGAGATGGCAATTACCTCTATTACGTGGTCAATGAAATTGGAGGCCCGAACGCATCTCTCTATAAGATACCTTCACTCGGAGGGAGTCCGAAGAAACTCATGAACGACGTTCAGAGTCCGATATCTCTTTCCCCTGACGAAAAGAAGATCACGTTCACGCGGTACTATCCGAAATCCGGCGAGTTCACTTTGATGGTGGCAAATGAAGACGGGTCAGATGAAAGAATTCTTGCGACGCATAAATTAGATAAATGGTTTGAGGGAAAACCCTCGTGGTCTCCAGATGGCGGGGCAATCCTCTGCGCTCTGGGACACTGGGAGGGCGGCTTGCATCGCGCACCCGTTGCCGTTCAGGTAAAAGACGGAAGCGAACAGAAGACCACCGGGCAGCAATGGCAGGGAATGAGTGCAGTTGAATGGATCCATGATGGGAGCGGTTTCATTGTGGTGGGAAGCGAGAAGGGTTCGTCGATTGGACAGCTTTGGCTGGTACAAAAGAGAGACGGCGACGTAAGGAGGATTACCAATGATTTGACTGACTATGGAACGATCTCTCTCGCTCAGAACTCGCAAACGTTGTGTACCATCCAGAGCGAGGTTCGTTCCAGCCTTTTGCTCCTTCCCGGCGCCGACGTGTCCAAGGCGACGCAGATTACATCCGGCAAGGAGGAAGGATTGAAGGGTATGGCTTATGCGCCAGATGATCGGATCGTTTACACGAATCAGACAGTCGGAAACGACGATATCTGGACTTGTAAAGCGGATGGGACAGGTCAAAGGCAACTGACCTCGGAACTCTCCAACGATTACCAGCCCGCAGTATCCCCCGATGGCCGAACGATAGTATTTGTTTCCAATCGCGCAGGAATACCGAATATCTGGAAAATGCAGAATGACGGCAGCAAACCAGAGCAACTCACGTTTGGAGGAGAGGATTACAGGCCGGAGGTTTCTTCAGATGGAAAGTGGGTGTATTTCGATTCATGGGACTCCGGTCCACTACTTTTGATGAGAGTTCCAATTGAGGGGGGAGATCCGCAGGCGGTCTTCAACAAAGGCGCTTCACAACGAGCCCGATCGTCCCCCGATGGGAAACTGCTGGCATTTGTTCTTGTGGACGAGCAGAAGGTGGGGAAACCCGAGATTCTCATAATGCCATCGACCGGGGGTGATATCATCAAATCGTTTGAAGTCCCAACAACGGCAAGTTCTGCTTCCATGCGATGGAGTCCGGATAGTCGTGCAATTTCGTACGTCGACACGCGCGAAGGGGTGTCCAACATCTGGGAACAATCCCTCAGTGGCGGTGCTGCGCGCAAATTGACGGACTTTAAGTCCGATCTGATTTTTTCGTTTAGTTGGTCGCGGAATGGAAAGGACCTTGCCGTCGCGAGAGGGCAAACGTCAAGCGACGTTGTTCTTATCAGTAACTTCAGGTGAGTTAGAAATGATCGGCCACACAATCTCGCACTACAGAATTCTCGAGAAGCTCGGCGAAGGCGGAATGGGCGTTGTTTACAAAGCTCAGGACACGAAGCTCGACCGCCTCGTTGCTCTGAAGTTTCTTCCTCATCACCTTACCGAACATGAGGCGGAACAGGCGCGGTTTCTCCAGGAAGCGAAGGCGGCATCAGCGTTGAACCACCCCAATGTATGCGGCATCCATTCGATTGGAGAACATGAAGGGCAAAACTTTATCGATATGGAGTACGTCGAAGGAAAGACTTTGCGGAAGATGCTGGCCGCCGGCTCCCTCAAAATAAACGATGCGGTGGAATATGCCATACAGATTGGAGATGCGTTGCAGGAGGCACACGCAAAAGGGATTGTCCATCGGGACATCAAATGCGAAAACCTCATGGTGAACACACGCAATCAAATTAAAGTGATGGATTTTGGCCTTGCAAAGTTGAAGGGCTCACTGAAGCTCACAAAGACCTCTTCCACCGTTGGGACGCTTGCATATATGGCGCCGGAACAAATTCAGGGTGGCGAAGTGGATTCCCGCTCGGATATTTTTTCCTTTGGTGTCGCCTTTTTTGAAATGCTTTCCGGGCACATGCCGTTCCGCGGTGAGCATGATGCTGCAATGATGTACTCCATTCTCAATGAGGATCCAGATCCGCTTACAAAGTACATTCCCGATGCGAGCCCCGAACTTCTCCATATCATTGGTCGCGCGTTGGAGAAAGCTCCCGAAGACAGGTATCAATCGGTATCGGATATGGTGATCGATTTGCGTCGGGCCAAGAAGGATTCATCACGCGTATCGCGTGCGCCTCTCTCCGGGATGTCTGCAGTGCAGCCACAACCAACCAATGGGCATTCGGGAGAGACTGCGAAAATTCCTTCAGAGAAAAAACGCTTTCTTGGACTTGTCGGCCTTGCACTTATCATTCTAGCCCTTGGATTCATGGCATATCTTCAATTCTCGGGTGAAGGGGAGACGGGCGAGAAGCTTCCGGTCGCCGTTGCGGATTTCGTGAACAATACGAAGGAACCCGAATTGGATGGGCTTTCGGGAATGCTCATCACTTCATTGGAGCAATCGCGCAGACTCGCGGTGCTTACCCGGTCCCGAATGTTTGATATCCTCAAACAAATGGGAAAGGATGATATTGACAGGATTGATGAAGCCGTCGGCAAAGAGATCTGTGCGCATGCCTCGGTGAACGCCCTTGTTACTGCTTCGATACGCAAGTTCGGCAAGTTATATACTATCGACCTCAAGGTTCTGGATCCGACAAAAAACGAATACCTGTTCACCGCAAAGGAAGAAGGCGAAGGGCAGGAGAGTATTCCTTCGATGCTGGACAAGCTTTCCGAAAAAACCAGGATAGGGTTGAAAGAGAAGGCTGCGGAAGTGCAGGCCGCTAAAGGGAATGTGGCGGAATTAACAACTTCCAACCTTGATGCCTACCAACACTATTTCCAGGGTGAGCAGCTTTCGAACAAACTGGAGTTCGATGAGGCCGCTGAGGAGTATCGAAAGGCCGTTGCCATCGATACTTCGTTTGCACTTGCGTACTACCGCCTGGCGTACTCGCTATCATGGCCCGGGAAACCGGGTGCCGATGAAGCAATGATGCATGCGATGCGCCACAGAGATCGCGTTCCCGAAAAAGCACGCTATCTCATCCGCGGGGAAAACGCAATCATCCAAAGAGATGTCCATGGAGCGCTCGCGATTTTCAAAGAGCTTCTCTCACAGTACCCTGATGAAAAGGAAGCACTGTATCTCGTTGGGGACTATTCATATCATCTCGGCGATTATCCGACCGCAGTGGCGGATTTGGAAAAAGTTCTTACTCTTGACCCCAAGTTCGAACGCGCATACCATCATCTCAGCTGGACCTATGGAGCGATGGAGCGGTACAAGGATAAACTTGATATCACGAGAAAATATGTCGCGCAGATCCAAGACGTGCAATCATTCGACCATCTTGGGGAGTCCTATATAAACATTGCGCAGTTTGACAGCGCCCGACAGACATATACCCGGGCAAGCGAATTGTTTCCAAAAAGTAGACTTCCCCATATTGGAATCGGACGTTCTGAACTCTTTTTGAATAACTTCACGCAAGCGGAGGCGGAGTTCCGAAAACTCCTTCAAACGACGGCCTCTGCGGATGATCATCATGCCGGATATATGGGTCTCATGGAACTGGATCTTTATCGTGGCAAATACCACGAGGCAATGAAGACTGCTGACAAGGCAATTGAGATTGCGAGATCAAATGATTTGAACTTACAAACTGCGATCACCTTCTTCCGAAAAAGCTTCTTGTTGTCAAGCGGTTTCAATGATCGGGAAAAAGGGAGAAGGGCGATTGACGAGGGATTGCGTGTCCGCTGCGACGAGGACATCGTCTATCATTCAACGCTCTTTTATGCATACCTGAGCACAGGAGAATTTCAAAAGGCAGAGCAGGTTGGAACGGCCCACCTCAAGATAGTTAGTCCTTCGCATGAACACGTGTTGAATGCGTATCGACGGTTGGAGAGCAAAGAATATTCAGAAGCCCTGCGCGAATTTCATAAATTGTCGTCGGATAGCGATCCGTTGACACGTTTTGATATTGCACGTTGCTATGCCGAATCCGGTCAACTGGATAAAGCTATGGAGTATCTTAACACAATTGAGAAGCGCTACAAGACTGACGAAGTTGATAGTCGGTCCATTGCTGTTCCCCGCGCATTCCACTTGTTGGGGCAACTCTATGAGAAGCAGGGGGACAATCAACGCGCAAAGCAAAGCTACGAAAAAGTCCTTCTCTTCTGGAAAGATGCAGACAATGATATCCCTGAGCTGCAAAACGCCAAAACGAGGCTTGCAACGTTGAACAAGTTGACGAAGAAATGATGTTGAATCACCGACCGACAAAACAGTCCGGGTCGACAAGACGCGTCGGCCGAGAGGAAGATCAATATTGATCGGACAAACAATATCCCAATATCAAATCCTCGAGAAGTTAGGCCAAGGCGGGATGGGCGTGGTTTACAAAGCCCAGGATACCAAGCTCGACCGTATCGTCGCACTAAAGTTTCTTCCTTCGCATCTGGAAGCGACGGAAGAAGAGAAGGCCAGGTTTGTCCAGGAAGCGAAGGCAGCGTCGGCTCTGAATCACCCCAATGTTTGCACGATCTTCGATATCAAAGACTTCGAAGGACAGACATTCATCGTGATGGAGTATGTAGAAGGGAAGACCTTGCGCGAAGCAAAGGCAAGCTTGGGTCTCAAACAGTCGGTGGATGTTATTTCTCAGGTTGCCGAAGGTCTGGCAGCAGCCCACGACAAAGGGATTGTCCACAGAGATATCAAAGCTGACAACATCATGGTTCGCAAGGATGGCCGTGCGCAGATTATGGACTTTGGTCTTGCGAAGTTGCCCGGGGTTTCTCTTCTGACGAAAGCCGGAAGCACGGTCGGTACGACGGCGTACATGTCGCCCGAGCAGGCGCAGGGTGCAGAAGCCGATCACCGCACAGATATTTTCTCGCTCGGCGTGCTCTTGTATGAATTGCTGGCAAAACAGCTTCCCTTCAAAGGAGCTCATGAAGCTGCCGTGATGTATGAGGTGATCAATGTGGATCCGAAGCCTCCCTCTTCAGTGAATCCTGAGATTGAGCCGGATCTCGATCGCATCGTGATGAAATGCCTGGAGAAGGATCAGGAGGACCGCTACCAATCCGCCCGTGAAGTGGCAATCGATTTGAAGCGGTTCAAACGTGACTCACACGGTGCGCCGCAGCGGACTCAAAGTGTTGCTGCCGCGCAACCCAAGTCAAAAAAGGGAATCTGGCTTTCTCTTGCCATCGTTGTGGCTGTTCTTCTTGCAGGTACAGCTTTCCTGCTACTTCGAAATACCGAAGAAGCGTTGGATTCACTCGCAGTCCTTCCATTCGAGAACGCCGGGAATGACCGGAGCATGGAATACATGAGCGATGGAGTTACGGAGACGATCATCAATAGTCTTACGAAGATTCCTGATCTCCGCGTTGTCCCGCGCAGCACCGTCTTTCGATTCAAGGGAAAGAACATCGATCCGATGGAAGCTGGCAGTCAGCTGAAAGTCAGAGCAATCCTCACGGGCAGAATTATCCGGCAGGGCCACGATCTGAGCATCCAAGTGGATCTTGTCGATGTTCACAAACAATCGCAACTGTGGGGGGAGCAATATCGAGGGAATGCGAACGATGTACTTCAACTTCAAGACCAGATCACTGCGGAGGTATCAAGCAGGCTGCGCAGGGGTTTGAGTGGCGATGTGCGGAAGAATGTCACGAAGCGTTATACCGACAACCCTGAAGCATATAAACTCTACCTTCAGGGCCGATTCCATTGGAACAAGAGAAAAGCTTCCGATATTGACAAAGCGCTCGATCTCTTTACCCAGGCCATAACGCTGGATCCAAACTACTCACTTGCGTATGTAGGGCTTGCGGACTGCTATGTGCTCCAGGAACAGTATGCCGGCATCCCGGGCAGCGAGGTCTACCCGAAGGCAGTGATTGCTGCGAAACGGGCTTTGGAGATTGACAATTCTCTAGCGGAAGCACACTCGACGCTGGGACTGATCTACATGGGCACCTGGCAATGGGACGATGCAGAGCGTGAATACAAGACCTCGCTTTCGCTAAATACAAACTATCCTACAGCGTACCACTGGTACTCGATAATGCTGTTCATGACGGCCCGTAACGACGAAGGAATGAGAATGATCAAGCGAGCGCAAGAACTCGATCCTCTTTCACAGATCATCGGTTTGAATGTGGGGTTGGCGTTTCTGAAGGTTGGTAAACCACAAGAGGCAATAAGAGAAATGGACGCCGTGCTTGCCCTTGATTCCACCTTCGGTATTGCACACTACCGCAAAGTCATGCCGTATCTCCAACTCGGTAGGGCGGAGGAGGCGCGCAAAGCTGCTCTCGAGGGAGTGGAAGTGAGTGGTCGTTCGGCAGAGTCACTTTCGTTTCTGGGCTACGTCCTCGGCAGGATGGGAAAGCAGGGTGAAGCGCTGAGTCTTGCCAGTGAACTTGAGAAAAGGTTCGCAGGTCGCACTTCATCTGGCTACTACGTTGCCAGGATCTATGCAGGGATTGGAGACATGGATAGTGCTTTCAAATGGCTTCGCGTAGATCTCAAAGATCATCCAGGATCTATTATCTGGCTCGCGGATGATATTGAGTGGGAACCGTATCGAAATGATCCACGATATATTGACCTTCTGAAAAAGATTGGTTTACGGAAATGATCGGACAGATCATTTCGCACATTAAAATTCTCGAGGAGCTCGGTGAAGTCCCAAAATGGCTCACGAGTGCTTCTGAACGAGCGATTGCCATTGTGAGGATCCCCGCCTGCCTCAGTGAATTCTCAGACACGGGCAGGCCGCCTTTTGTTGGCGGGAGCAGCACGAAAGGATTTGTATGATAGGTCAAACTGTTTCCCACCACAAGATATTGGAGAAATTGGGCGAAGCCCGCCCGAACGACCTCCTGACTATGATTGGAGGATTATACCATGGTTGGTAAGACGATATCTCAATATCGAATTCTTGAAGAGGTCGGGCGGGGCGGCATGGGGGTTGTCTACAAAGCCGAGGACACGAAACTCAAGCGTACGGTTGCTCTCAAATTCCTGCCGCCACATCTTTCTGCTTCTGAGGATGACAAGGCGAGATTTATCCAGGAGGCACAAGCAGCCTCCGCCATCAATCATCCGAACATCTGCACGATCCATGACATCCAGGATCATGAAGGATCGATGTTCATCGTGATGGAGTTTGTGGAGGGACAACCACTTCGTGACAAGAGCCAATCCTCTCCACCGAGTTTGAAGTCCGCCATCGACATTGGTGTCCAGGTGGCGGAGGGTCTTGCGGCGGCGCATGAAAAAGGAATCGTACACCGTGATATCAAACCGGAAAACATCATGGTGCGAAAGGATGGCATTGTCCAGATCATGGACTTCGGATTGGCTAAGCTGCGCGGCGTTTCCCGCTTGACCAAAGAAGGCAGCACACTTGGCACCGCCGGGTACATGTCCCCTGAGCAGGTGCAGGGTCAGGACGCAGATCACCGCTCTGATATCTTTTCGTTTGGAGTGTTGTTGTATGAGATGCTGGCCGGTCAACTCCCGTTTAAGGGAGTCCATGAAACAGCCATTGCCTACGAGATAGTCAATGTCGATGCTGCTCCAATGTCGTCAGTCAAACCCGAGATTGATCCGGAACTGGAGCGCATTGTCCTTGAATGTTTGGAAAAGGACCCGAACGAGCGATCACAGTCGGCCAAGCAGATCGCCATTGATCTGAAGCGGGCGCGACGTGAATCCGGACGTCAACGAACCGGCAGAATGACCGCTGCGCGTCCGGCGTATGTGCCACGGAGCGGAGTTGAGTCTGAAGATCGCATCACCAGCTCATCTCCAGTAAAACGATTGTTGACATGGATCCTTGCTGCAGTGGCGATCATCAGCACTGCAGCTGCTTTGTATTTCTATTTCAAGTCCGCCACAGCATCGTATCCGCCAATTCAAGCATTCATTCCTTCTCCAAAAGGGACGAACCTCCATTCCTATGGCTTTGATGCGGGCCCAGTCATAGTATCACCGGATGGTAAAAGTCTTGCCTTCTTAGGCGCAACGCCGGAGGGAAAAACGGAGCTTTATATCCGCAGTCTCGACGGCAGCGCTGCGCTGGTCCTGCCAGGAACAGAAGGTGCGTACTATCCTTTCTGGTCGTTCGATAGCAAATGGGTTGCCTTTTTTTCCAGACAGACAGGCAAGCTCAAGAAGGTGGATATTGCAGGGAATCCACCTGTGACGATTTGTGATGTATTCAATGCACGCGGTGGCGCCTGGGGTTCAAAGGATATGATTGTTTTTGCCGCGAATGCAGGAGGTCCGTTGTCTGCTGTCCCAGCTTCCGGCGGCACTCCCGCTCTGGTCACTCAAGTTGACACAGTGCGGAAAGAATCCAGTCAACGTTGGCCAATGTTCCTCCCCGATGGGAATCACTTCTTGTACTTCTCGCGGACGGCTTCATTCGGTGCGGAAGCGGAGGGAGACGCGATTATGGTCGCCTCGCTTGATGGTGGTCAATCAAAATTAGTGTTGAATACCTCTTCGAACGCAGCGTATGCGTCTGGATATCTATTGTATATGCGGGGATCGACCCTGCTTGCGCAACGGTTTGATGAAAGTGACTTTTCGCTGAGTGGTGACGCAATTTCTGTGGCAGAAAGAGTGATCAACGATCCGGGTTTTAGCCTCGGTGTGTTCTCGGTTTCACAAAATGGCATTCTTGCGTACCAAACCGGCGTTGGACTTGCCGGTGCACGAATGCATATTGTTGATAGGCAGGGGAAAGTGATTAGCGTTTTGGGCGACGTCATCGAGCACTTCTGGCCGCAAATTTCACCAGATGGCAAGCGCATCATACTGGGTATTTTTGAGCCAAAATCGAGAACGCAAAACCTCTGGATGTATGACCTTAACAGAGCAAGCCGTACCCGATTCACTTCGGGTCTCTCTGCCGATATCAACCCTGTATGGTCACCCGGCGGCGATAAGATCGCTTATGCTGTTAACAAGGCCAACAGTTTCAGCATCCACGTTCGTTCGGTGACGGGAGGAAATGAGGAAGTGCTGATTCGATCAGACAGCCCAATCCTCCCAACTGATTGGTCGCCTGACGGCAGCGTGCTCTGTTCCGAGCAAGTCGGTGAAGGTGGGCAGACGGATATTTTGATTCTTCCAGTACGCGGGGAAAAGAAGTTACAACCATTCGTAAGTACAGTGTACGATGAAGGGATGGCGAGGTTTTCTCCCGACGGAAAGTGGATCGCATACCATTCCAATGAAACCGGTCAGTTAGAGATCTATCTTCGGCCCTTCCCGGGCCCGGGGACTGCTGTCAAAGTATCAACGTCGGGTGGCACGAATCCAGCGTGGCGCCGCGATGGTCGTGAGCTTTACTTTATTAGCAGCGATAACAAGACGATGGCCGCAGATATTCGGGAGGCCGGTTCGTCCGTGCAAGTCGGTACAATTCAGGCATTGTTCTCAAGAACTCCCATTATGGCTGAGTATGAACCTTTCGCGGATGGGAAGAGCTTTCTCATGAACCGACTCATCGAACCGAAAGAGACAGACCCCGTGACCATTGTCGTCAACTGGACAGAGAGGCTTAAAAAATGACGGTGAAGGCTTTGCGAAGAAACTGATGCAAGAAGAAAGTGATGGGGGATTGTTCTTTTACTAAACTTGCTACCATCCATGAATCAAAGTAAGCGGACAGATTCAGGCATCGCGGGAGGATATCTCGTCCTCGTCGACTTATCCGGCTTTACATCGTTCGTCGCAGAGGCCGAACTCGATCACTCCAAAGTCATCCTTGCAGATATCTTCAAACTTATTTTGGCCCGGTTCGCGCCCCGTCTGCAGATTGCAGAGATTGAAGGCGATGCGGTATTTGCCTATGCCTCCGACACACAGTTTCCCCGGGGAGAAACTTTGCTGGAGATTATCGAGGCAACGTATTTTGATTTCAGAGACAAGCAGAAATCAGCCCAACGTACGGCCACCTGTACGTGTAAAGGCTGTAAAATGATTGGCCAACTTGATTTGAAGTTTATTACGCACTATGGTGAGTTTATTTTGCAGGATGTTGGCGGAAGGCCGAAACCTCTAGGTACAAGCGTTAATCTTCTTCACAGATTGTCAAAGAACAAGGTGAGCGAGGCGACGGGATGGCGAGGGTATGCTCTGTTTACAAACGCAAGCCTCCATCGGATGGATGTTCATCCACTCAATGTGCACGCTCAGACCGAAAGCTATGAGCACCTGGGCGAAGTTGAGACCTTCAGCATGAATCTTAATGATCGGTATAATGAATTCACCAGCGACCGCTACGCGATTCTCCGTGAGGAAGAAGCGCATGTTGTTCTTACAAGGGAGTTTCCCGTTCCTCCTTCCGAACTTTGGGAGTGGCTGAACGATCCCGAGAAACGGATCTTATGGATGGTGGGTAGCGACTGGCATGTACAAGATCGCCCAGAAGGGAGAACAAGTAAGGGTGCTTCTAATCATTGTGCGAACAGCGACTTCGTCGAGAACATCCTTGACTGGCGGCCGTTTTCCTACTACACGGTGGAGTTGATCAAGAAACCGATCAGGGCGACTGTCACCGCAATGCTCGAACCGATTGCGAATGGAACAAGAGTCTCGTGGCGCGCACGTCTTAATGGGTTTCTCCCCCAGTGGATGCTTCGCCCTTTGTGTAGATTATTGATTGCGAAGGGGGCAAGAACCCCAGAAAGCTTTGATGTGTTAACGCGGACACTTCGGAGAAGAAAAGAGAATGGAAGAGGCAGCAGCATGATCTACAGAATCAATCAGTCATATCCTGATAGGAATTCGTTCCCATGATTGGACAGACTATATCGCACTACAAGATACTCGAGAAGTTAGGAGAAGGAGGTATGGGCATAGTGTACAAGGCGCACGATACCAAACTCGACCGTGTCGTTGCCATCAAATTTCTTCCCCCACACTTGTCGTCGAACGCCGGGAACAAGGCTCGCTTCATCCAGGAAGCCAAGGCAACGGCCGCCCTGAACCATCCGAACATCCTTCATGTACACGAGATCGACGAACAGGACGGCAGCCTGTTCTTCGTCATGGAGTACGTCGACGGGATGACATTGAAGCGGCACATCACCACCTCCGGCACAGGAATCCCGGTGAATCAGGCAATCGAATGGACTATACAGATTGCCAAGGGACTGAAAGCCGCGCATGAGATGAACATCGTGCACCGTGACATCAAGCCTGAGAACGTCATGCTGACCAGGGATGGACATCCGAAGATAATGGATTTCGGCATTGCCAAACTCAGGAGCGGTTCCGGGCTTACGAGAACCGGCACGTCGTTGGGAACGCTCAACTACATGTCTCCGGAACAGGCGCATGGTGAGGCAGCCGACCATCGGACGGACATCTGGTCGCTCGGTGTCGTCTTGTACGAGATGCTAACGGCCGACCTTCCCTTCAAATCCGAACATGAAGCAGGCCTTCTCTACCTGATCGTCAACGAAGAGCCACCCGCTCCGAGTCTCATGGACAGGAAGATTCCACACCAGATAGACACAGTCATAACAAAGATGCTTGCCAAGGATCGTGCGAAGCGGTACCAGAGCGCTGAGGAAGTGCTGAACGCTCTCGACCATGCACGCGAGTCTATTGAGAAAGCACCGGCAGCAGCTCAAACAAAGGCAATTGCAGTGCTTCCGTTCGGCAACATCAGTCCCGACAAGGAAAGTGATTACTTTAGCGACGGCCTCACTGAAGAGCTAATCATCAACCTGTCGCGCTTGAAAGACATCCGTGTTGTTCCCCGTACAACTTCCATGCAGTATAAAGGGACGACAAAGGAAGTCAAAGCCATCGGCAAAGAGCTTGGGACGAGGTACATTCTTGCAGGCAGCGTTCGTAAGTTTCAGGACAACCTTCGCATAGCCGTTGAGCTTGTTGATGTCGACGCGGATGCCCAGCTTTGGGCAGAGACATACAAAGGAAAACTCGCCGATGTATTCGATATTCAGGAACAGGTCTCGAAGCAGATTGTCGACGCTCTCATGGTGAAGCTCACACCGAAAGAGCAGGTGGTGCTCACCAAGCGGGCGACATTGAACCCCCAGGCGTTCGACTGCAATCTGCGCGCACGGGATTCCTTGTACCGCTTCACAAAGCACGGCGTCCAGACTGCGATCGAGCTATTCCAGAAAGCAATTGAATATGACGCACGATATGCGGACGCGTATGCGGGTTTGGGTGAGGCGTACGCACACCTTTATCAGCAGTTTGACCGGAAGGACCTCTGGCTTGACAGGGCTTTGGAATCGGGACTAAAAGCCCTGATGTATGACCCGTCGCTTTCGGAAGCATATTCGGCCCTCGGGCTGGTTTACCTATACAAGAAATCGCACGATGAAGCGATCGAATCAAGTCAGAAAGCCATTGAGCTGAATCCGGGCAACCACGTCGCATACTGGATACTCGGCAGGACGAACGTGACAACCGACCGCCACAGGGAAGCAGTCGAACTCTTCAAGAAGGTTATCAAACTCAGCCCTGATTTTTACACAGCGTATGGAGACCTTATCCTGTGTTATGAGCGCCTTGGCGAAAAGGAAAAAATGGCCGAGGGGCTTCATGAAGCCCTACAGATGTATCCACGGTATTTGTCGCTCCATCCGGACGACGCACGGGCACACATCTTTTATTCACTCTCGCTGATCCGGGCGGGTCGGATTGATGAAGCAAAAAACAAAGCCGCAAGGGCGATCGAGCTGAGTCCGAACGATCCGCTGATGTTCTACAATGTGGCGTGCTTCTACGCAACCATCGGTGATACACAACTCGCATTACAATCTCTCAAGAAGGCCATCGCAACCGGCTACGGCTTTTACGAGTGGATCAAGCGAGACCCCGATCTCGACAGCATCCGCAATGAGCCAGAGTATATTGAATTGATGAAGGGGAAGTAGGACACGGTAAGAGCGACTTGCAATCTCGATCCGGTATCGACCAACCTGTTGTACGGAGTTGCAGGAGGTGTACGTTTACATGACAGAGATTGTCTGAGCCTGATCCGGTCTCAACGGTGAATGCCATGGCTACCAGGTTCTTGGTGAGGCCGATGTTGAGGAGATTCACACGTGGAGTATGTTCCGGGAGAACATGCGGATGCAGTGAACATGTGATGGTAACGGAACATGGATGATCTCACCCTTTCAGGTTATCTGACCAATTCCTGAATTGGAGAGGCTGTCCAAAAAGTAAGGATCCAGCTATGCTCGCCATCCCACATCAACTAAATCTCCCCTTCGAGGGGAGAATTAAAGAGGGGTGTAATTATGATCAAGTGGGATGGTTCTGGGACGCCAAAAGCGAATCACAGATAATCACGATGGTACGGTTTCCCCGAAGGGGAAAGATATTTTAACCGAGGGCATCCCGCCCGACCATGCCGTTCGGGCGGGCGCCCTCGGTCGGTCAACACAAACACGGCTGCTACCCTGAAAGGGTTGCATATTTAGAGCGAGCATGAGATCAACTTGACAGACCAGACGATTTCACCTCAAAGGATTCAGTAAGAAGCTGGAAGAGGACGACCCATGACAGCGATATTTCATCAATCAGGATGCAAATGATCGGACAAACGATTTCGCATTATAAGATTTTGGAGAAACTTGGTGAGGGCGGAATGGGCGTTGTCTACAAAGCCCAGGACACAAAGCTCGACCGCATGGTTGCGCTGAAGTTTCTCCCTCCGCACCTCAATGCTTCGGAACAGGACAGGGCCCGCTTTATTCAGGAGGCAAAAGCGGCCGCAACTCTGGATCATCCGAATATCTGCACTATCTTCTCCATCGAAGAGTATGACAACCCGGTCTCGGCAGGCGCTCCTGCGGGTAAGCAGATCTTCATTGCCATGCAGTTCATCGATGGTCAGTTACTCCGCGATCGAATGAGCGGACTGTCATCGAAGCACGCGATTGATATCGGAATTCAAGTCGCAGAAGGTCTTGCGGCGGCCCATGAAAAAGGGATTGTGCATAGGGACATTAAACCGGAAAACATCATGGTCCGGAAGGACGGCATTGTCCAGATCATGGACTTTGGCCTTGCGAAACTCAAAGGCGTCTCGAGGCTCACGAAGGAAGGCAGCACCGTAGGCACTGCAGGCTATATGTCTCCGGAACAGATACAGGGTGGAGATGCCGATCATCGTTCTGATATTTTCGCACTCGGCGTCCTGCTCTATGAAATGATGACCGGCCAACTTCCGTTCAAGGGAGTCCATGAGACAGCCATTGCCTATGAGATCGTCAATGTTGACGCGGTGCCGATGTCCGCGGTTAAATCGGACATTAGCCCTGAGCTTGACCATATCGTGCTGGAGTGTCTTGAGAAAGAACCATCGGAACGGTATCAGTCGACCGCTGAGATTGCAAAAGAACTCAAAAGATACAAACGCGAATCAGGTCGCCAGCGAACAACAAGAACGATGAAGATACCACAGTTTCAAAATTCAGTTCGCGAAACTCTACCCACTTCTCCTGTTTCCTCTTGGAAGCCCTTTGTCTGGCCGGCCGTTTCGGCGATCCTCGCAATTACACTCGTACTGCTAGTGATGAGAGGT
>DASWHW010000086.1:0-29284 GCA_036397975.1 Bacteroidota bacterium
AGCCTTGGCTGGACGGTCACTCGAAGAGCGTCTTCATCTTCGCGATAGGAGAAGCTCCCCCAGGATGTATAATTCTTGCTGAAAATTACTACCCACTCCTTCGCGGAGGGAATCATGTGCAACCCGTAGGTTCCGGCGCCCAGCCGCTTTCCTTCAATGAGCACATCATGCGTAAACGAAATTGTTGTGTTCTCGTTTGCTCCGGCGCGCCATGGGATAGGTTTTCCGCCATCAAACGGAACAAGTCCGCCCCAGATTTTGCGACCTTTCACTGCTGGACGGTGATAGGTAATAGTCACGTCTGTAAGCCCAATCGTCTGGGATGTGACAGCCCTGGGGCTTACCTGTGGCGTCGTGATTGATTGCCCCAGAGCCTCCTGATCTCTTGAAGAGATAGTCAAAAGACTCAACGCAAACACAACCGGTAGTATGCGTTTGACCATGATACACTCCTTGAATATGAAATAGTAGTTTTGACTTGAGCGATGGCTGCGGGCTACCATTTCGATACGGAGGTACGACGAAAATGTTTCCCGCAGTAGAGGGACCAGTACTCATATCCATCTCAGAAGCCACAAATGCTCTGAAATCTGCTTCATTGCACACCTTGGTTTAATTCGCTATTTTTTTAACACCACAGCCGTGCAAGACTCTCATCAAAGGAGGAAAGTATGAAGTTGATCCCGATATCGTTACTCATATCTCTCATCTTCGTTTCGTGCCAAAGAACGAATGAGCCAGGTGTGGATCATCATCTTGACAAGTACCTATCCCAGTACGCGCCGTATGAAATGAAATTCGATGCAAGCGGGTTCAGCGATAAAGAGCAACAGCTCCTAAAAAAACTGATTTCAGCGGCGAACGTTTTAGATACAATCTATTGGATGCAAACATCGAAATATGGCTTCACTCTTTTGGACAGTCTCCAACGCCTGCCGGAAGACGAAACGATCTCAAAGCAAAAAACACTTCTTAGGAGAAACGCAGGTCCGTTTGAATTGCTAAATGAGCATGAGGCATTCATGGGAAGCCAAACGTATTACCCCGGCGGCGAACTCTATCCGCGCGGAATGAACGTAGAACAATTTGATGAGTACCATGAGACGCTCTCTGAGAAGGAAAAGACAGACTTCATGTCTCCTTACACTGTCGTCCAACAAAGCGATGATGGAAGGTACAAGGCAATGCCATATCATGTGGAATACAAGGAGTATGTAGGTCGAATCGCCGTTTTGCTCCGTGAAGCCGCTGATCTTTCTGAAAATGAATCGTTTGCCAAGTTCTTGCGACTCAAGGCTGACGCTCTTGAAAATACCGACAGGTACTTTGATGCAGACGTCGCCTGGATCGATATGGAGGGGAGTAAGTTTGACATTGTCTTTGGTCCATTCGAGACTTACTCAGATGGGATCAAAGGAGTGAAAGCAAAGTATGAGGCGAGCATAGAAGTTGTTGACCAGGCTGAGTCAAAGAACCTGGATCTCTATACCAAGTATCTCAAAGAGATGGAAGAAAATCTCCCGATTCCCGCTGAATACAAATCACAGGTAAAAGGATTGACGGCGAAGTTTGTGATAGTCCGTGATATCCTTCGGACCGGAGAAGCGGCAGCGGGTTACCAGGCGGTTGCGACGAATCTTCCTAACGATCCGGAGGTACACGAGAAAAAGGGGACGAAGAAAACATTTTGGAAGAACATGTTTGAGGCTCGTTTCAACACCATTATCAAGCCGGTGAGCCTTAGACTCATCGCTGATCCTCAACAGCTCTACCTCTCCGATCAGGGATTCTTTCAATTTGTGTTGATGCATGAGATTTGTCATGCTGTTGGCCCGCGAACGGTGAAAGCCGGACCGAAGAAAGGGATGGCGGCGAATGCTGCAATCGGGCCGAACTATAACGGACTTGAGGAAGCGAAGGCGGATGTTGTTGGTCTTCATTCTCTTTATTATCTGATGGACAAAGGTGTCGTCGAGAAGAATCGGGAAAGAGAATTTCTCGTATCCTATCTCGGCAGCCTGTTCAGGTCTGTCCGCTTTGGTTTTACGGAGGCACACGGCAAAGCGGCCGCTATTGAACTGAACTACCTCATGGAAAACAAAAGTCTTGTTTACAACAAAGATGCAAAGCGCTGGTCTGTTGACTTTGAGAAAATTCGGTCCGGAATAGCAGACCTTTCCCGGGTTCTCTTAATTCTTGAAGGAGATGGGGACGGACAAAAAGTACAGCAGTTCTTTGACGGGTACGTGGTCGTCTCACCAGAGCTCAAAGAAAGCCTCGACCTGGTGAAGGACATCGCGATTGACGTCCTTCCAAAATATTCCATACAGTGGTGACGAGCTGTTGGTTCAGGGCCGGTGGCGAATTTCCACCGGCTCAATCGTTGCAACGGATTAGCCTCACTCCCCTCCACTTCGCTCAAAAGCCCTCAAAATCCGCCTGAATTGATAAAATCTCCTTGACTTTCGCATGCAAAAGAGTATCTTTGCAATGGGGAAAGTGGGTAAAAATGGTGAAATGTGGGTAATCCATTCCATGCTCGGTTACTCGATGTACTACGACACCGTCAAGAGAAATGTCCTCATTCAAAGGAACATATAGCTACTCAGTGGATTCGAAGGGACGCGTTAATCTTCCATCGAAGTTGCGGAAGTACGTTTCTCCGGAGGCCAACGATACATTTGTCGTAACGCGAGGTTACGATCAATGCTTGTTCGTTTATCCTCTTGATGAGTGGAACAAACAGGAGGACTCCATTCGGGCGCTGTCCCCGTCTGACCCGAAACATCGCTTCTTCATGAGACTGCTGCTCCAGCACGCAACAGAGTCACAGCTTGACGGGCAATCGCGCATTAGCATCCCACGCGAGTTGTTAGAGATTGCGCGGATCGAGGGGGATGCAAAAATTATCGGAATGCTTGACCACATCGAGATCTGGAATCCAGGTGTATACGACGAATATCTCAAAGCGCAACCTGAAACGTACGAGAATGTTGCCCAGGTTGTCTTTGGTGATAAGTAAGCATAGTCGTTGTGAACTATGCGCCTGAGGTACCACGAGCCTGTTCTCATCACCGAGGTACTCGAGCATCTTATAACCGATACCGGGACGGTCTATGTTGACGCGACCGTTGGAGGCGGAGGACACGCTGAGGAAATTTGCCGGAGACTCCAGACCTCAGGCCGTCTTATTTGTTTCGACGCGGACGAGGAAGCATTATCTCATGCGCGGAAACATCTGGAACAGTTCGGTGAACAGGTAGAGTTTGTGCACGCAAACTTCGCTCAGTTGAAGAATGAACTAGACGCCAGAAGGGTTGATGCCGTCGGGGGCATTCTGTTTGACCTTGGAGTGTCTTCGCACCAGTTGGATGAGCCTGCGCGAGGGTTCAGCTTTCGTTCAGACGAGCCTTTGGATATGAGAATGGATCGTCAAGGCAGAAGAACAGCGAGGGACGTCGTGAATTCTACGGATGAACCAATGCTCGCTGATCTGTTGTGGCGGTACGGTGAAGAACGGGGGTCTCGGCGAATCGCGAGGTCGATTGTCGCTGCACGTCCCGTTGAAACGACGGGGCAGCTCAGGAGAATCGTGGAATCGGCGGTTGCCCGAAAGCATTCGATAAAGAGCATCGCACGAGTCTTTCAGGCGCTGCGTATCGAAGTCAACGATGAACTCAGAAATCTCGAAGAGGCATTGCATATTGGTGTCGACCTCCTGCAGAGCGGAGGAAGAATGGTAGTATTGTCGTATCACTCAATCGAAGACAGAATCGTAAAAGAATTTTTCAAAACAGAATCCGCGACCAGAGTTCGATCCGGGCACAAGTATCTACCCGACAAAGAGATTGTTCCACGTGTGCGGTTGCTGACAAAAAAACCAATTATCGCTTCTGAGGAAGAAGTGGAACTGAATACGCGGGCCAGGAGTGCAAAACTGAGAGTGGTGGAGCGAATATGACCCGACCACTCCGCGACGACATTGAAGTATTGCTCAATCGAGCCCGCCAGGACTCGCCGCGGCCGCATGCTCCCGATGAGGAAGAACAAAGCCGCACCTTTGGACGTGATCCGCAAGCTGCAACACCAGGGTACGCAATACGGTCAAATCGTCGGGCGACGAGGCGAAAGATTTCGATGTTCTCGATCGTTCTAATGCTCATGGCCTTCGGTGCAGGCACTGTCTTCTATATTAGTAATGTCATTACAGTCAATCGCTTGGCCGTGGAAGTGGGCGACCTCAGGACGAAGCTGGAGAAGGCGCAGAACACGAACGCTGGCCTGCATGCCGAAATCAACCAAAAGTCGAGTTGGGATCGTATTGGCAAGATTGCAACGGAAGAGCTTGGCCTCCAATACACGAAAGAACAACCAGGCTTCTTTAATATTGACCAGGAGAAACTCGAGGAGCTGAACTCCCCTCAGCATTGATAATGTTAATGAGAAAATCAAAGAAAAAGCAATTCACAGAAGACCATCCGAGAGTTGAGGGTGCAAAGAAAACGCTGGGTCGGCTCCTCTTTGTGAAGATCGGGTTGCTTGCATTTTTTGCCCTGGTTGTCGTCCGCCTTGTTCAGATTCAGGTGATCCATGCAGATCGCTATCAGGAAATAGCAAAGAAGCAGCACGAGGCACCCATTGAGCTTCGTGCAGCGAGGGGAAACATTTTTGACCGCAACGGACGACCCCTCGCTTCAAGCAGCAGGTCCGTTTCCTTCGGCGCGGACCCCTCATTGGTAGGAGATGATGCGCAACGTATTGCGCAGAGATTTGCAAAGGCGTTCGGGAAGCCAGCGTCGGCGTACCTGCAGCGGCTAACCTCCAGTGATCGCCGCTTTGTCTATCTCGAGCGGAAGGTTGAACCGCAGACGGCGCGCCGTATTCATGCTGAGGAATTGCACGGGCTTATCCAGATTGACGAGGCACAGCGCCTCTATCATTACGACCATCTCGCAGGCCAAATAATCGGCTTTACAGGTGTGGATGACAACGGCTTGAGCGGGATTGAGCTTCAACTGGACGACCAACTCCGGGGCAGGAATGGTTATGTCATCATGCAACGTGATGGTCTGGGTCGTACGCACCCCTCAGTCGACTACCCCCGCATCGAACCGACAAATGGAAACAGCATTCAACTATCCATCGATCTCGAGTATCAGTCGATCGTTGAACAGGAGCTGCAAAAGGGGATTGAGCGCTACAAAGCCGAGGCCGGCCTGGTGATTATGATGGACCCGTCAAGCGGAGAAATCCTGGCAATGGCGAATTATCCGTTTATGGTTCCCGCGAATGCTGCAACAACGGAACCGGGCGCGATGAGAAATCGAACTATTACCGACATGTTCGAACCGGGCTCGATGTTCAAAGTCGTTACGGCAGCGGCGGCGATCGAGAAAGACATTATTGCTCTTGATCGCAAATTTAACGGCGAGAATGGTGTCTACATAATTCCTGTCGCAGGCTCAAAACCACGCACAATCAAGGATACGCACAAGCTGGGGATGATTACCCTTGAAGAAGCCGTTGTCATGTCCAGCAATATTGTGATGGCAAAAATTTCTGATGTGATTGGCGCAGAACGACTCTACACAACCGCCCGTGACTTCGGGTTCGGCATCACAACAGAAATTGACCTCCCCGGAGAAGTGCGGGGCGAACTAAAAAAGCCAACCAACTGGTCCGGTACCACATTGAACTCTCTGGCCTATGGTTACGAAATCGGTGTGACCCCACTTCAGATAGCGGCAGCGTATTCGGCCATTGCGAACAAGGGTGTTCTCATGAAACCTACCATTCTCCAGAAAATCACAAACGATCGTGGGGAAATTGTCTCGGAGACGTATCCGCAAATAATCCGGCGCGTGATCAAGAAAGAAACTGCCGAATTGGTCAGTAAATTTCTTGTTGGTGTCGTTGAACGGGGAACAGGGACTCTCGCGAGGATTCCCACCATGACAGTCGCGGGAAAAACCGGCACAGCGCGAAAGGTGATCGATGGAAAATACCAACAGGGAGACTACCTGGCATCTTTTGCAGGATTCTTCCCCGCTGAAAATCCAAAGGCAGTATGTGTCGTTATGTTGGACAACCCCCGCATTGGTGGGTACACCGGGGGAACAACGAGCGCTGTGATTTTCAAAGCGATTGCAGAGAAGATCACTGCAATCTCAAATCGATTCAAACAATCTCAACCGCTTATCGTCGGCAAGCAAACGAAAAGCGTTCCGGACATTGTCAGTCTGGATGTCGATGCCGCGACCTCAGTTCTTGAGGCGCATGGGTTCGACGTGGATAAGACCGGTGAAGGTGAGGTAGTTTCCTCACAGTCACCAACAGCGGGTACCCAGTTGCTGACAGGAAAAACGGTGACAATAGTTACAGAGGAGGGTCCGTCACCAGCAATAACGGAAGGGTTTGTCGTTGTCCCGAACCTTAGCGGAGCCGCAATTCGCAGAGCGATCAATCGGCTTCGCGCTCGTGAGTTGGACGTTGCGATTGAAGGTTCAGGAGTGGTGGTTCGCCAAAGCCCTCCCCCGGGGCAGCAGGTGAAGAAAGGGACGCGTGTCCTCATTCGATGCGCACCACGAACAACAACTGTGCTCGCAACACGATAGGAATGCAGACCGTGTATGGATCTTTCACAAGTTATAGAGGGGATGCCGATCACCAAGATATTTCAGACGATGTTCGGCAAAATGGTGGTCACGCACGAGGTCAAGGTTGCAGGCATACAGTACGATTCGAGAAAAGTCGGACGCGATGATCTCTTTGTTGCGATTCGAGGGCTCGTCGCCGATGGTCATCGGTTTATTATCAATGCAGTCAGCAACGGTGCAAAGACGATCATTCTCGAAGACGATTCGGCCATTCCCGATTCGTATTTTATGCACACGGAGGTGGTCAAGATTGTTGTCCGCGATGCACGTAAGGCCCTCGCCATTGCAGCGGCAAATTTTTACAACAAACCGGCCGCCGGACTGAACATCATCGGTATTACAGGAACGAACGGAAAAACCACGACAACGCACTTAGTGAAATCCATCCTCGAAGCACAGGGAGAAAAGGTTGGTCTCATCGGCACCATAGCCTATCTCGCGGGGAATGAGACAATTCCCGCGACGCATACAACGCCGGAGTCGCTGGAACTTCACCAGCTGTTTGGAACGATGCGCCAAAAGGCGTGCACGTCGGTTGTGATGGAAGTTTCTTCACACTCGCTTGCGATGCAGCGCGTGTTTGGAGTAGACTTCCGGGCGGGAGTTTTCACAAATCTGACGCAGGACCATCTTGATTTCCACGGTACGATGGAGGAATATTTTACAGCCAAGAAATCCCTTTTTACTTCGCTTGATTCAAGAAGCATTGCGGTGACAAACTTGGACGATCCGTACGGTCGCACGATTGTCGAGGGTGCTGCCGGGAACATAGTTACATACTCACTCGACAAAGCGGCATCCGTGCAGGGGAAAAATATTCGCCTGAGGTTTGATAAAACATCCGTCCAGATCGGCCATGATGGTATATCACACGACCTCACCACCTCTCTCATTGGCAGGTTCAACGTCCAAAATGTTTTGGCAGCCTATGCGACTGGTGTTGGACTTGGGATTCCCGATGCGACAATTGTAAAGGGTATCGAAAGCACGCGACCGGTACAAGGGCGGTTTGAACAAATCGCTTCACCTCGCGGATGGACGGCCATCATCGATTACGCACATACTCCGGACGCTCTTGACAATTGTCTTCGCGCAATCAACGATATCAGACCGGCAAAGGGCTCGGGGAGAATCATCACCATCTTCGGATGCGGTGGCGATCGGGATAAGGCGAAAAGGCCGCTTATGGGGCGTATCGCAAGTGCTGCCAGCGACGTTACGATTGTTACCTCCGATAATCCACGGACGGAAAATCCTGATCGGATCATCAACGACATTACCGCCGGCATTGAGACCAAAACAAATCTGCACGTGGAATCAGATCGTCGAAAAGCTATCAAGCATGCGCTCACTCTGGCAAGTGACGGAGACATCGTTTTGATAGCTGGAAAAGGTCACGAAGACTACCAGGTCGTGGGGACGGAAAAACATCACCTTGACGATCGGGAAGAAGTCGAGTCTTTTATCGAAGGGCTCGCGTGAAACTGACCGCAAAGGCGTTGGAAGCTGTCGAGCACAGAGCGTTTCTAAATAAGGAGGTGCTCGCTAAGAAGACACTGAAGCGTGTATCAACTGACTCCCGGACAGTGGCAGCAGGCGATTTGTTTGTTGCGATTCGTGGAGAACGATTCGACGGCCATTCATTTATTGACGAAGTGTTTCGCCGTGGGGCTCTTGCGGCAGTGGTTGACTACAAGTCCGACCTTGCCCCCTTTGTTGGCAAGCCCTTCCTCGTTGTGGAGAACACCGTTCACGCATTGGGAGCTGTCGCCCGGATGCATCGACAGAAATTCAAAATTCCTGTCCTTGCTGTCGCCGGCAGCAACGGAAAAACGACGACGAAGGATATGATCACTGCCGTCCTGAAGAAAAAGATGAATGTCCTCAGTACGGAAGGAAATCTAAATAATCACATTGGCGTGCCAATGACCATGCTCCGGTTGACGCAGAAGTACCAAGCGGCGGTTATTGAAATCGGAACTAATCACCCGGGAGAGATTGAATACCTATGTTCTATCCTGCAACCGACTCATGGGATTATTACCAATATCGGCCGCGAACATCTGGAGTTTCTGCATTCGATCGAGGGTGTTGCACAAGAAGAAGGTGCACTTTTCAATTTCTTGCGGAAGGGGAAGGGGATTGCGTTTGTTAACTCCGATGACTCGCATGTGCGCGCTTCTGCGCGGAGAATGAAGAGAACAGTCACCTACGGCTTTCACACGAGAAAGGCGGTTGTTCGTGGAACAATCCTGAAGACGAGTCGGTCGGGATGCAACACGATTTCCTTTTCAACAAAAGGAAAAAAGAAAACGAACGGAATTTCACTTCGTGTTCCAGGTGAACACAATGCGATGAACGCGCTTGCTGCAACAGCGGTCGGGCATTCATTAGGGGTATCCGAGAAAGTTATCGCCAATACCCTTTCTCACTTCCGCCCAACTGAAAAAAGGATGAAGGTCTTGAATCTCGGCGGTGTGTTAGTGTTGAACGACACCTATAACGCGAACCCGGATTCGATGATTGCCGCCGTGCAAACACTTGACCGTACTGTCGTACGTGGAAAAAAAATCGCTGTGCTTGCGGATATGCTCGAACTGGGAGAGCAGTCGGAGAAAGAACACGCGAGGGTGGGAGCGGAAATCGCTCACCTCGGGGTCGACTATGTGCTCACCTTCGGAGAGTACGCCCGGTTCATTCATGAAGAATGCGGAAATGTACAAACCGTGCACTATGATCAAAAAAACATGCTCGCGGAATACCTTGCGGAGCTTATCACGGCTGGTGACGCGGTACTGGTGAAGGGCTCCCGGGGAATGCGCATGGAGGACATAGTGATGTTTCTTGAGGAGCGGTCGAAGTCAACCATTGCTCCAATCGTCTGAGTTCTGATGCTATTTCACTTTTTTGAGTGGCTCGAAGCAGCGTATCATCCGCCGGGAGTTGGTGTCGTTCGGTTTTTGACGTTTCGAGCAGCAGCGGCAGCAGTCACTGCGCTGGTGATTGCGTTCTGGCTGGGGCCAAAAATCATTGCTCTTCTCAAGAAAAAGCAGGTTGGTGAGGCGGCAAAACTGGAAGCCCCGAAAACCCACATGACCAAAGCAGGAACCCCGACGATGGGAGGACTGATCGTGTTGGCTTCGGTCCTTATTCCAACGCTCCTGTGGGGGAATTTGACCAACACGTACATCCTGTTAATTGTGTTTGTCACTACCGCACTTGGCGCGGTAGGATTTCTCGATGACTACTTAAAAGTCATAAAGAAAAAACCGAAAGGGTTGATCGGGCGATACAAAGTTGTCGGACAGGTGAGCGTTGGATTGATCGTCGGTGGGATAATCTACTTCTTTCCACATGTCATCGATCCGGATCTGTGGAAGCTGAACTCATCGACGACGGTTCCGTTCTTCAAACATCGGGAGTTTGATTTTGGCGTGTTCTACATCCCGATGGTGATATTCGTGATAACGGCAACGTCGAACGCTGTGAATCTGACGGATGGACTCGACGGTCTCGCGATCGGAACGGTCGGAATTGTCGCATTGACTCTAGCGGTCATGAGCTATATATCGGGCAACGTCCTTCTCAGTGATTACCTCACGATACCGTTTTTGAGAGGGAATGGAGAGCTGGCAATTTTCTGCGCCGGGATGGTGGGAGCGGCATTGGGCTTTCTCTGGTTTAATGCCTACCCGGCGCAAGTTTTTATGGGTGACACCGGGTCGCTCGCTCTTGGAGGCGCAATCGGAGCGATGTGCGTCCTAATAAAGAAGGAGTTCTTGCTGCCGACTCTGGGAGGGATCTTCCTGGCAGAAACAGTCTCCGTCATTATTCAGCGCGCATATTTCAAATACACAAAGAAGAGATATGGGGAAGGACGACGCGTGTTTAAGATGGCTCCGTTGCATCACCATTTTGAAATGCTTGGATGGCCGGAGCCGAAAATCGTTACCCGGTTCTATATCATCGCAATTCTCATGATGATCGTGAGTCTTGCCACCTTCAAGGTGCGATGACGCCGACCCTCGTCGCGTAGGAAGGTAGCATGGATAGGGCAACGATAGGGAAAAAACGCTACAGCATTCTTGGCGCGGTGCGGAGTGGGAGAGCGGCAGCCCGCCTCCTGAAGAAGCAGGGTGCGTCGGTGTTCGTTAGCGATCGGTCGCCCGCGGAAAAGATGACGGAGGCCGCGGCGGTGTTGGATGAAATCGGTGTTCAATATGAATTCGGGCGAAATTCCGAAAGGGTGCTCGACGCCGATGTGCTGGTGTTGAGCCCCGGCGTCCCCTCGCAAACTCAAATAGTGCAGGAGGCGATCGCGGGGGGAGTGAAAGTAGTGAGTGAGATTGAATTGGCAAGCTGGTTGTGCGATGCGCCCATTGTTGCGATCACCGGGACAAACGGCAAAACGACAACGACGACCCTTGTCGGTCGGATGTTCGAAGATGCAAAACGCGGTTGTGTGGTTGGTGGAAACATCGGGACAGCATTCTCGGAAATTGTCCAGAATGTTCAACCACAAGAGACAGTCATTCTGGAAGTGAGCAGTTTTCAACTGGATCATATAGAACAATTCAGGCCAAAGGTATCCGTGATCCTCAACGTAACACCTGATCATCTTGATCGCTATGAACATTCGCTTGAACGATACATCGAGTCCAAGGGACGGATCTTCATGAATCAAGGGGAAGGCGATACTATCGTTTATAATTACGACGATCCGGTGACGAGATCGTTGGTGGAGACTCATGCCCCCGCGACAGTAACCCGACTCTCATTCAGCGCTTTTGAAGAACAGGCCGAAGGAGCGTTCGTGAAAGACCGCATTGTTTACTCATCCCTCGCCGGTGTGACGAAAGAAATCATTCCCGCCGACGAAGTGAGTATTCACGGAACACATAATCTATACAACGCGATGGCAGCAACCCTCTCCTCGCAAGTAATGGGAATATCAGTGGCGTCGCTCCGCTCTACCTTGAAGAATTTCAAGGGGGTCGAGCACAGACTGGAGTTTGTCCGGGAGCTTGATGGAATCACCTTTGTCAATGACTCAAAAGCCACCAACGTTGATTCCGTTCGATATGCACTTCAGAGTTTTTCCGCGCCACTCATTGTCCTTCTGGGTGGGAGAGATAAGGGAAACGATTACTCCGTGCTCGCCGATCTTATCCGCACACATGTAAAGGCGGTAATTGCAATTGGAGAATCAGCGCCGAAAGTTGTCGATGCGATATCCGGCATTGTCAATGTCATTCCTGCAACATCCATGGATGAAGCAGTGCGCACTGCTCGCGCCCATGCACGTGCCGGAGAGGTGGTGCTCCTCTCTCCGGCCTGTGCATCATTCGACTGGTTTGACAACTACGAACATCGAGGTAATGTGTTCAAAACGGCGGTCATGAATCTTGAGAGCCAGCGAGAAGTAACAACGTGAAGGCTGAGCGAAACCATATCGACATCTGGATTCTGGTGGCGGTCATGACTTTGATGGTGCTGAGCCTCGGTATCGTCTATAGTGCCAGCGCAACCTTTGCGATGCAACGCTGGGGGGAAAGCGAACGCCTCTTGACGCTGCATATGGTCAAAGTACTGCTTGCGTTCCTCGCCATTTTTATCGCGATGCACGTGGATTACAAAATCCTGGAACGAATTTCAAAACCAACTCTCATCGTTGCTGTTCTTCTTCTCCTTATAACGCTGGTATTCGGCGGAGAGGCCAAGGGAGCGACACGGTGGCTCCACTTTGGAGGGCTGGGCTTTCAACCCTCGGATTTCGCTAAGTATGCACTGATCGTTCACGTGTGTACGCTACTTGCCCGGAAAGGACGGAACGACGGAATGAAGGACTATAAAACGGGATTTCTTCCAGTATTGTTTTGGATTGGTCTCGTGACGGTCCTTGTTCTGGCGCAGCCGAACTTCAGCAATGGGGCCATGATTTTTCTGCTAGGAATTGTACTCTTGTTTGTCGGTCGAGCGAAGTTGACACATCTCGTGTTGACGTTCAGTCCGCTGGTAGTCATGCTCGGGTTTTACATGGTGTCAGCCCCATATCGGATGAAACGCATTACCGGTTTCTTCTCGGACACCGGATATCAGCTGATGCAGGGAATTATTGCTTTTGGAAACGGTGGCGTCTTTGGCGTAGGCATGGGGGAGAGTCGACAGCGAGATCTGTTCTTACCGGAATCATACGGAGATTTTGTCTTCTCGATTGTCGGAGAGGAATACGGATTAGTGGGAACACTGTTCTTCCTCGCGCTCTTCCTTTTGATCATGTTGCGAGGAATGAGAATTGCAAAGAATGCGCGGGACGACTTTGGTCGGTTCCTTGCCGTTGGTATTACTATCTCCGTGACATTGTTTGCGTTAATCAACGCCGGTGTCACTCTGGGGCTTCTGCCGACGACGGGATTGCCAATGCCGTTTGTCAGCTATGGAGGAACCTCAATGATTTTCTCGGCACTCGCGATCGGCGTGTTGCTCAATATCTCGACGCACACTGATCTGTATCCAAGACTTACGAAGCCCGACCATGTGCGGTCACTCGATCCAGCGTCAGCGACGCCGGGATGAAGACCGGCATAGAGTAGTAAAACCGTTGCATGAACAACGAAACAACTGAGTTGCGCATACTATTTGCCGGGGGTGGAACAGGCGGACATTTATTCCCGGCCCTGGCAATCGCAGATACGATACGAAAACAACATCCGACTGCTGCCATTTGGTTTGTCGGAACGCGAAAGAAGATCGAAGCGCGAATTGTCCCGAAACGAGGATATGGATTTGAAACTATCTGGATCAGTGGATTGCAACGGAGCCTTGAACCGGCAAATGTTCTCTTTCCGGTTAAGGTCATTGTGTCGCTGGTTCAATCGTTCCTCATCCTTCGAAGGTGTCGACCTCAGGTTGTCGTCGGGACGGGAGGATATGTATGCGGACCGGTGGTATTTGTGGCGTCGCTCATGAGGATTCCGACACTGCTTCAGGAACAGAATAGTTATCCGGGGATGACGACACGACTTCTTGCGTCACGAGCGACGGAAGTGCACCTGACGTTCGAAATTTCGCGCGTGCACTTTACGAAACAAGATAATCTCCATGTCAGCGGCAATCCGACAAGGAGCGAGCTGGGGACAATCTCGAGGAGTGAAGGCGCCAGGGCGTTCAATCTGAACCCGATGCAGCAAACGGTGCTTGTTGTTGGAGGAAGCCTCGGCGCTTCTTCCCTGAACCAAGCAACGACTGCGATTCTTCACGACCTCATCAAGCAAAAGGTGCAGTTGCTATGGCAGACCGGAGAGAAGGGTTACGATCAGTGCGCCGCTGCCGTGTCACGAGCAGGGAAGGAAACGAAAGATTTGATACGACTGCGAAAATTTATTGATCGCATGGAATACGCGTACGCAGCGAGTGATCTTGTCGTCTGTCGTGCAGGGGCAACCACCATCGCTGAATTGACCCGGGTCGGCGTTCCTTCAATTCTCGTTCCCTATCCGGCTGCTGCGGCTGATCACCAGACGGAGAACGCGAAGGCAATGGTCGAGGCGGAAGCAGCCGTTCTCTTGAACGATGCGGACATCAAGAACAAGCTCGGCGCAATCATCATCGACCTTCTGAGGTCTCAAGAAAAGCGGGACCGGATGGCAGCCAAGGCGAAAAGCCTTGCAAAACCGGACGCTGCACAGGAACTGGCGAACAGGATCATTGAACTCGCACAACTGACATGAGCGACGAAAAAATATTCAAATACAAACTCGACTTCTATTACCAGTCAGCGATCATTTACCTGGTTACGCTGATTCTCTATGGAGGCATTCGGGGGAATATCGGTGAAGGAAAGTTCGAGTTCATCCTGCTCGGAGATCCCGTGATGTACTTTATTGTGTTCTTTGTCCTCATCTCGTTCGGATCTCTGATCCTGAATTACATTCGTAATCGACGGTTGATTATTGAATCGGATGCCATTGTCTTCAAGAATCGTTTTCGCGAGCGGCGTATCTGTCTCAAGGAAATCGAATGGATGCACATCGGGCGGGAAGCTCACGTGCAAACGGCGGGAAAATTCCAGGTCATTGCGTTTAAACTCAAGGGGAAGCGTCGACTGTTCCGAATTCGACTCGGTCGGTATGAGCGATCGGACGCACTTCTCCGGGAAGTTAAAAAGATTGCGGGAACGATTCCGATGGGCCGGCGTCGATCGTGGCGTCGACCGCGGAATAAGCGTTCATCGCGACAATAAACGAGTTTGGCATTGCATGTTTTCATCGATTAGGAAACTTCATTTCGTCGGCATTGGCGGCATCGGTATGAGCGGCATCGCGGAAATACTCATCGATCAGGGGTTCGAGATCAGCGGTTCCGACAAGACGGAGAGCGACAATACGGAGCGGCTTGTCTCCCTCGGCTCCAAGGTCTACGTCGGGCATGCCGCAACGAACCTCGCGCAGGATGTGGACGTAGTGGTGTACTCTTCTGCGGTCGGTCCGGATAACCCGGAGTTGATGGAGGCGCATGCGAGAAACATACCGGTCATCCGCCGCGCGGAAATGCTTGCCGAAGTGATGCGATTGAAGTACGGCATTGGTATCGCCGGAACACATGGAAAGACAACCACAACCTCGATGGTCAGTCTCGTTCTGCTCGAAGGGGGCGTTGATCCGACGGTGATTGTCGGCGGAAGGCTGCGAGGACTTGCAGGCTCCAATGCTCGTTTGGGTAGGGGTGATTTTATTGTTGTCGAAGCGGATGAGTTTGACCGCTCATTTCTTTCGATCACGCCGACCATTGCGGTTCTTACAACGCTCGAGACAGACCATCTCGACTGCTATCGGGATCTTGATGATATCAAAGGAGCATTCATTCAGTTTGCGAGTAAAATTCCCTTCTACGGATTTGTGATTCTGTGCCTGGATGAACCGGCCCTTCAGGAAATAATTCCTCGCATCAAGAAGAAGATCATCACTTATGGATTGAACGGCCAGGCGGATATTCAGGCGGTTGACATAGTCCATAAAGAGAATACCTCACGCTTTGTTGTCGTCAAGGATGGGAAAGATCTCGGTTCCGTGGAAATCCAGATCCCCGGAAAACACAATGTTCAAAATGCACTTGCCGCCATAGCGGTCGGACTTCAACTCGGCGTCCCGTTCGAAAAGGTGAAAGCCGGCATTGAAAAGTTTACCGGTGTATTCCGTCGCTGGGAAGTAAAAGCGGAACTCGCAGGCATTACCGTGATCGATGACTACGCTCATCATCCAACAGAAATCAAAGCCACTCTTGCCGGTGCAAAGGCAGGTTGGCGGCGGCGGGTGATTTGTGTCTTTCAGCCGCATCTCTATTCTCGCACGAGAGATTTTTACGACGATTTCGGAAGATCATTCTTCAATGCAGATGTTCTTGTCCTCACTGATGTATACCCGGCACGGGAAGAACCGATCCAGGGAGTGAATGGAGAGTTGATCGCCAATGCGGCAAAACAATTCGGCCATAAAAATGTCCATTATGTTCCGGACAAAAAGAATATCCCCGAATACTTGATGGAAATTAAAGAAAAGGGCGACATCATCCTGACGATGGGAGCAGGGGACATCTGGAGATTTGGTGAGGAATTCATTGCAAAGCTCAAGAAAGCAAAATGATCTCGACGGTTGACATACAGAAAACAACCAGCGGTGCACTCAGGCTCAATGAGCCAATGGCACGATACAGCACCTTCGGTGTTGGCGGTCCTGCGGATTACTACCTGGAGCCGCTGAATCAGGATGACCTCGTTTCTGTGGTGACCTATTTTTCAGAGAACGGAGTGCCGTTTGTCCTCTGTTCGAACAAAAGCAACATTCTCGTTTCTGAAGAAGGATTTCGTGGAGCGGTGATCAACATCGAGCCCGGCCTGAGTGCCATGAGCGGCAGCCAGAATGTTGTTTCTGCGCAGGCTGGTGCGAAGCTTGGAAAACTCATCGAGACTTGCATTTCCCGTGGATTATCAGGGCTGGAAACATTTGCGGGAATCGGGGGAACCGTTGGCGGTGCAGTTGCTACCAACCGCAGATCAAGTGATGTCTGCATCACCGACCTTGTGCAACACATTGAAATTCTGAGGAATGGCAGGGTTACGAAAGAGACAAACGTAAACGGATCCCACGAAGTGAAGCGGCTCGTCGTTGATGGGGACATTGTTCTTAGCGTGAAATTCACTCTGACGCCGTCGGCAAAAAACGATCTCCTCATGAGCCGCAGGAGATTCTTGATACAACAAAACGAAAAACAGCCAGTGAACATTCCTTCGGTAGGTTCGATCTTTCGTGATTCGCCGCAGGAAAGCGCTGAAGCGTTGATCATGCGATCCGGAGTAAAGAAAAAAACTCATGGTGGAGCGAGGATTTTCGACGCTCATCCCAATATGCTCTGCAACGCCGGGAATGCGTCACCAAACGACCTGTTCCGGTTGATCAGGATAATGCATGAGGCGGTGCTGGAGAAGCACGGCGTCAACCTCGAGTACGAGGTCAGGTGCCTGGGATTTGAAGAAGAACTTATTCGAACAGCGGTATGAAGAGAGCGGCAAAATCGGTCGATTCGCCTGATGGTGGCAGGAAACGAGGAAAGAAAGCTCTCATTCTGACAGTCCTTCTCCTCCTGCTGATCATGGCAGCGGGTATCGGTGCCCATGAGTGGAAACAACAAGTGACAGTTGGTGAAATCAGGATTGAGGGTAATGCGATTGTCCTAAAAGAAGAGATTCTGAAGAAGGCACGCATTGAACTAGGATCGCCGCTCTTTCAAGTTGACCTTGCTGAAGTACGATCGCACATCGAGGAGAATCTCTTTGTGCGGAGCGCTGATGTCAAGAGAGACGTTCGGGGAGGTATTGCGATAGAAGTGCACGAGAGAAAACCGGTTGCGGCACTGGTTGTTGATGGGCTACGCTATGTTGATGCTGAAGGTATTGTTCTGCCGCCGATCAACTCGAAATTCATATTCGACATCCCCGTGGTCACTGGCACTATGAAGAGCGCTGACTGTGTTCCGGGAACAAAAGTAACTGATGCTCGCATTGCCGAAGCGGTAGCGATCATAGAGATAGCAAAGCGTGCCGGGGAGGAAGTGTTCCGAAATATCTCCGAAGTTCATATCGACGGCGAAGCCCCAATACTGTATAGCGCGGAAGATGGAATTCCGATCATCTTTGGGTCGGGTGATGCGCCGGTAAAGTTGGTGAAGTTTGCAGGATTCTGGAAGGACGTTGTACAGCCGCAGGGCGCGCACGCGCTGAAATACATTGATCTCCGTTTTGAAGACCAGGTGATTGTGCAATGGAAACCCGGCTTTCCCCCGGGTAAGGAGAAAGAAAAATCGGGAACTCCGGCAGGATGAGAACAAACACAGCAAGGTGTAATTTCAATAACCCTTTGATTCATATCAGGGATACCACATGGAAAACATTATAGTAGGATTGGATATCGGTACCACAAAGACTTGCGCCGTCGTTGCGGGAACTGACGAACACGGCAAGGTCAACATCCTGGGGGTTGGGCGCAGTCCATCAGAAGGAATGATGCGCGGAGTGGTCACGAACATCCAACGAACCGTGAAATCCATCAGCAACGCTGTCGCCGAAGCGCAAGCGCAGTCCGGGGTTGCAATCAAATCGGTCATCGTTGGCATCGCGGGCGATCACATCCAGAGCTTTCAAAGCAGGGGTGTTATCGCAATCAGCGGTCCTGAGAACGAGGTCGCGCAAGCAGACGTCGACCGGTTGATCGAGGACACCAAGCGCATTGCACTGCCCGCGGACAGGAAAATTATCCATGTGATTCCGCAGGAGTTTATCATCGACGGACAGGATGGTGTTTACGATCCAATCGGCATGTCCGGGATCAGGATGGAAGCAAATGTCCACATTATCACCGGATTGGTAAGTGCCGCTCAGAACATTTACAAATGTGTACAGTACGCGGGGTTGGAAGTAAGCGATATGGTCCTCGAGCCGCTTGCGTCAAGTTATGCAGTTCTCGACGACGAAGAGAAGGAGGTTGGCATTGCACTGTTGGATATTGGTGGAGGGACAACCGATCTCGCGGTGTTTGAAGAACGCACCATCCGGCATACCGCGGTGATAGGTATCGCGGGAAGAAAAGTCACAGACGATATTCGGAAGGGAATCGGGATTCTCAACGAGCAGGCCGAGCGTTTGAAAAAGGAGCACGGGTTCGCCTACGTTCCATCGGTTGTCGAAGCCGACCCGATTGTGCTGCCGGGAGTTGGAGGACGGTCACCCATCGAAATTGACAAGCGGCTTCTTGCACAGATCATTCAACCGCGGATGGAAGAGATTTTTGAAATCGCGGCACTGGAGATCAAGCGATCAGGTTATGCGCGGCACCTGTCAGGTGGCGTTGTGCTCACCGGTGGAGGAGCGCTGGTCAAGGGAACAGCCGATCTCGCACGCGAAGTTCTTGGAATGCCGGTGAAGATCGGAATTCCCTCCGGATTCTCGGGCGGTCTAACGAGGGAGATTGAGAATCCTGTGTACTCCACTGCGGTTGGTCTGGTATACCACGGATTCAAGACCCAGACGAAGCGAGCGAGTCGGGCGGAGTCACGAAGTGACCGGAGCGTCACCCTGGTTTTTGGAAAAATGAAACGCTGGTTTGACGAATTATAACGGAAAGATAAATTGTGAATCATCATCTGCAACAAAACAAAGGAGCACTCCAATGATTGAATTGGATCACGGTTACGATCGCGGAGCAAAAATCCGCGTACTTGGTATTGGAGGAGGTGGCGGTAATGCGGTCAACAGCATGATTCGGCGTGGGTTAAGCGGCGTTGATTTTATTGCTGTGAACACCGATCTGCAAGCGCTGCAGCGAAGTGAGGCGCCGCTGAAAATCCAGGTTGGACGAAATCTCACCCGCGGACTTGGCGCCGGTGCGGATCCGGCCGTTGGATTTAAGGCCGTTGAGGAAAGCAGGGAAGAGATTACGAACGCCCTCGCTGGAAGCGACATGGTGTTTATAACGGCGGGCATGGGTGGCGGCACCGGAACTGGTGGCGGTCCGATGGTTGCCAACATCGCTCGAAGCGTTGGTGCACTGGTCGTCGGCATCGTCACGCGTCCTTTTCACTGCGAGGGGAAGAAGCGCTTGAGCCAGGCAGAATCAGGTATTGAGGAGCTAAAGAAGCACGTCGACACCCTCATTGTCATCCCGAACCAAAAATTGCTTTCGATCGTCGAACGGAACACACCACTGCAGGAAGCCTTCGATATGGCGAACAGCGTTCTGCACAGCGCGACGCGGGGAATATCCGAGCTGATTATCGTTCCAGGTCTGGTCAATGTTGATTTCGCTGACGTTCGAACGGTCATGCGCGAAATGGGAGACGCCGTGATGGGGTCGGGAGTCGCCAAGGGCGAGAATAGAGCTGCAGAAGCTGCGCACGCCGCGATTTCCAGTCCGCTTCTGGATGATGTTACGATCGCTGGCGCTCAAGGTTTGCTGGTGAACATCACCGGCGGTCCGACGATGTCGTTGGTGGAATTTGATGAAGCCGCAGAGATCATCCGCGAAGCGGCGGGAGAAGATGCAAACGTCATTCTCGGCGCCGTCGTGGATGAAAACCTCGACGACGAAATCATGGTGACGGTGATTGCTACCGGGTTCAACAAGCGAAACGGATCCTCGTCTCCCGCTGCAAAAGCATCGAGAAACATGAGGGTTATCGACAAAATACCGGCCGGCGTCGACGAGTTGAAAAGCCTGGACGAACCGGCGTTTCAACGAAGAGGTATTGAACTCAATGTCGCATCGCAGGGTGTTCCGGAAAGGGAGAGAGTGCGGATCGATAAATCGGACCCGGACAAGCCGGCGTTTCTCCGGAAGATCATGGACTAGCGGTTCTTTTTTCTTTGCAGATGATGTAGCAGGCCCGCCCATCGGATGGGGCGGGCTGCGCTGTTTTTGGACGTCTCCTTGTTTCTTCGCTATTGGATTGATAACTTATTGCAATAATGTATCCTTTCATAGCGAAGGCTTGTTCTGTGCGGCGCTCTTTCGTTCTTGTAATATTTTTCTTTACTCTCTCTCCTGTTCTTGCTCAATCGCCAGGGACAACCAGCGCGTTGAAAATCGGACGGGTGAAGTACGCCGGCGGTGGTGACTGGTATAACGACCCTTCGGGAGAAGTAAACCTCCTTCGCTTTGTTCGTGACAATACACAGACTCAAGTCGATCCCCGCTATGAGTTTGTTGACCTCAAAGATGATGCCTTTTTCGCCTACCCGGTTCTGTTTCTGACCGGCCATGGAAACATCTCGTTCTCGGAGAATGAGGTCAGTCGTCTGAGAACATATTTGGAGAACGGTGGATTCCTTTATGCGGACGACGACTACGGAATGGACAAAGCCTTTCGAAGAGAAATGAAGAAAGTGTTTCCTTCACAGGAATTGGTGGAACTTCCGTTCAATCACGGGCTGTATCACGTCCTGTATGATTTTTCAGCGGGCCCCCCAAAAATCAATGAACATGACGGGAAACCGGCACAAGGCTTCGGCCTGTTCTATAATAAACGCCTGGTTGTCTACTTCACGTACCAATCCAATCCGGGAGACGGCTGGACAGATCCGGAAGTGCACAACACGCCCGAGGAGAAGCGCCTGCAGGCTCTTCGTTTCGGAACAAACCTCATTGTATGGACGTTGTTACACTAAAATGAATGAGACGTACACATCAATCTATGACGACCTTCGCGCTCGACTCGGTGCGGTCCGAAAGAAGCAGCTCACCATAGACGCCACCACCGGTTTCCTCTCTCTCCTGATCACCGCGTTGTGTGTAATAATCCTCTTCTCAGTTGGTGAGTCCATTTTTCATTTTGGGACGACCGTACGAACAGCACTCTTCTGGTTGTCCGTGTTTGGGCTTTCGGGTCTCATTGTCTGGTTAGTTATCATCCCGCTTCTGAAGCTCATAGGCATCCTTCGGGGTGAAAAAGATTATGAGATTGCGAAGAAGATTGGTGGAGTATTCCCGGCCATCAATGACCATCTCGTGGATATCCTCCAGCTCTACCCAGAACGAAAAGCCAAAGGCCTGTACTCGGCCGAGCTGATTGACGCATCGTTTCAGGATGTGTACGATGAGGTGAAGGCCGTAAACCTTCCTTCTGGAGTAGATCAACGAGACGTGGCGAAACGCGGCAAGATCCTTGTGACGTCAATTGTGTTGGGCTCTGTGCTGTTCATTCTCTTTTCACCCACTTTTTCCAGTGCACTGAACAGACTGGTGAATTACAGTGTCGACTATGCTGTTCCGCCAGCATTCAAACTCGTTGTGGAGCCCGGAAATAAGGAAATCGTGAAGGGGAACAATGTTGAAATTCGTGTTCGTGTCATTGGCGAACAGATCGAGGAGCCCGTTCTCTATCAGCGCCCGGCTGGGCAGCGGGAGTTCGATGCGATTCCTCTCCAGCGACAAGGGGAGGTTTATCAACATTCGATACCGTCCCTGAAGTTTACAACCGCGTACTACGCGTCTGCTGCGAACATCCGGAGTGACGAGTATGCTTTGACAGTGATCGATCGACCGATCATGAAGATACTCCGTCTGTCGCTGGTCTACCCGATGTACACCCGCCTGGGGAAAAAGGACATGGATGACAACCTTGGCGATGTTGCCAGCCCGAGGGGGACAACGATAAAGTTTTCAGTGGAGAGCAGCAAACCTCTTTCCCGGGCAACGATTGTCTACGACGATGGTTCCCCGGTTCCACTTGAAGTCACAGGAAAGAAGGCGTCCGGGTCGATTGTTCTGACGAAAGAACGAACATATCACATTGACCTTACGGATGAAGAGGGTCTTGCAAATGCAGACCCCATTGAATACAGGCTCAAGGCCATTCCTGATGCATATCCTTCTGCAACGATTGTTCTTCCAGGAAGGAATCTCGATGTCACGGAAGGAGAATCACTGAACATGCTCATCAAGATCTCTGATGACTACGGCTTCTCTGGACTTCGGCTTGCGTATCGCCTGGCGCACTCACGATATGAATTACCCGCCGAGGAGTTCATGACAAGGAATATTCCTCTCAATACAGATAATCCAATTGAACAGAGCATTGTGTACAAGTGGGATCTCAAAGGACTGGCGCTCGTTCCTGAAGATGTCGTTGCATATTATGTCGAAGTAATTGACAATGATGCCGTTTTGGGTCCGAAGTCTGCACGGAGCGAGACATATACCCTTCGGCTGCCGTCGATCGACGAAGTATTTGCAGAAGTCGACAAGGGACACGAGACAAGCCTGGAGGAACTGAGGGACGCTTTGAAGGATGCACAGGAGGGGAAGAAAGCCCTTGATGAACTGCACCGTGAGATGAAGAAGAATCAGGCCAAAGCTGATTGGCAGGAACAGAAAAAGGCGGAAGAGTTGGTTCAGAAGTATGAGGAGATCCAGAAAAAGCTGGAGGAGGTGCAGAAGACGCTCGATAAAGCCGTGGAGGAGATGTCAAAGAATCAACTCCTTTCAAAGGAGACGCTTGAGAAGTACCAGGAGCTTCAGCAGATGATGCAGAGCATGAGTTCTCCGGAGTTTGCAGAAGCGATGAAGAAGTTCCAACAAGCGATGCAGCAACTCAGCCCGGAGGCGATGCGTCAGGCGATGCAGAACTTCCAGTTCTCCGAGGAAAACTTTCGGAAGAATATCGAGCGCACGATGAATCTTCTAAAACGCATCCAGATCGAGCAAAAAGTTGACGAAGCCGTAAAACGGATGGAAGAACTCTCGCTTCAGCAAGAGGAAGTGAAGAAACAAACGGCGGAGATAAACCCCGACAACAAGGACCGGCTTCGCGACCTCGCACAGCAACAACAGGACATGCAGCAGGACATCCAACGTTTGAAGAAAGAACTCGCAGAGCTTCAGAAGAAAATGGAGGAGTTTCCCACAGAAATGCCCCTGAAGGAAATGGAGGAGGCCCGAAAAGCCCTTGAAGAGAGCAACCTTGACCAGGAGATGAAGGATATTGCCCGCATGATGGAACAGCAACAATTACAGCAAGCGCAGCAGGGACAGAAACAGGCAATGCAAAAAATGGGAGATCTCCTTCAGAACATGCAACAGATGCAGCGGGCCCTGCGTGAGAATCAACAACGCCAGATTGTTAACGAAATGCGAAAAGCACTGCAAGAACTTCTCACACTCTCGCAGCGCCAAGAAGGACTAAAGGAGGAATCCAAGAGTCTTGATCCGAACTCACAGCGCTTTCGCGAGAACGCGCAGGAACAAATGCAGGCAATGAGGGATCTGGCAAGTGTTGCCCAACGACTCTCTCAAGTTGGTCAGAAAAGTTTCGGCATTACTCCTGAGATGGGAAAGTCCCTGGGAGATGCGATGAAGAACATGAGCGAAGCAATGGAGTCGTTGGAGCAGAGGAGCGGAACCCGTGCTGCGCAACAACAAGAAGCTGCCATGGCAGCTCTCAACGCGACGGCATCGCAGGTGCAGTCTGCGATGAATGCGATGATGCAGGGGGGAAACGGTCAGGGAATGGGGATGGCCGGGTTTATGCAGAGACTTCAACAAATGTCTCAGCAGCAACAAGGCATCAACCAGGGAACACAAAACATGGGCGGCCTGACACCGCAGCAGGCAGCCGAAATGTCAAGACTGGCTGGTGAGCAGGGAGTTGTTCGAAAATCACTGGAGCAACTTGCACGCGAAGCATCAAACTCAGGCGAGCTAAGCAAGATGCTTGGAGACCTGCGGTCGATTGCGAAAGAAATGCGGGAAGTACAAACCGACCTGTCGCAGGGAAATGTAAACCCCGAAACGATCCGCAAGCAAGACCGCATTCTCTCCCGGTTGCTGGATTCGCAGCGATCGGCACGTGAACGAGATTTTGAAAAACAAAGACGGGCAGAAGTCGGATCGAACGTGACGAAAGAGAGCCCGGGTGAAATTAATCTTGCGACGCAGGAAGGAAGAAACCGACTCCGCCAGGATTTGCAACGGGCCATTGACGAGGGATATGTAAAAGATTACGAAGTTCTTATCCGCAAATACTTCGAAGCTCTCCAGAACTATGAAAGCGGGAAGCAATAACCTTCTTGCCGAAGACGCCAACCAACGCTTGACCAGAACACTCTAAGATGAACCAGCATGATATAGCGAAGGAACTCTTCTCGTCCTATAGTTCGTACCAACGCGAAGATCTCTCTCCCGTCAACTGTAAACACGGAAATCTCCAGAAGGAACTCCTTTCACTGAAGAATCAGGGCCGGGTTTTCCAGGTTTCTTCGCTGGGTTGTTCCATTGAAGGTAGGGACATATCGCTGGTTACATGTGGTGGCGGAGTAACACCCGTTCTCCTCTGGTCGCAAATGCATGGCGACGAGTCCACCGCCACTCTCGCTCTGATGGATATTTTCTCCCTTCTTCGCCGGGAACACGAGAAAAGAGACTGGATTCAAGAGATTCTGTCACGATTGACACTGCTCTTCATCCCGATGCTGAATCCAGATGGGGCTGAACGAGTACAGCGGCGGACCGCAACCGGTATTGATATGAACCGTGATGCGCTCGCACTCGTGACCCCGGAAGCAAGGATTCTTCATGACGTTCAACAAAAATACTCTGCGTCATTCGGCTTCAACCTTCATGACCAGGAATTGAGCAGTGTCGGTCAGACGACCGATGTAACCGCGATTGCATTACTCGCGCCGGCGCCTGACCAAGCACGCACCACTCCACCAGTGCGCGAGCGTGCAATTAAAGTCGCCGACGGAATTGCGAAGACATTAGCAGAGTTTGTCGACGGCCACATCGCAACGTACGACGACACGTTTGAGCCGAGAGCATTCGGTGACAATATGCAGAAATGGGGAACGAGCACAGTGTTGATCGAATCGGGCCATTGGTATGATGACCGTGAAAAACAACAGATAAGGAAACTCAATGTCGCGGCAATCCTCTCGGCGCTCCATGGAATCGCGTCGGGGGAATACGAATCGTTCAACGGAGATGCATATCGTGCGTTGCAACCAAACGGGAAACAAGTATATGATATTATTGTTCGAAACGCTCTCGGTGTTTTTCCGACTGGATGGAAAAACAAAGTGGATATCGGTTTGAATTACGAAACGAACAAACACAGCGACAAACTTACCCTCAAGGACATTGGTGATTTGAGCACATTCGGTGCGCTGAAATCTATCGACGCACAGTCGATTCGTATTCAACTGGACAAACTATCGGTCGACACACAGGTTCTCCTTGAAGATATCGTTCCATCCTCCCCCTGACGATCCTCGTCTTACGCGGTCTTGACACTGCTTCATGATTGTCGTATTATGGCCTTGAAATGACTGCTCTCTTCAAGACATCTGCGAAACAGCACGAATTCAACCGTGAAGCGATTCCCCACATGGATATTCTGTACAATTACGCCCTGCGAATGACGAACAACAAAGAGGATGCGAGCGACTTGTTGCAGGATACATTCTTGAAGGCATTTCGGTTTTGGGATAAGTACGAGAAGGGAACTAACATACGCGCGTGGTTGTTTCGAATCATGAAGAATTCATACATCAACCGATACCGGAAGGAAGTAAAGGAACCGGGAAAGGTTGCGTATGATGAGGTGAAGGAGTTCTACAACACCGTTCGAGATGAGGCGTCAGAAGCGAATGACCTTCAAGAGACAGTGTTCAAAAATCTCTTTGAGGATGATGTAGCGAAAGCAATTGCAGAACTGCCGGAGGATTTTCGCACCGTTGTTATTCTCTGCGACCTTGAGGGATTACCGTATGAAGAGATTGCCGAATTCGTTGAGTGCCCGCTTGGAACAGTTCGTTCCCGACTGCACCGCGGCCGGAAGCTCCTGCGGGAAAAACTCACAGACTATGCGCGTCGCCGCGGTTATGTCACAAATGATTAATAGTTCAGCGAGGATATTTCTCTGATTTTTTGGTAATAAGATACAAGGCCACCGTGGAATGTAAATTTGAAGAGCAAATCTGTGCCGCCGTAGACCGCTGTCTTCCTGAAACTGAGATGGCATCGTTTTTAGAGCACGCCCAACAATGCCCTCCCTGCCGCAGGGAATTTGAAATGCAAGGGGCAGTCAAGTCGTTTATCGCCAAAGGGATGCACCGGTTGGCTGTTCCAGAAGATCTCCGAGACTGCCTTCACCGGCAGGTACTCTCCAGTCCCCCACCTTCTGCTGTTTTCGACGAATTGTTTCGCCGCCAGTTCTTTCGACCAGCCCTCGCACTTGGCATAATTGCACTCGTAGTCATTTTCTATTATGTGCGTCCTACCTCAGAGCCTGGAATAAAGCAAGCGGGCATCGGCAATATTATTGAGCAGTCTTTGGCGAACTATTTCGCGGTGATGAACGGAACCATTGAGCCGCAGGTGAAAACCTCGGAAGCGCAGATCGTGAAAAATTTTTTTGAGGGGAAAACCGGATTCGAAGTTCTTGTTCCTCAAATTCGGGAGTGCACCCTCGTTGGCGGTGTGTTGAATGAGGCATCTCCCGGAGTTCCGTTAGCCCACGTTGTCTATACAGACCAAGACAATCGACTTCTCTACCTGTATCAGGCGTGCTGGGACAATATCGATGCGAAGCACCTCTATCTCCCAGATTCAGTGCGTTCTTCACTGGTCAGGACAAAGTGGTACACCGAGACACGTGCCGACGGACATACGATTGTTCTCTGGTTGCACGGACGGACGCTGTGTGCAGCGGTTGCACACATGGATAAGGAAGAGCTTCTTGCATGTCTACAATCCGATGAAACGCTTCAGTAACGTTTCCTTGACAAACCTCCCTAATCTCGGTATATTCATCTAAAGAAACTCGAAGGTGTCGCCACGACACCTTTTTCGTTATGTGAAGCAAAGCCAACCGAATCCATGCAGGCCGACACTCTTACCCAAAAGCTTCACACCCCGGATGCAGAAAACGGCATCCCACGGCTCTTACCAGTCTTGCCGTTACGCGACGTCGTTGTTTTTCCCTATATGATCTTCCCGGTGCTTGTCGGGAGGGAATCATCCCTGCGCGCCGTGAACCATGCCCTCGACCGTGATAAATATATTTTTCTCGTTGCGCAGAAAAATTCCCTCTTGGAAGAACCCGGTGTCGATGATCTCTACCGGGAAGGAACCGTTGCAAAGATTGTCCAGATCCTGAAACTCCCGAACGGCTTGATGAAGATTCTTGTGGATGGTGTTGTGCAGGGAGTGGTGAAGGAGTTTTTGACTTCGAACAAATGCCTTGAAGCCGAACTGACCGTGAATGTTCAAAAGGTGGAAATGGATTCCGAGATGGACGCCTTGCTGCGACACACGGGCAGTCTTTTTGCAGAGTATGTGCATCTCAACCGCAATGTTCCCTCCGAGGTTCTGGTCGCCTTTGAAAACACCAAGGATCCTCAACGCAAAGTATTCTATATTGCGTCGAACATAATTCAGGGAGTGGAGGTTAAGCAGGGCATTCTCCAGTTAATGCACCTGCGCGATCAACTTCATGAACTCATCCGTCTCTTGAATTCCGAGAATGATGTGTTGAAGATTGAAAAGGAGATCGACGGAAAAGTTCACGACAACATCGCCAAGTCACAAAGGAAATTCTTCATTCAGGAACAGATTCGGATTCTCCAAGATGAGCTTGGGGACGACGAGGGCTCTCCGGAACTGGCGAAGCTCCGGGAAGAAATCCAAAAGGCCAAGATGCCGAAAGAGGCGGAAGAAAAGGCGCTTGAGGAATTCAACAAACTAAAAAAGACTCCCTCGTTGTCACCTGAATCATCCGTCATACGCAGCTACCTCGATTGGATGGTGAGCGTGCCGTGGCAGAAGCGAACGAAGGACAATCTGAATGTTGCTCACGTAAAAACAATTCTCGACGAGGATCACTTCGGCCTTGAAAAGCCGAAGGACCGCATTCTTGAGCATATTGCCGTTCTGAACCTGGTCAAGGAAATCAAAGGACAGATTCTCTGCTTTGTAGGACCGCCGGGAGTGGGGAAGACGTCACTTGCAAAATCCATCGCGCGTGCACTCGGTCGGAGATTGGTGAGAATCTCGCTGGGAGGGGTGCGGGATGAGGCGGAGATACGGGGCCACCGGCGCACATATATCGGCTCAATGCCGGGGAAGATTATTCAGTCAATGAAGAGAGCTGGGGTGGTAAATCCCGTGCTGTTGCTGGATGAAGTGGACAAAATGAGCATGGATTTCCGGGGAGATCCCTCTTCTGCTCTCCTGGAGGTATTGGACCCGGAACAGAACAACACCTTCAGCGATCATTACCTGGATGTGGATTACGACCTCTCGCACACAATGTTTATTACCACAGCAAACGTTCGCTATGCAATTCCACTCCCGCTCCAGGACAGGATGGAGATTATTGAGCTGCCCGGATACTTGCACCATGACAAGCGTGAGATCGCTCAACGTCACATCATCCCGAAACAACTGAAAGAGCATGGCATTCACAACCACCATGTTCGATTTAGCGGCGCTGCCCTGGACAAACTTATTGCCGAATACACCCGGGAAGCCGGTGTCCGCAACCTCGAGAGGGAGATCGCATCGGTTTGCCGGAAGGTTGCCAAA
>DASWHW010000087.1:0-6956 GCA_036397975.1 Bacteroidota bacterium
GTTTTCTTTCGGGATAAACTGTTCCAGGATCACCTCGATCTCAAAGCGGGGTTGCAGGGGCGTGTCCTGACGAAGCACCTGGGTTTAACATTCAATCCGGAAGTCCTGACGTACGCAATGCACACGGGACCAACCATTGGACCTGCATCCTCAGTTGATTTTCTCATGGTCGCCCATATCGGAGATGCATACATCCATTTGCTCTGGCAAAACCTCCTTGATACCAAGTATTTCCTTACACCGTATTATCCGGTGGAGGAAAGATCGGTACGCTTTGGGATCGCGTGGGAGTTTGTCAATTGAATGACACCGACAAGAAGGTCGTAACAATATTTGGAAGTGCAACGCCGCAAACGGGGAGCGACGAGTATGATCTCGCGTACATGTTGGGAAAGGAACTCGCCCTGGCCGGATTTGCGATCTGCAACGGCGGATATGCTGGCACCATGGAAGCAGCGGCGAAAGGCGCGAAGGATTCTGGAGGTACAACATACGGAGTGACTACGTCGGTCTTCACAGGAACTGCGAACAGATGGATTGAGGAGGAGATACGTGAACAAAGCCCTATTGACCGGCTGATGAAACTCGTGTCGCTCGGGGATGCATACGTTATTCTCCCGGGGGGAACAGGCACTCTGCTGGAGCTTGCAGCAGTGTGGGAGTTGATGAATAAAGGTATGCTGCAACAGAAACCGACGATTATCGTAGGACCGTTCTGGGAATTTATTGTGAATACAATGAACGAAAAACTTATTGTCGAAGGACGTGAGAACGCGGCAACGCTCATTCGCAGCGCAAAGACACCGTACGATTGTGTGAGAATAATTTCCGATGAGTTTCACCGCATGAACCAGGAGGCCCCATGAACGGAGAGATACGTTTACTGCTCCATTTACTGGAGGAGGGATATGCAAAGCAAACATGGCATGGTCCAAATCTTCGGGGCTCGCTCCGAGGAGTCACGCCACAACAAGCCTCATGGCGTCCGGCGTCCGGTCGACACAACATCTGGGAAATCCTTGTTCATGCTGCATACTGGAAGTACACAGTGCGAAGAAGACTTCTCGGCGAGAAGCGTGGCTCCTTTCCGCTCAAGGGAAGCAATTGGTTCAAACGACCGGATAGGATTGATCGCGCATCGTTAAAGGCTGATCTTCGACTCCTCGAAGACATGCACCGGTCCTTGCATGATGCAGTCAGACGAATGAAGCCCGGTTCTTTGCACATGAGAACATCCAACAGTAAGTTTACGAACGCGCATGTCATTTACGGAATTGCTGCGCATGATATCTACCACGCCGGCCAAATCCAACTCCTGAAAAGGTTACAACGCATTTAGAACCACGGTAAGGCGCGGTCCGTCACCTCCGCGGCTCATGGAATCGCTTCCAAAAGAGAATCCCTTTTCTCCCCTCAGTTTCCCCACATTCAGCAACGAAAGAATACCGCGATTGCGGTATGTTCCTGCGCCATTTTTGATTGTATCTTATCGACACTCCAAACCCGTTTTAAGAATCAACTTTGAAGAGAGGCTTCGATGAGAGCATCCGCATCTGACACGACCACTACCTTTGATTCCTTCACTGGCACCTTAGTAAATGATCAACCCTCCGCCCTATGGAACATCCGCATGTCCAACGGTATCGCCATTCAGGGAGCCGGGATGCACAGGATTTACGGCGACTATCTTGCAGTGTCTGTTGACAAGCAGAGGTTCTCAGTCCCCATCGCTGCGCTGGATCAGCTCAAGCAGGCAAGCGATTCATTCTCACGCGATCCTCGCGTGCTTGCATCGTTGATGGGAGTAGGTTTGGGAGGGGTTGCAGGTGCATTGACCGGAATTCCGGTTCTTCCGATCTTCGGCGCGACGGCTGGTTTTCTTACGGGATACCACCTGGCAGGTCACCGGGCGTACCAGTTGCGGAATCTCTCCGTTGAAGATCGCAAGGAGGTTCTTCGGAGGCTCATCAGCCAACTGTAGACTATCCGGCTTCTTTCAATCGAGCAGTGAGGAGCTTTTCCGTTTCTTCTGCCGCCCTATCCCAATCGAACTCCTGCGACCACCGAAGGGCATTCTCTTCCAACCGATGTCGAAGCACATCATCTGTCAGCACGTGAATGATGTTTGAGGCAAGCCCATTGACATCACCATACGAATAGAGAAGACCGGTCTCACCATCCTTCACGGCATCGCGCAACCCTTCCACATTACTGGCAATGACAGGAGTGCCGCAGGCATTCGCCTCGATGACAGTCAATCCCCACCCTTCCTTTGATGAAGTCGTTACCTTGCACCACAACTGTTGAAGCAGCTCGAGTTTTCTTTCCTCGGAGATAAATCCAGTAAACTCCACAGAATCACGCAGACCGAGGCGTCTTGACAGCTCTTCCAGTCGTTCGCGATCGTCTCCTTCGCCGGCAATAACCACTCTTACCTTGGGCACAGAACAGAGAACAACTGGAATTGCGTGAAGGAGGTGATCAACGCTCTTGTACTTCTTCAGCCGACCGAAATATCCGATCAGCGGAGTGTTGCTTTTGCCAACTCCTGTGCGTTTGTGTGATTGATGATCCACGCCGTAAGGGACCAGATGAACCGATTCCTTGGCGAATCCTTTTTGGAGAAGCTCGCGGTAGGTACTCGGCGAACCGACCACAAAAGGAATTCTGTGCCTCTTGTACGTCCACACAGCGAGAGTTTCCATGAGGAAAACGTAGGCTGCAAGGATGAAATTCGTTTCCCGAAAAATGCTCGTCCCAAAAAGATGATGCGTTACTCCGCAGATTGGAAATCGGGAGAACCAAGGAGTGAAGAATGGAATCTTGTTCATATCGTCAATGATGATATCGAACGATTCCTTTCGTAATCTTTTTAGATAGGTGAACAAGAATCGGAAGTTGAACAAATACCTCCCTCCTTCCCGAAGAACTCGCATGCCGTCGATATGTTCTTCCGGCAAAGATTCCTCGAAGCGCGAGCAATACAACGTTACCGAATGACCCTTCCCGGCAATCCTGGAAAACACTTCATGCAGATGCACCTCCGCTCCTCCGGCCAGCGGGTTCTTGATGTCCTGCCAGTTGACGATGAGAATTTTCATTGCGAGACGCTGTTCAGCGATTCAGAGGATAGGCCTCTCATGAAGAGGAGAGTTGGTGTTTCCAGTATTCATACAACTCTCGGATGGTATCTTCAATCTTGATGGCTGGACTCCACCCGGTTGCATCCCTCAGTCGTTGGGTACTGCCGACGACAACAGGAACATCATAGGCACGGAGACGATGCTCTTCGACGACGACACTAATCTCCATGCCGGTAAGTGCGCGGAGTTGATCAAGGATTCGCCGAACTTTCACCGGGGTCCCTGAACAAATGTTAAAGACAGGTTCGCTATGAGGCCGTTCAAGAATACTCCAGTATGCCTTTACCACATCGCGTACATCCGTAAAATCTCGCTCCGCTTCGATATTCCCAACGAGCATCTTGGGCGGGCGCATGCCAAGAGAAATCTCCGCTACCTGCTTTGCAAAGTCAGAACAAACGAATACCGGACTTTGCCGGGGTCCGGCATGATTAAACGGTCGGGCAACCGTAACATCCAGATTGAAACTGCTGCGATACTGCTGAGAAATAAGATCGATCGACGCCTTGCTTGCGGCATATGGATTGTTCGGCTGGAGGGGAAAATCCTCGGTAATCGGCATACGCTCTGGATCAACGCGACCATACACTTCTCCGGTGCTTATCATGAGGACTGCCGTGCTCTTCCCGCTCTCGCTCATGATGCGGGCCGCCTCAAGAATTGCAACACCGCCAAGGATGTTCACCTGAAAGGTACCAATGGGGTCACGAACTGAGGTTGGGACGAATGCCTGGCCTGCGAGGTGGATAATACGGTCCGGCTGAACCGCACGTACCACGGAGGCAACCTGTGCACTATCCATTAAGTCAATTGGGTGTAGGTGAAGAGAAGATTCTATTGCGGCTATGTTGGGCCGGGGGATATCGCCGAAGACGGTTCCGTGGACTTCGACATTTGCTTGCTGAAGGAGGAACTCTGTGGTATGACTTCCAACAAAACCATCGATGCCCGTGATGAGAACGCGCATCCTTGCTTACCGCTCGAGTTTCTTTTTTTCTACCCGCGCCAGATCGGCATCGACCATCATGCGTACCAACTGGCCAAAGCTCACACGCGGTTTCCAGCGTAAAATCTTTCTCGCCTTACCAGGATTCCCCAACAATACGTTTACCTCTGCCGGCCGATAAAATTTCTTATCCACCTTGACATACTTTTTCCAGTTTAGACCGACGTGGTCGAACGCTGCCTCCGCGAACTCCCGTACCGTATGCGTTTCACCTGTCGCAATAACAAAATCCTGTGGCTTCTTTTGCTGAAGCATCAGCCACATTGCTTCGACGTAGTCGCCTGCATACCCCCAATCCCGCTTTGCATTCAGGTTCCCAAGTCTCAACTCCTTCGACAGACCAAGCGCTATTTTTGCGGCGCCGTCCGTAATCTTGCGCGTGACGAATTCCAGTCCTCGTCGCGGTGACTCGTGATTAAACAGGATGCCGGACACCGCGAACAAATCGTGGCTCTCTCGATAGTTCACCGTAATGAAGTGTCCGTACACCTTCGCCACACCATACGGACTCCGCGGATAAAACGGAGTTACTTCCGTTTGCGGGGTCTCCTGTACCATCCCGAACATCTCGCTGCTGCTCGCCTGATAAAACTTGATACGCTTGTCCACCAACCTTATTGCTTCCAGCACCTTCGTGACACCCAAGGCGGTAAACTCACCCGTCAATGCCGCCTGATTCCACGATGTTGGTACAAAAGATTGGGCTGCAAGATTATAGACTTCGTTTGGTCTGGTTGTCTTGATCATATTGATCAGGGAAAACTGATCGAGAAGGTCGGCTTGAACGATGGTGATCTGGCCCCGGAGGTGTTCGATGCGCTCAAAGTTTTCGGTACTTGACCGTCGCACCATTCCATAAACTATGTACTTCTTCTTGAGAAGTAACTCCGCTAAGTACGAACCATCCTGTCCCGTTATTCCGGTAATGAGTGCCTTCTTCATTCCTTGGCCGCTCCGGTGTCTTTCTGAGATGGCATCAATGCGTTTTGCGCATTCAGTCTGAGCTGTGTTTCTGCCATGCGTTGTTTCACAAGTTGGTCGTTAGGATACATCACCAGAAGTCGCTGCCAGAGACTCATTAGCTTCGCATACTCCTGTCGCGTCTCATAAATATCAATGAGTGCCTGATAAGGGTTGTAACCGTAGTATGATGCTGATGGTCTTGTTCCCGACTCAATCATCGCGGCAAGGTCCGGCTCGATTTCGTTCACGAGAGAATTATACTTTTCTCTCTGGCCGATTCGGTTATAAAGGGTGGCTACATAGTACGTCAGATCCCACCCCATGGCCACTCGCGCACGCGGAATTTTGGCTTCCATCGTGTCGAGCGTTTGAGAACTAAGGTTTGGCTTTCCCTCAGTCCCTGCATAGTATTCCGCAAGGCGAATATACGCAGCCCGATAATTCGACATCAACCGGGTTGCGTTGTCGTCGAGATGGACACTCGGGTTTGCTATGTTCCGAAACTTGTAGCCGTATTGCTGCTCTGTTGAAAAACCTTTAGGCTCTTCCATCAGGTTTGTTTCAAGAATATCAAGGTTGAGTGCAGCCGCCTGATTCTCGATCTTTCGCGGCTCCAAACGCCAGGCCAAACCGCAATACCAGAGGTAATTATCGAGACCGATCTTGCTGTCCGGGGAAACTGTCACGGCAAAGTAGATCGGGCGTTTCCACTGATTGGTGAAGATAATATCGCGAACCATAATATCTTGCACTTTGATGCCATTGACGTTGCCAAACCGGAGTGTCGGCGCCATAGTCCATTCAATCGCCTTCTTCCTCAAGACCGCCGTATCCTGAACGGTAAACTGCTGATGGGGTGCGGGGGGCATTTCGCCGCCGCGCTCAAGAGGACGCTGCACCAGGAATTCCTCCGGCACCGGCAAGCGCACGGTGGTGCTTTCCCATTGGAAAGGTCTGAGACGCTCAATTTGGTCATTCGTAAAACTGATCGGAACAGCCTTGGCTTCCTTGAAGTACGGCTTGTCCCGCATTTGGCGAATATACCATGGCGTGTTCACCAAACTCAAATTCACTATGCGCACGTCACGCCGGACACCTTCAACATCCTGCAAATACCAGAGAGGGAACGTGTCATTGTCACCGTTCGTGAAAATGATCGCGTCCTTCTCGCATGTCTGAAGAATATTGTATGAATAATCCCAGGCGACATAGTTCCCGGATCGGTTTTTATCGTTGTAATTCAACCGAATGAGATTTCCCGGGATAAGGACAAGGCATGCCGCCGTGATCGCAAATCCGGCAATGTCTTTGCTTTGCGAAGCCTTCATCTGTTGCTTGACGATGTCTATCAACGCGACGAAGCCGAGAGCGATCCACACAGCGAAGACGTAGAATGCCCCCACGTAAAAGTAATCGCGCTCCCGGGGCTGCGGTTCCTGTTGATTTTGATATAAGGCAAGGATAGGACCAAGAATGATGAACATGGCGAGAAAGACCAGCCCCATCTTCCAATCCCTCTTAAACTGATAATACAAGCCAAGCAATCCGATGAGGAATGGAATCGCAAACGTGTCCTTCCACGCGACGCCGCTCTCCTGATAATCACCTTCCCTCCCGATGAAATTCCAGGCGAGATACCTTGTGAACATGTGGTTTATCTGGTACCGCCAGAGAAAGTCCATGTCGTTGCTGTAATTTGTATAAATACCCTGTTGATGAGGCTCTTCACTGTATCGGCGCGGCATAATCAACGGGGCATTGCCATACTGCTCACGACCGAGATACGACGTGAGTCGTTCGAGGTTGCTCGGATCGTTTTCATTCATGGGCACTGCGGTATTTGC
>DASWHW010000088.1:0-33592 GCA_036397975.1 Bacteroidota bacterium
TACGAAACGATGCCGAATGTGTTTTTCTACCAACTCCAGCATCTGTATCCGGGCACGGGCGATTTCAACTATCAATTCACGACGGTCGCCGATAGATGGCTTCAAGCGGCGAGAGCAATGGGAGGAAGAACGACTCCGTGGCAAGTGCCAAACATGAATCACCGCGGTTGGTTTCTGCAAACGATGACGCCGTACGACAACGGTGTGCTTGAGCCGGAGGCTGCAGGTGCTTTGGCCTGGCTGTTCTACAATGTGTACGTCAGAACCGACAGTGCGAAATATCGGATCGGCGCCGAGTGGGCGATGGAATTCCTCAATGGCTACGGTTCAAATCCGTCCTACGAGTTGCAGCTTGCGTATGGAACGTACATTGCCACGCGGATGAACGCCGAGCTCGGCACAACGTACGATGTGCAGCGGATGGTCAACTGGAATTTCGATGTCGGGCCGTTGCGCTCGTGGGGTTCGATTGTCGGCAACTGGGGCGGCTACGATTGCAGCGGACTTATCGGCGAAGTGAATGGATCGAACGACTACGCGTTTGCCATGAACACATTCGAGCAGGTCGGCGCTCTCGTTCCGATGGTTCGATACGATGACCGCTTTGCTCGGGCAATCGGCAAGTGGGTGCTGAACGCAGCGAACGCCGCCCGACTCTTCTATCCCAATGGTCTGCCTTCCAACCATCAGGACAGCTACCCGTGGCCGCAACAGTACGATCCCAACTCGTACATTGCCTATGAAGCTCTGCGTCAAACCCGCAACAGTGTCAGTCCTTTCGCAACGGGTGACTTCATCGGCAGTGGTGGAGGACTGACGAACCTCTCGCTGTATGGCTCGTCCCATGTCGGCATTCTTGGTGGCATCATCGATACGACCAACGTGCCGATGATCCTTCGACTCGATGCTTTGAAGACAGACTATTTCCACGCGCCGGCATATCCAACGTATCTCTATTTCAATCCGTACGGCGTATCGCAATCCGTCAACATCGATGTTGGCAGCGGGCAATATGATTTGTACGACGGTGTTACGAACTCTTTTTTGCGTACCGGCGTCAGCGGCATCACCTCATTCACGATACCTCCCAACAGCGCGGTGCTTGTTGCGATCACTCCCTCCGGAGGTACGGTGAGTTACGATCTCGACAGGATGTTGATCGACGGTATCGTGGTTGACTATCGTTCCGGTCAGCCCGTTACCAACTATCCACCGAGAATCAAGAGTCTTGCGCCTGAACTTTCAGCCGTTTTGCGGGGAGGCAGCACCCAACTCTTTTGTACGTCAACAGATCGTAACGGCGACACACTTCAGTATTTCTGGAATGCGGATGGGGGCGTTATCACGGGGAGCGGCTCCAATGTCGTGTGGACTGCCCCGAATATCCTGGGGAGTTTCTCGATCGGTTGTGTCGTCGATGACGCTCATGGTGGCCGTGATACTGCGACGACATCCGTTCAGGTCGTGGACTTCTTCAATTTTCCTCCGGTCATATCGGGCATTGTTGCCCGTCCGCGGAAGATCGATCTCAATGCGGTAAGCCAAATTACATGTACCGCGTCGGACCCGGATGGGGATACTCTTTCATACAACTGGAGTGCTACAGGCGGTCTGATAGCCGGCGATGGCTCCAATGCGACTTGGGCCGCACCTTCAGTGGCAGGAAACCATTTCGTGTTCTGTCGCGTGGAGGATGGACGTGGCGGTTCTTCAATTGACAGCATCGGCATTGAGGTACGGGATTTCTCTCAAACACAAACGGGTGATCTGGTTGCCTTTTATCCATTTAGCGGAAACCCAAATGACTCGAGCGGCTTTAACAACAACGGAACGGTTCACGGCGCTATCCTGACGCCCAACCGGCAGGGCATCCCGAATAGCGCTTATGCGTTCGATGGAAACACGAGCTATATCGAAGTGCCGAACAGCACCAGTCTGAATTTCCAGCAATCTGTGACGATGAACTTCTGGATGAGAGTCGACGCGTTCTACGAACGCGAACAACATCCCCTTTCACACGGCAACTGGGAGAACAGGTGGAAAATCTCAATCTCCAATCGGCGTCTCCGATGGACCGTGAAGACAACAACGGGAATCAAGGACCTCGACTCAGAAACAGAGCTGTCCACGAACGTCTGGTACAATGTGACTGTGTTGTACAGTGGCTCGGACTTCGAAGTGTACCTGAACGGCGACCTCGATGCATTCACGTCCTGGTCTGGGACCATTCTCCAAACTGGAATCAATTTGACGGTCGGCCAGGTGCTGCCAAACAATCAGGGGTTCAACTTCAACGGTGTGTTGGATGACATTCGCATCTACAACTATGCGTTGTCGGTACAGCAGATTCAGGATCTTGTAGGAGGGACATCGGCGGTTGATGGCGACCGCAATCAATTGTTGCCGACGGAGCTGGTCCTGGAACAGAATTTTCCAAATCCGTTCAATCCAACTACCAACATCAAGTTTGGAGTTCAAACTTCGGGAGACGTCTCGCTAAAAGTTCTTGATGTGCTCGGACGAGAAGTCGCAACACTGGTGAATTCACACTTCCCGCTCGGATTCTATACAGTTCCCTGGAATGCAGGCAACGCCGCGAGCGGAGTGTATTTCTACCAATTACAGACAGAACGCGGGACTCGTGTCCGACGGATGCTACTACTTCGATAAAATCACCACCATTTCTGCTCAACCGGACAAACATATATGAAAAAACTTGACCTGAACGGCAAGTGGCAATTTAAGGCTATCAACAAATACAAGACTCTCCCGAGAGACAAGCGTGATGCGACAAAGTGGATGAAGGGAACGGTCCCTGGTACGGTTCACACCGATTTGATGTCAAATGATACCATCGAAGATCCGTTCTATCGGATGAACGAGAACGACGTGCAATGGATCGACTCGCAACAGTGGCTCTACAGACGCGAGTTCAAGGTTTCAGCATCGTTGCTCGATCATGATACGATCCAGCTTGTGTGTGAAGGTCTTGATACGTACGCACAGATCCGCCTCAACGGGAAACTCGTGGGTGAAACGGCGAACATGTTTGTCGAACACCGGTTGGATGTGAAGCGCTACCTTCGTCCGGGAAAGAACACAATAGAGATTCTGTTCGACTCGCCTTCGATCCGCCCGAAGGCAATTGAGAAAAAACACGGAGCACTGCGGGTGGCTCTCGAGCCGCATCGGGTCTACGTCAGAAAGGCGCAGTACTCATACGGGTGGGATTGGGGTCCGAAGTTGACGACATCAGGCATCTGGCGGAACATCTCGCTCGAAGTGTTTTCACATGCCCGCTTGGTGCACCCGCACGTGAAGGTCCTTACGCTGAACAGTCGTGAAGTTATCGTCCAGGTCTCTGTCGAAGTCGAACGCGTTCGGAGTCCCGGACTGTCGGTCAGGATGCTCGTAACCGGTGAGCAGTCGTACGCAGAGCAGACCTCTGCTGCGCGTGGCAATACGATCAGGACAACGTTCCGCATTCCGAAGCCGAAGCTCTGGTGGCCCAACGGGTACGGTGACCAGCCGATGTACGATGCTCTGTTCTCGCTTTGCAAGGATGGAAAGGAAATCCACCGGCTTGAGGTCCCGTTTGCACTCCGTACCGTGCATCTCATTCAGGAGAAAGACAGCGAAGGCAAATCCTTCATTATCGAGATCAATGGTAAGAAAATCTACTGCAAGGGTGCTAACTGGATTCCGTGCGACAGCTTCATTCCTCGCATTGCGGAATCGACCTATGAGACACTGCTGCATCTCGCGAAAGATGCGCACATGAACATGATTCGCGTGTGGGGTGGCGGGATTTACGAGCAGGATGTGTTTTACCATCAGTGTGACAAGCTCGGACTGATGGTGTGGCAGGACTTTATGTACGCATGCGGTGCGTATCCGGAAGTCCCGTGGTTCTTCCGTCAAGCGAAAGAGGAAGCAGAAAGTGTAGTGGAACGCTTGCGCAACCATCCCAGCATCGTGGTGTGGTGCGGCAATAATGAATGCGAGTGGCTCTTCTGCACTGAGAATCCTGACAAAACTCCCGATGATATGAGCGGAGCAAAGATTTTCAGGGGCATTCTTCCGTCCGTCATTTCAAAGCTCGATGGAACGCGACCGTACTGGAGAAGCTCACCGTTCGGCGCCGGTTTTCCCAACAGCGCATATAACGGCACGCATCATCAATGGTCTGTGTGGAGTGATTGGAAGGATTACAAGCTCTACGAAAACGACAATGGCCGGTTCGTAGCCGAGTTTGGTTTTCAGGCGCCCGCAAACCGTAACACGTTCGAAGAAGTGACGTTGCCGGTCGACCGTCATCCGCAAAGTCGGGTGATGGAACATCACAACAAACAGGTGGAGGGAACGGAGCGGTTGATCCGCTTTCAAACTGCTCACTATAAACTCTCTATGGACTTTGACGAATTCATCTATAAGGGTCAGTTAATTCAAGCTGAGGCTTTGAAGTATGCTGTTGAACATTGGCGTCGCCGGAAGTTCAACACCGCAGGCTCGCTCTTCTGGCAGCTCAACGATTGCTGGCCAGTCAGCAGTTGGGCGGTGATCGACAGCGCTTTGCGACCCAAAGCTGGGTATTACTTCGCAAAGAAGTTTTTTGCCGCGGTTCTACTCAGCTTCAAGCAAGTTGACGGCACCCTTGAAGTCTGGGTTACGAACGACTTGCTGAGAGAGGCTTCAGGAACAATCGATCTCGGCTTGCGATCATTTAGCGGAAAGAAAGTCTGGACGAAGTCTCTGAATGTTCGTATCAAGCCAAACGCTTCATCCAGAGTATTTGAAATAGAATTATCCCACTTTGCGAAATACGATTCTAGTCGACATTATTTCACGGGACGTCTGCTCACGTCAGAAGATCTTGTATCGGATCAGCGATACTTCCTACACGAGCCAAAGCATCTGCGGTTTCCGAAAGCGAAAGTGTCTGCTCAAATTGCCTCGCAGAAGAACGGCACATACGTGATAACATTGAAGACGAACGCATTTGTCAAGAACGTGCGTGTTGAGATCCTCGGCGAGGATGTCGATTTCGACGATAACTATTTTGATCTCGACGCCCGCGGAGTGAAGAAAGTGGCATTTTGCTCGAATCGGAACATCGTACAATTGAGAAGGAATCTGAAGGTTCGATGGTTATGAGTGCTTCGAAAATCGGGTTACAGCTTTACACGCTCAAAGACGAGTTTGCCGCCGATCCGTTTGCTACGCTCCGGCACGTTGCAGAGATTGGCTTCAAGGGTGTTGAATTCGTCGGGCGTTCCCTTTCGTTCGTCGATTTACAAACTCTCCGAAGTGTTTTGGAGGAAACCGGGCTGGAAGTTGCCGGCGTTGTGTTTGAAATCGACGAGCTTGAGAATGGCCTCGATGGTATTCTCCGCCTCTGTCGCTCCATCGATTGTCCCACGGTCGTGGTGCCGTCCATCCGTAAAGAGGATTGCCTGAGTGGAATGACAATTAAAAATGCCGCCCTGAAGATGAATTATTTTGCAACCAGATGTAATACAGTTGGCATCGCATTCCTGTATCACGTTCACGGAATAGAATTGGCACATATTGAAGGGCGGTGCGGACTTGATTGGCTTATGGAGTGGTGGGATTGTGAGCTGGTTCGTTTGGAGATCGACACGTACTGGGTTGAGCATAGCGGCCTTGATGCAGTGAGGTTCACGAAGGAGTATGGCAATCGATGCTCATCGATTCATTTCAAGGACATGCATAATCGCCAGACAAGACGAGACGCAGCAGTTGGCGCCGGCGTGATTGATATGGTTGGTGTTGCGAGGGAGGGAATCGAAAATAACGTGCGATGGTTTATCGTTGAACAGGAAGAATTCGATGGTGCACCGATTGAGAGCGTGAAGGAGGGTTTTCGGAATCTCTCTCGAATCAGAACCCATTGCATAAAACAGACAAACATAGTCAAAGACGATTCATTTTAATGAACGCAATGTCAAAGCATGTGCCGAGGGTTGAACGGCTCAACGGCGGCAATCCAATCCTTCGGCAAATCGAATACCATCCGTGGGAAAACAAAGTCACCTTCAATCCGGCATGTGCACTTGTCGAAGATAAGCACGAGCTGGCCTCGATCATTGCGAGGCTTCCGTTTTCCGATGAAGTAAGAAAAACGCTCGGCGAGCATTCAGCATTGTGCTTCCTTCTTTATCGAGCACAAGGGAAAAAAACTCCGGAGTATGATTTCACCCGATCGTCGCTCGGACTTGCGGTGTTGACCGCAGACCTTCAACTTCTTGCCCGTCACGACTCTCCAGTCGTTCGTCCCGAAGAAGATTACGAGAATCTCGGTGCTGAGGATGGACGGATTTCGAAAGTCGGTGACCGGTACACGATGATGTACTGTGCGTACAGTTCTGGACATCCTCACAACAAGATCCGGATTGCGCATGCATCCACCAAAGACTTTATCAACTGGGAGAAGCACGGCTTGCTGAAAGGGGAATTCAACACGGTAGACAACAAGAATGCGATGCTGTTCGAAGGTCAAGTCAACGGCAAGCATGTCATCCTGCATCGCCCGATGGGTGGACCGAACGCCATGTCGATTCACTGGGCAGAAGCCGATGATGTGCTCGGTGAATGGAAAACGCGCGGCCCGTTAATGGAATCGATCAAGAATCCAACATTCATCGACACCTGGATTGGTGGCGGTGCGCCGCCACTGCGGATGGATGACGGGCGGTACCTCATCATCTACCATATTGGCAACCGCAAAGCCGACACAACGCGTGAGTATGATCTGGGAATCGCGGTTGCGGATCCATCGAAGGCGGAGTTCATTGTTCAACGTAATGAGCCGTTGTTACGTCCGGAGACGCATGCTGAGACAAACGGCGATTCGGAACTCGGAGTGAACAACGTTGTGTTTATCTGCGGGGCGTATTTCTACAAGGGTGATTTGTATTTTCCCTATGCCGGCGCGGATAGCGTAGTGTTGGGTGGAATGATTTCAAAATTTGAACTGGATCGTTATTTGGAGTCAAAGCTCAACGAAGTCCGGATATAGCCTGATCCTGGGTGGAGTCGTGACAGCTGGGTCAAAAAGCAAAAGGCCTCGGTACAAACAACCAAGGCCTTTTTTGTAGCGGGGACAGGAACGACCCCGATGAAGATTATTGGAAACCCTCGCCAGAACTGGTAGTTTGCCCAAGATTGGACTTAACGGAAGTTCATGTTGGGACAAAATTTCTCGAAAAATTCCCTGGACCTCTTGACAAAGGTGACTGGATTCCCTACAATGTAAGCGCTTACATTGCCATTCGAATACGCCTCTTTTTGCACAGCAATGTAAACGTTTACATAGGCCCTATCCTTTCCAATAAGATCAACGAAATATCGTGGTGAGCACGACTATAAAGGATGTCGCGAAGCGTGCTGGCGTCTCCATAGCTACGGTGTCGCGCGTCCTCAATGATGTTGGACCAGTGGATACGCAGACGAGACATCGTGTGCGTAACGCTGCAAAAGATCTTCGGTATGTTCCCAATGCTCTTGGGAGAAGTCTCAGTATCAAGCGCACGGATGCAATTGGACTTCTTCTGCCTGACCTTTTTGGTGAATTCTTTTCAGAAGTCCTCCGAGGCAGCGATCAAACAGCACAGCGCTCTCACTATCACCTCGTGGTCTCCAGTTCGCATAATAATAAAGACGAGATTCGAGCTGCTCTTGCAATGATGCGTGGACGGGTGGATGGCATCGTCATCATGTCGCCTCACATCGATGCGGAAACTCTCGACGAAAACCTCCCACACTCTCTTCCTGTAGTACTGCTCAATTGCTACGTGGATTCCAACGGATTCGATTCTCTGAACATTGACAACTATGGCGGTGCATTTGCCATGACAACTCATCTTTTGTCCCACGGCTATGATCCCATCGCAATCATCAAGGGAGTGGAGAAAAATTTTGAAGCAGCAGAAAGACTCCGTGGGTTCCGAACGGCGATAGAGCAGGGAGGTGTGCAACCGGATCCTCAATTAGAGTTCGCAGGTTTGTTTACCGAGGCTTCAGGTTATGAGGCAGCACGGAAGATTCTGGCGGCGTCTCGACGGCCTAGAGCGATCTTTGCATGCAACGATTCAATGGCAATCGGAGCGCTGAGCGCACTTCGTGATAGCGGCATTCGTGTTCCGGAAGATATTGCGCTAGCAGGGTTCGATGACGTGCCGATTGCTTCATATCTCACCCCGACTTTAACTTCGGTGCAGGTGAACATTCAGAACCTGGGGGTACAAGCAATTGAAACTGTTACTCATGCAGTGAAGCACAAGAACACCCACTCCAAGAAACAGGTGCTTTTGAACACGACACTGACACTGCGTGAATCATGTGGCTGTCCAAATCAATCCAACTCTTGAAATATCATTCTCGCAAAGGAGGTGATTGAGCAGGCATTCAGTACGATTTGAATCTAGTTTACCCACGATTAGCGTGGATAAAGGAACACCTTACATCAACTCACAATCAAAGGAGGTACGCATCATGAAACACATCTTGTTATTGATGGTGGTCTGTGTCCTGTCCGCTTCTGTTGTTCTCGGACAGCCGGCACGGACGGATGTGAAGTGGGCAAGGACGACCACCGAGGCAATGGTCATCGACGGTCAAATGAATGAAGCTAGCTGGGCTTCTGCCGAGTCCACACTCATCAGGTACGGCGTGGACAATGGAATGCCCGGAAGCGGTTGGTTCAAGGAGAACGGTTTGACAAGTCCAACCGACTCAACTTGGGCGATGGTGAAGTATCTTGTCAAGGCCGATAGTTTGTATGTCGGTGTGCGCATTCTTGACAAATCTGTCGGTGGTGGACCGTTTAACAGATTCGATGGCATCTTGTCCAATTTGCGACAGCGGGACCAAACGAATAGGCCTGTAGGAGCTGGTGAGATATTCTACGCGTGGGTGAAAGAGGGATGGGCAGATACATTAGCTGACCAACCTGGGAGAATGCCAGTTTTCCTTGGTCCCTGGGGTTCAGCTTCGGGTGGTGGACCGGTTCCCCGTACTGATTCACTCAGCGCGGCAACGTGGTTTGCTGCAACGACAGTGCAAGGGACGCAAAATGACGATAACGATGTTGATGTCGGTTATACGATGGAGTTTAGGCTCAACCTGCGATCCCGTGGCTATGATGTCATGCAGTCGACAGGCGATATCATCCAGTACAGCCTCTCCATTTATGACAACGACTGGTACTGGCCGTTGGATACAACAAGACAAGCTGGAAACCGTGCCTGGTTCCAGTGCCCCTGGGGAAACAACAACGCGTACGGTCATATTCGACTCTATTCAAGACCGGATGTTACTATAGCATCAGGTCCGGTACCCTCTGTGTCGTACGAGCTTCGAGTTCCCGGTTCCACATATCCCAACATTACGTTCGATGGTCGTTTGACCGAGGGTGTGTGGCAGAATCCCAGCGTCGGAACACTACAGATCCAGTTCGGAAACTCGACAATCCGCAACGGCTACCCGAGTACCGCGCCTTATCGAAGCGGGCAATTTCAACCCAATGTGAATGGCGGTCAGGCTGCAGTAGTTGATCCAAGCCTGGCGACTGTGAAGTATTTCTATAAAGAGGATACCTTGTTTGTCGGTCTTGATGTTGCAGACTTAGTTGTACAAGATGGTGGAACGCCGGAAGCTCGCTGGGATGGTTTCCGATTGAGCATTAACGACCGTGTTGCGCGCGATAATGCAAATGTGTTGTTCCCGAGAGCTCTTACATTCTCGATTGGTGGCAGCGGGACCAGCCTCACAGTCAATCGGCGGGAAGACCTTGCCCCCGATCCTGGTGCGTGGGATTCTGCCGGTACAAAAGTGCAAATCGCCGTCGCGTTGAAAGGTGGGACAACGATCGATACTCTCGGCGCCACGCCTGACAGCGGCTATTCCGCGGAATACCGTATCAATCTTCGTGAGCTCGGCTATCCTGCAGGCAGAGGGGATGGCGTTCTTTTCTTCGGTGCGACGTTGTATGATGGCGATTCATTCACTCCTGCCTCAGCCAGCTACGGAACCCGTACCTGGTTCATGAGAGAGCGAGCAGGCAGTGATTCGCCGATCTGGGCTTACATGGATCCTTCAGGGCCGCTGTCTGTGGACAAAGATGGGAATTCCATTCCAGAGGTCTTTACCCTCATTGGAAACTTCCCGAATCCATTCAACCCCTCGACCACGATCAAGTTTGTTATGCCGCAACGGAGTGATGTGACTCTGGAAGTATTTAACATCCTTGGTCAACTCGTTGCATCGCGGAGTTTTGCTGACCGCGAGGCTGGCGAGCATTCGGTGAATTTCAATGCGTCGAATCTCGCATCGGGCATCTACAATTATCGCCTGAGAATGGTTGCAACGGATGAGACAGTTGTTGGCAAGATGGTGCTGCTGAAATAAATCCTCCCGGATTCTTCCCGAGCATGCCCTGCTTGCGGGCAGGGCATGCAAAGGTTTTCTCCCGGAGCTGGGACGCGTGTGCGTGGATTAAGAGCGGGCATTATCTTTCCAGCGTCTTAACATTTGTGTACCAGCCGTTTTCATCTTTGTGAGACGAAAGGAAACGGGCACGTGGCGGGCGACTCACGTGGCGGTTATTCCTTGCCCTTTTCCGACTTTCTTCTGTTGTTAATGAATATGTGCCTATGAAATAGGAATCACGATCATGAACCTCAGAAAATATTTACTCTCCTCTTTTACCCTCTGTCCAACCGGAATCCTGATGCTGACCGCATCGATCGCATACGGAGGTACGTCTGGAAAAATCTCCGGACGAGTTGTTGATGATAACGGGGAACCACTTCCAAGCGCGAACGTCGTTTTGGTGGGCACGTCATTAGGAGCAAACACCGATATCGAAGGTTACTATGTAATTCTCAATGTTCCACCGGAGAGTTATGAAGTTCAGTTCCGACTTCTGGGATATCGCACCGTTTCGGTGAGGGAAGTCCTGGTGACAGTCAATGCGACCACCAAATTGGATGCGATAATGGAAGAGGCCGCGATCGAATCCGATGCGATTGTCGTCACCGCAACAAGGCCGGTGGTGGACGTCAACCTCACCAGCACTATAGCCACCATCACTGACAAAGAAATCGGCACCCTGCCAGTGCAGGAGTTGCAGGACATTGTAAACCTCCAGGCAGGTGTCGTGGACGGCCACTTCAGAGGCGGGCGTGCAGGAGAAGTGCAATATCAGGTTAATGGCGTGTCGGTCAATAATTCGTTTGATAATACTTCAACAATAAAGATCGATCGATCCCTTATTCAAGAAGTGCAGATCATCACCGGAACGTTCGACGCAGAATATGGACAGGCGATGAGTGGCGTTGTCAACACCGTCCTCAAATCGGGAAGCGATCGTTTTTCGTTTAGTGGCGAAGCGCTTGCGGGATCGTTTCTCTACAGCAGCGGTGGGCAACGAAACCTCACATATGAATTCAGGCCGGAGTTCGTCAATCAAAACTATCAACTCAGTCTCAGTGGTCCGACCGGACTTCCCCAAACCTTTTTCCTGGCGAGCGCACGTCGATATGTGTTTAACGATTACTATCTCGGCGAAAGACGTTTCAATCCACTCGACACAGCCGGGCTGAACTCCAATCCGAATGGATGGCTAGAGAATCCGAATGGGAATGGCGAGGTTGTTGCACTTGCGTATACACGCGAGTGGTCTGGATTAGGAAAGATCACGAATCGATCTCTCTCTAATATCGAGATCAGCTATCAGGCTCTCTTCAATTTCGTTTCCGGCAGCAGGTTAGGAGATGCGTTTGGCTTTCGTTACAATCCGGATGGGAAAAAAACTCAGGAAACAAAATCACTTGTGCACGGCGTGGATTGGACGCACTCTTTTTCCGCCAGTTCGTTCTACAACGTCAACCTGCGTCAAAACTATTTTGACTACCGGGATTGGGTGTATGATGACTTCTATGATTCGCGGTATGACTACGCGGGGAGCAGCAGAGGGTTATTCGATTATGAATATGGAGCCTCAGTGGCCGGAGTGGACTTCGGACGATTCCGGCAAAAGACGAATTCGTTTGTCGGCAAAGGCGCTCTGGTGAGCCAGGTGACGCGCGAGCATCAGGTAAAGGTCGGTATTGAGTTACAAACTTCGGCAATTGAATTCGGCACCGCAGGCACGCTCACGTTCAAGGGAGATACGCTCTATCGTTACATCGATCAGCCGCCGGATTATCCTGGAATTCAGTTCTATTATCCCATTTCCATGGCCGCATATGCACAGGATCTGATTGAGTGGAATGATCTGACGGTGCGCGCGGGAGTTCGATTTGAGTATTTCGATTCACGAAGCACACTGCCGAGCGACCTTTCAAACCCGGCGAATGCCATTCAGGGGGCACCGATTTCCACTCCCCAACGCACAACAAAAAAAACCTCCTACGCCCCGCGTATCGGCATATCGTATCCGATTACGGCTACTTCATCCATCTTCTTTTCGTATGGACACTTTTATCAGTTTCCGCCATTGCGCGACATCTTTACCAATGCAAATTATGAAAGGCTCAGTACCTTGCAGGATGGTACGGGGAATTTCGATGCGGTCTATGGTAACCCGGATATCAAGCCTGAACGGACGGTGCAATACGAATTCGGCTACAAGCATGCGATAACAGATTTCCTCGGATTAAGCATCAATCTCTTCTACAAAGATATCCGTGACCTCCTCGGTGTTGAGTTCATTGAGACGTATGCCGCTGCGGCATATGCCCGGTTGACGAACGTCGACTTTGGAAGCGTCAGCGGCTTTACGATATCACTCGACCAGCGTCGTATCGGGATCGTGAGTTCATCGCTCGACTATACATGGCAGGATGCTCGGGGAAACTCAAGCGATCCTGATGAAACGGCAAACCGGGCCGCAGCAGGAGAAGACCCTCGGCCAAGGCAGGTTCCGTTGAATTGGGACCAACGCCACACATTGAATCTCACGCTCCAGGTCTCTCAGCCGGAGAACTACTCCGTGAGCACAATATTACGATACGGTACCGGCCAACCATATACTCCCGAAATTGGCTCGGGATTCGGATCAGGGGTTGAAAAAAATTCCGGCCGCAAGCCCGACGGCTTTGTTATCGACTTGCGCGCTGAGAAATCTGTTTCTCTTGCAGACATGCACATGAGTGTTTTCGTTCGCGTCTTCAATCTGTTGAACGCTCGATACTTTAACGGCTCTGTCTTTGCCACCACCGGAAGTCCTGATTACGGTCTGTTTCCGCTTTCCCAGGACAGAAACGGGCTTGCAAACCCCACCCGGTATTATCCACCGCGACGCGTCGAGCTGGGCATTTCAGTGAATTCACCATTTTGATTTGCGTATGGGGAATAGCATATGAAAACAATTTCGTTTCCGACTCTCCTTGTGATTGTTACCTTCCTGTTTCCGGTGGAGCTTGTTGCCCAGGTTGTACCTCCCGTTCCCCCGGACAAACGCGGCAGATTAGATGCCGAGCGTGAGGGATTTCACGATGCGAACAACATTCGTACAGTCTTTCTCAACTACGGGATGGTCGGTGATTTTCGTCCGGCCGGTGTGGATGTCAGCGTATTTCACTCGGCGGAAATTCCCAAGGGGAGCGGAGTAAATTACACTGACGGCGTAACCCCGTTTATTCTATCTAAAGTGCGACTCGTCAACGGCGACTCCGCGTATATTATGGAAACAGGTTACCGCGAGAGACAGGAGCCAAGCCCGTATGGCGCCAGAGTGATGCGGTTCGAACCAAGACCCGGTTACTTCGAGCCGGATCCCAGCATCAACAAAGGCCGTTCACCCGCGATGAGCCACGATCTCCGAACATGGCCTCCCACATGGCCGGACAAGGATGGTTCATGGGATGGATGGTGGAACGGATACTTTGGTAAGGTCCCGGCGGCCGACCAGGAAAGTTTTACGGTGATGGACGATGACTTCTATGACAAATGGAGATCGCTGTACTATGCAGACAGCCGTGATAGCTCTCGTCGCGGTCTGGGGATGCGCGTTGAGGTACGCGGGTTCCAGTGGTCGAACCCCCAGGCTGCGAATGTTATTTTCTGGCACTACGACATCACCAATGAGGGCACAGTCAACTATCCGGACAACGGCGAGCCGGAGAATATGATCTTCGGTTTGTATATGGATTCGGGGATCGGCGGTTCCTCAGCCGGTTGCGACGGAATCTTTGAGTCGGATGACGACAATGCTCAGTTTGATACGACCGCGGGATTGAACCTTGTCTACACCTGGGACTACTTTGGACATGGCGTAGGACTTACCAGTAGCTGCTATCCAACCGGATATCTTGGCTATGCTTATCTGGAAACGCCGGGGAAACCCGAAGACATGATCGATAATGACTTCGATGGTATCACCGACGAAAAGAGAGATGCTGGTCCCGGGACAAAGATCATCGGTGCCGATGCGATACTTGCCGCCGCGGCAACGCTTTACGATACAACAAAATTTCGTGCGGTGATCGGCTCCCCCTCACTCCGCCCCGCAACAAGAGCGGGCGTCTGGTGGACGGGCGATGAAGACATGGATTGGGTGGAGCTGGTAGACGACGTGGGTGAGGACGGCCTCGCCGGAACCAATGACTTCGGTGAAGGGGATGGAGTACCGACACAAGGTGAACCGCATTTTGATCGGACCGACAAAGATGAGTCCGACCAGATCGGCCTCACGGGATTCCAGATGAATTACATCACCGGGGGCATTGACGGCGTCGTGTTCTTTATGCAACAGCCAAAGTACTGGCCTGAGCGCCTTTACAGAATGTGGACCCACCCGGATCGGAACGTTCATTTCGACTTTCGAACGGGCGCAACAAACATTAATATCGGTTTCCTGTTTGCTTCCGGTCCGTTTACACTCAACAGCGGTAAGACGGAGCGGTTTAGTCTTGCGCTTGCGTTCGGAGCGGATCTCCAGGAGTTGCGTTCAACGGTCAAAGTCGTCGGGGCAATCTATAATGCGAACTATCAGTTTGCAGTTCCACCTCCTTCCCCGACGGTCAGCGCTGAAGCGGGAGACGGCTATGTACAATTGTCATGGGACGACGCGGCAGAAAACAGCACCGACCCGGTTGTCACCGAAAATGACTTTGAAGGTTATCGTATCTATCGCTCCACCGATCCCGAATTCAGAGATCCGAGAGTGATTCAAACAGGTAGAGGGACAGGTCCTATCGGGAACGGAAAACCGATCGCACAATTCGATTTGAAGAACGGCATAAGCGGATTTACGCAAACCACCGTCGAAGGCATCGCATACTATCTGGGAAGCGAAACTGGCTTGACGCATTCGTTCCGGGATACCACGGTTGTGAATGGCCAGCTGTACTACTATGCTGTATGCGCCTATGATTACGGTCCGAGCATCAGCCTTCAGAACCAGGACGTCTTCACCTACTATCCTTCTGAAAATGCAATTACTGTATCAAGGACTCCACGCGGTGGGACCATCCTTCCGAAGAATGTCGTTACCGTCAGACCCAATCCGAAAGTTCTGGGTTACACGCGGGCGGAAGCATCGGCTGTGTCAAAAACCGGAGGCTTTGGCACCGGCTCGGTGGACATCGAGGTGCTGGATTCCAAGCTCGTCCCGGAAAACCACCTGTTCAAGATCAGTTTTAATACCGAAGCCGACAAAGTGCGCGCGAGTTCCTACAATCTCATCGATAGCACTAACGGAACAATGCTTTTCGAGACTGGGAATGATCTTGACGGTAATCGAACCGGAATTGCCGGAGGCGGAGTGCTTCCAATCATCAAGACCCTTCCGACCGTCGTTGTCGACACGGCCCAGAGCGGCTTTATGCCGGGAAGTTCAACGAACGCACGGTTGAACGTGACCTACTCCAGAGGGGCGACGGTTTCGATCGACGAGAGGCGCTTCGGGTTCCCGTACGATTTCACCATAACATTTTCCAATACTGTTATTGACACGGCGCGATTGTTCTTCGGCTTCACGGCTCCGATCAAGTTCCGGGTCGTGGCCCACACGCCTGAAGGCGACGTGCATTTGAAGAGTTGGTTCTTTGATAATAATGGTGACTCAACGTTAAGCCCGAACTCCAGCAGTTCTGAGGAAATCCAGGTTCTGTCCGGCTCGGACAGCGACCCACCCAATCTGAGGCATACGTGGGGGATACGTCTTGAGAACAATAATGATACGATTCGGACTCCCACTCTCGGCGACGTGTATCGGGTGAGACTTCTCTATCCGTTTACCGCCGGCGATGAATTTGTGTTTACCACCAAAGGAGAGTTGATCGAAAATGCGAAGGCGAAGAACGAATTCAAGGAACAGCCGTATGTTGTTCCGAATCCGTATGTGGGTGCCGCGAGCTTTGAGCCAGGGCCATTTGCAACCTCAGGACGAGGCGATAGGCGAATAGAATTCCGGGGAATCCCACAATACTGCGTTATCAGAATCTATACGGTTCGCGGAGATCTGGTGCGTTCACTCACGCATAGCGGGTCAACCGACGGCTATGTCGCCTGGGATCTCCGTTCGAAAGACAATCTTGATGTGGCGCCCGGTCTTTATATCTATCACGTTGATGCAGACCAGGTCGGTACTCATATCGGCAAATTCGCTATCATAAAGTAGGCGAGGATGACCATGAAACCGAAGATATGCTTGATTGCAACTGCTCTTCTTGTCGCGGCAGCAGGCTCATTTGGCCAGTCCAAAACCGGAACAAGTGTCGGACAATTCCTATTGATTGAACCGAGCGCCCGGATTGCCTCCATGGGAAATGCAGGCGCAACGATTTATGATGATGTCGGTGCCGCCTATTATAACCCCGCTGCCATAGGCCACTTCTTCGAGACCGGCGTACAATTCAGTCACGTTCCATGGCTTGCGGATATTTCGTTTGACTTTGCAGCACTTGGATTGTCACTGGGCGATTTCGGAAATTTCTATGCAACCGTCACATCTTTGAATTCCGGAGAGATCGACGTCCGAACTGTTGAGCGCCCATTAGGCACAGGAGAGCGATACACAGTCTCCGATCTCGCCATCGGAATCGGATACGGACGACAAATATCGGAGCGCTTTTCTCTCGGCCTCCAGGTCTCATACCTCCGGGAGACCATTTGGCACAGTTCGATGGGTGCATTTTCCCTCAATGTGGGAACGCTCTATCGCATATCGGAAAACGGGCTGAGGATCGGAGCGAGCGTGTCGAATTTTGGCACACGCGGCAAGTTCGACGGCACCGATTTGCGCGTTCTCTTCGACCAGAACCCTGAGAGATTCGGTGACAACGGGAGGCTGCCTGCCGAGCTGCTCACGGAGTACTATTCATTACCCATTCTGTTCAGAGTCGGTGTTGGAATCCCCGTGAACATAAGCGATGATCACAACATGTTATTCGTTGTTGACGCATTTCATCCCAACGACAATACGGAAAGCATCAGCTTCGGAGGGGAATGGGTATTTCAGAACACGGTGATGCTCCGTGGTGGATATCAAAATCTCTTCCTCGACGACTCGGAGGTCGGACTAACGCTCGGCGCAGGCGTCCATTACAGCGCAGATTCATATAGCCTGCAATTTGACTACGGCTGGGCCGATCACGGAAGGCTGGAAACAACCCATCGCCTCACCCTGGGCGTGTCATTCTGAAAATAAGAGAGGGGATACCAGAAAATCGGTTGAAGGCGTTTAAGACGAAATACGGTTATTTCTCTAGCGACGGAAAAGAATATATCATTACTGGACCCCGGACTCCACGTCCCTGGATCAATGTGATGAGCAATGGCGACTACGGAATTACCGTGTCGCAAACAGGGAGTGGGTACAGTTGGCGGACGCACGCACAGTTGAACCGCGTGACACGGTGGGCTCAGGACCTGATCAAAGATGAATGGGGGAAGTACATATATCTGCGTGATGAGACGGGCAAAGTGTGGTCCGCGACGTGGAAGCCAACGTGTCATGAGCCGGAATCCTATATATGTCGCCACGGGATCGGGTACACGATCATCGAGTCGGAGACCTTCGGGATTAGAACTGAGCTTCTGATGTTTGTCCCCTTTGATGATCCGGTTGAGATTTGGCAACTGAAGGTTCAGAATCGGTCCCGAAGATCCTCCACAATCGACCTCTTCACCTACTTCGAGTGGGCGCTCGGACAGTCTCCCGATTCGCATCGCGAATTCCACAAATCCTTCATAGAAACCAACTACGAAGAAAAAGCGCAGGCGTTGTTCGCCACGAAGCGCCTTTGGGAAGTTCCCACCGATCGGGGTCACTGGAACACCAACTGGCCTTACATCGCGTTCCATTCTTCCAGCCGCAAACCTCTATCCCATGATGGCGACAAGGAATCATTTCTCGGGATGTACGGAAACCAGTCAATGCCGGATGCTGTCAGGCAAGGCAAACTGAAGAAGCGAACCGGGAACTGGCTTGATGCGGCGGCGAGTTTGCACACAAAACTTCGGCTCAAACCGAATCAGGAAGAAACGATCTACTATACGTTAGGGTGCGCTGATTCCAAAGCGCACGCCGTCGATTTGATAGCACGATACCGTTCCCCCGATGAAGTTCACGCTGCTTTCGACGAAGTCCAGGATCGATGGCAGAAAATGCTTGGCACGGTGAACGTGTCGACTCCCGACTCTGCGATGAATCTCATGCAGAACGTGTGGCTGAAGTATCAGGCAATCGCCGGTCGTATGTGGGCGCGAACTGCATATTACCAGACGGGAGGGGCCTATGGCTTTCGCGATCAGCTGCAGGATAGTCAGTTGTGGCTGGTGATTGACCCCGCGCGAACACAGAATCAACTTCGGTTGCACGCACGACATCAGTTTACCGATGGCTCTGTGTACCATTGGTGGCATCCCATCTCAGAAATTGGCTTAAAAAATCAGATTTCTGATAACCTCCTTTGGTTGCCGTTTGTTATGAATGCGTATCTGCAGGAGACAAACGATTTTCCGTTTCTGAATCAACATGAGCTTTTTGTCGACGATCCGGCGACCGCATCCATGTATGACCACTGTTGCCGTGCAATCGACAGATCATTAAATCGACTCAGTGACCGTGGCTTGCCTTTGATAGGCGGCGGAGATTGGAATGATGGTTTGAGTGCAGTTGGTCTGGATGGAAAAGGCGAGTCGATATGGCTCGGCCATTTCCTCCATCGTATCCTACTCGACTTTGTGGAAATTTGCCGTCGCCAAAACGACGTCGGGCGGGCCGAGCGCTATCGCTTACGCGCAGCCGAATTGAAAGAAAACCTCAATACCTTCGGCTGGGATGGGGACTATTATTACGGAGCGACAAAGGATTCGGGTGAAAAAATTGGCAGCAGCGAAAATGTCGAAGGAAGCATCTGGCTTAATCCCCAAACGTGGTCGGTGATTGCCGGAGTTGCGGACAAAGCCAGAGCGGAATGCGTTATGGATGTTGTTGAAAAGAAGCTCGAGAGCGAAATCGGTCCGCTCCTGCTTCATCCCGCGTACAGCACTCCCGACAAGTCCGTCGGTTATCTGACCCGCTACAGTCCGGGGATGCGTGAGAACGGCGGTGTCTATACCCATGGTGCAACGTGGACAGTGATCGCTGAAACGATGCTCGGTCGTGGTTCCAGCGCTCACAGGATCTACTCAAAGCTGAACCCGATTTACCGGGGGAAAGAACCGGATCGTTATGCGGCAGAACCTTATGTTACCCCCGGAAACATCGAAGGCCCGGATTCGGCCTTCTTCGGACGTGGTGGGTGGACCTGGTACACAGGATCCGCAGCGTGGTTGTTTCGCGTTGGACTCGAGTGGATTCTCGGCGTTCGTCCAACGTTTGATGGCCTGCTGATTGATCCATGCATACCTAAAGAATGGAAAGGATTTCGGCTGCGACGAACATTCAGAGGTGCGGCCTATAAGATTGAAGTCCTGAACCCCGACGGGGTGGAGTTTGGAGTGAAGGAGATGTTTGTTGACGGTCAGCCGCATTGCATGACGAAGGGACCGCGGGACAAGGTTGTTCCATCCTTTCCGGAAGGGACGGCTCATGAAGTACGCGTCATCCTTGGAGGTGGTAATGAATGAGAAAAGTAACAAATCAAAGATTACGCTGTTTCGATACCTCGTCATTTTGCTGGCGACAGCACTCGCGGTCAATACCTCACGATCTCAGATTACGACCGACGAGCTTTTGGATACGCTGCAGCACACCGCCTTCAACTTTTTCTGGCAGGAAGTGAATCCTTCGAACGGCCTCATACGTGATCGCGGCCCGGGAATATCTCCGTCGAGCATTGCATCCGTTGGATTTGGGTTAAGTGCTATTTGTATCGGAGCCGATCATGGCTGGGTGTCGCGTAACGCAGCGAAAGATCGGGTGCTCACAACGCTCAACACCTTCTGGACCGGCCCACAGGGTATGGGAGAAACAGATTTTATCGGCAACTTCGGTTTGTTCTATCATTTTCTGGATATGAACACAGCGACCAGAACATGGGACAGCGAGCTGTCGACGATTGACACGGGGTTGTTGCTGGCCGGTATTATCGATGCCCGTCAGTATTTTGACGGCGCTGACTCTGGCGAAACGAGGATCCGCAATCTCGCCGATTCAATCTACCGCCGCATGAATTGGAATCTCATGCGTAACGGCAACCCCGGTATTAAACTGGGCTGGAAACCCTCGACAGGCTTCCTTGGCTACGGGGAGTGGATCGGGTACAATGAGGCAACGATCATGTACATTCTTGCGCTTGGTTCACCAACGTATCCCGTCGATTACATTGCGTGGCAAACATGGACTTCAGGGTACCAGACGGGCAACTACTACGGTTATTCATACGTCGTCTTTCCGCCGCTCTTCGGTCATCAATACTCTCATTGTTGGATTGACTTTCGAAACATCAATGAAACTTACATGGCAAGCAGAGGAATCACTTATTTTGAGAACTCCCGCCGCGCAACTCTCGCCCAGCGCGCTTACAGCATCGATAATCCCGGTAACCATGCCGGATACAGCGATTCCCTCTGGGGAATAACTGCAAGCGATACACCGACTGGCTATCGTGCACGCGGAGCTCCTCCTGCGCAAAACGACGACGGAACAATCACTCCGACTGCAGCTCTCAGCTCCATTCCCTTTGCACCGGATGAATGCATTCGCGTCGCACGTACTCTGTGGGAGCAATACCGGCCGCAGCTCTGGCTTCACCCATATGGTTTCCGCGATGCTTTCAATCTCAATGTGAACTGGTGGGATCCGTGGATCATCGGCATCGATCAGGGGCCGATTATTATTATGATTGAGAACCACAGAACGGGGCGTGTGTGGCAGCGATTCATGTCCAACCCGGACGTGCAACGCGGACTACAGATGGCAGGGTTTAATCCGATCCTGAGTGTAAAGCAAGAAAGTGTGCCGTCGCAATTCGACCTCCATCAAAACTTCCCGAACCCTTTCAATCCGTCAACAGTTATTTCATACTCGCTTCCAGTCGCCAGTCAGGCTGTGCTGAAAGTGTTCGATCAATTGGGCAAAGAAGTGACAACTCTTGTTGATGAAGTGATCCCCGCAGGCGAGCACACAGTTCACTTCGACGCAACTGGCCTCCCCAGCGGCGTCTACTACTATCGATTGAAGTCCGGTGGGTTCAGTCAAACCAAGAAGATGATTCTCACCAAATGACATCATGCAAAAGTCCAGTTCGATGTATTGAGATTGCGGCGGTCCTTCTTCTTGGAGGCCTGTCCATAGGCTTCGGTCAATCTGTAACAGTGATATCGCCGAACGGATTACAGGAGTGGCAACAATCAACCCTGCGCACCATATTGTTTGCAGCGCCATCCGTGACGGACGTTCGAATCGAATTCAGTTCCAACGCCGGAGGGACATGGCTGGAAATCGTCGCCTCCACTCCAGCTTCACCCGGATCCTATCTCTGGTCCTTGGCGGACAATTTCTCGGATCAGTGCCTTGTTCGGATTTCAAGCGTCTCCAATCCCTCCATTGCAGACGTCAGTGATCGGCCTTTCTCCATTGTCGCACCACGGCCGGGCAGTGAGTTAGATTTCATTTTCTTTGCGGACAGTCCCACCCCCGTTTTCTACGACCCGAGTTTTGGATTCGTCACGTCGCCGAGCACCCTCACGCTGGTGGGGGATAAGTTTCCCGTCACGACGGAATATTCGCTGGTGGGCAACTATTCTCTGAAACTAACATGGAACTCCCAGTCCGGCGGTGATTGGGGGATAGCGGTAGCGGGCGAGGGATGGATTCCTCGCGACGCGAACAGAAAGGACTCGCTCGTGTTCAACGTGTTGTCCTCAACCTTCATGTTCTCCAGCGTGTTTCCCGTTGTCTATCTTGAAGACAACGGCAACAACAAAACGGCGAAGCTCCCTCTCAGGAACTTTATCGGTGCGATAGGGCAAGAACTCTGGCAGCGCGTCAGAATTCCGCTCCGGGCATTTCGGGATAATCCGGGTCAGGCAGATCTTTCGCAGATCAAGACAATTTTCTTCGGGCAGGATGTGTCCGATGCGAGTTCCCACACCTGGTACCTTGACGGCATTCGTATGGTGAGCGTTAGACCTTTCAGCGATTCTGACAAGGTGGTAGCGGTACTTGGTTCCTCAAGCGCTGCGGGTGTTGGTCCTACAACGGTTGACAGTGCGTGGGTCTGGAGATACAGGCGATATATCAACGGGTTCGACAGTTCGGCACATGTTGTCAATTTCGCGGTGGGCGGTTATTCAACGTACGATGTTATGCCAACCGGGTATGTTCCGCCCGGAGGCAGGCCGTTGCCAAAGCCGAACAACAATATCTCAGCTGCCCTCGCCTATCGTCCCGATGCGATCATTGTTGCACTGACAAGCAACGATGCCGCGTACGGCTACACAGTGGATGAGACGATGGCGAACTTCGACACATTGCGCAACAGGTCACTTTCAGCGGGCGTACCGATATGGATTACGTCGTGCGCACCACGCAACATTACCGATCCTGCGAGACTCAATGCGTTGATTGTGACAAAGGACTCGATTCTCAGTCGCTATGCACCGCGGACTATTGACTTTTGGAACGGTTTTGCGCAAGCCGACGGTTGGATATTGCCGCAGTACAATTCGGGCGATGGCATTCATCTGAACGATGCGGCTCATGCAATTCTTCATGACCGCGTGGTTTCGGCCGGCGTATGGCAGACAATCACATCGATCGGACCGGTCTGGCGTATACCTGAATTGATCGTCCTTCACCAGAGCTACCCCAATCCATTTAATCCATCGACGACCATCGACTATTCACTCTCATCGGAGGCTTTTGTGAGTTTGAGCGTATTTGACGTGTTGGGGCGTGAAGTCTCAACGCTTGTGAATCAGCGTCAGTATGCAGGCAGCCACACTGTGCGGTGGAACGCAGGATCCGCCTCCAGTGGCGTTTACTTCTACACGCTTGCGGTCGAAGGCTCGACACTAACTCGAAAAATGATCCTTTCAAAGTGAGTTCGCATGAAAAGTACTTCGATTTTCTCCTTCCTTATTCTGGTGTCATCATTCTCGCGCGCGCAGGGCGACAGGCAGCAATGGGATCCTTTTCTCGATACACTTCAGCAGCGGACCATCCAGTGGTTCCTCGATGTGACTCCTAAGAGCAACGGTCTTACTCCCGATCGTTGGCCCACTCCGTCCCCATCGAGTATTGCTGCAGCAGGATTCGCGCTCACCATTTATCCGATAGCAGTTGAGCGCGAGATGATCTCCAGGTCAGAGGCCGTCGAACGGACACTCACCACGCTTCGCTTTTTCTGGAACTCCAAGCAGAGTCCCGATGCCACTGGCGTTACCGGGTACAAGGGATTCTATTATCACTTCATCGATATCGAAAAAGGCGAGCGGGCGTGGAGTTGCGAATTATCAACGGTCGACACAGGATTGCTGATGATGGGAGCACTCTTTGCACAATCGTACTTTACGGGGAACACAGCAGAAGAGATTGAAATACGACAGCTCGGTGATTCCCTGTACCAACGCATCGACTGGACGTTTTTCACGAAGCAATCTCCGCCTGCGCTCAACATGAGTTGGCGTCCGGAACGAGGGTACAACCGGAGTACTTGGAATGGCTACAATGAAGCGACGTTTCTCTACATTCTCGCTCTCGCATCGCCGACGTACCCCCTCGCCTATAGTTCATATGAGCACTGGCTTTCCTCGTACATATGGGAAGAACACTATGGCCAAACCTATCTCAACTTCATGCCGTTGTTTGGCCACCAGTATTCGCATGCGTGGATTGATTTTCGTGGGATTAAGGACTCGTTCATGCGTGAAAAAGGAATTGATTATTTTGAAAACTCGCGACGGGCCGCGTACGTACATCGAAACTACGCAAAAGCGAATCCCCATCAGTGGATAGACTACGCTGACACGATCTGGGGAATGACTGCATGCGATGGACCGAAAGACACATCATTCATTGTCAACGGAATACAGCGGCACTTCCGAAGCTACTCAGCACGCGGAACCGGTACAGAAGAAGAAGTGGATGACGGGACGCTCGCGCCAACTGCAGTGGGTGGCTCGATTCCGTTTGCTCCTGAGACTTGTATTCCCGCTCTTAGGGCGATGAAGAACAGGTATGGCGACAAGCTCTGGAAAAAGTACGGCTTTGTTGATGCGTATAACCCTACATACATCACCCCATCCACACCACATGGCTGGTTCGATCATGACTACCTCGGCATCGATCAGGGTCCCATTGCAATTATGATCGAGAATCACCGCAACGGGTTTGTGTGGGAGGTGATGAAAAAGAACCGGTATATCGTCGAAGGGTTGAAGAAAGGAAATTTTACCGGCGGTTGGCTCGACTCTACGAAAAACAAATGAACCATGTCTTTATTCCAGCTCTGCTGCTCACTATTGGAGCAGTCTGCGTTCAACTTCCCGCGGCAGGCCAATCTCGCACCTACTGCAACCCGATGAACATCGACTACGGGTACAGTCCGATTCCAAATTTTTCCGAACAGGGAAATCACCGCGCCACCGCCGATCCGGTGATCACCCTGTTCAAAGACAAGTATTATCTGTTCTCTACTAACCAATGGGGCTATTGGTGGTCGGATGAAATGCTGAAATGGAATTTCGTGCCGCGGAAATTTCTTAAGCCATGGCACAAGGTGTATGACGAATTGTGTGCGCCGGGCACACTGGTGCTCGGAGATACGCTGCTGGTGTTCGGCTCCACTCACACGACCGACTTTCCTCTTTGGATGAGCACCAACCCCCAGGTTGACGATTGGATGGAAGCGGTCGATTCCTTCAAGGTCGGAGCGTGGGACCCCGCTTTCTTCGCGGATGACGATGGCCGAATCTATCTCTACTACGGTTCAAGTAATCTCTATCCTCTCTTCGGAATCGAGATCGATCGCAAAACTTTCCAGCCAATCGGCAAACCGAAAGAGCTCATCCATCTCAATCCTGACGTGAATGGATGGGAGCGGTTTGGCGAATACAACGATAACACCTTCCTCGCACCTTTTATCGAAGGTGCTTGGATGAACAAGCACAATGGCAAGTACTATTTGCAGTATGGGGCACCGGGTACCGAGTTCAGTGGCTACGGAGACGGTGTCTATACTGGTAACGGTCCATTAGGCCCGTTCACTTATCAGCCACACAATCCCTTTTCTTACAAGCCTGGAGGTTTTGCGCGGGGTGCAGGACACGGTTCGACATTTCAGGACGCATACGGCAACTGGTGGCACGTTGCGACGATGGCGATTTCCACGAAGAACAACTTCGAAAGACGCATAGGGCTTTTCCCGACGGGCTTCGATGGCGATGGTGTTCTCTACACCAATACTGCGTACGGCGACTATCCACAATATCTCCCGGTCGGTTCACGCCCTTCCGACTTACACGATCGGTTTACAGGATGGATGTTGCTCAACTACGGCAAGCCCGTTCGCGTTTCTTCGACTCTTGGCGGTTACGCACCAAACTTCGCCGTGGATGAGGACATCAAGACCTATTGGAGTGCACTCACAGGCGACCGCGAAGAATGGCTTGAAAGCGATCTCGGAGGTATTTTTGCTGTATATGGGATCCAGATAAACTATGCCGATCAGGATGCGCAATTCCTCGGAAAGCAGACTGGAATATTCCATCGGTACATCGTGTATTACTCCGATGACGGAAAAAAATGGAATACATTGATAGACAAGAGCAACAACGGGACTGACGTCCCGCATGATTATGTTGAATTGTCAACGCCGCAGCAAGCGCGGTTTGTTCGAATCGAGAACGTCCATGTTCCAACAGGCAAGTTCGCTCTCAGCGGTTTTCGTGTGTTCGGAAAGGGGAACGGGAAAAGGCCGTCTCCCGTTCAGCACTTCACTGTATTGAGGGGAGAAAGCGAACGACGCAACGCATGGCTGAAATGGCAAGCGTCCGACGATGCTCAAGGTTATACCATTTACACCGGCATTACGCCGGATAAATTGTACACCAGCATCATCGTGTATGGCACGAACGAAAGGTACTTCTCGGGAATGGACAAGAACCGTCCATACTATTTTCAGATCGAAGCATTTAACGAAAACGGGATAAGTGAACGAATCGGTGTGATTATGGCTGAGTAAGTTCTGGAATCCATTGACAATTGCCGGAACGCAACGGACGCGTTTCACAAATCTGGGGCCTCAATATCATTCCGTTCATTCAATCCGGATATTCACCGTGAACCCCTTCAAAAATAAATTTCTGTCTCTTTCCATATGGCTTCTCGGTACCGCGTCCACGTTGATCGGTCAGCCGCAGCTCTTGGATGATTTCGAATCGCTTGCGGGATGGCGTGCGCTCCCTTCGCAGGGGGCCAGGCTGACGCTCACCAATGAATCAGGTAAAACCGGAAAAGCGCTGGTGTTGAACTATGAACTAAGCGGCGTCTATGGCTACACGATAGCACAGAAGGACTTTCCTCTGGACTTGCCAAATAATTACCAGTTCACTTTCGACATGCGCGCCGAAGCAGGTACGGGTGGAGCAAATAACCGGGCGCCGGTGAACAACTTCGAGTTCAAGCTATTGGATGAGAATGACAACGTGTTTTGGATAAAGAAGCTGAATGTCGAATACCCGACGGAATGGACGAAGCAGCGAATCAAAAAGAGACACATTACCTTCGCATGGGGCCCACAGCGCGGAGGAGAGATCCGTCGTGTCGCCAGGATCGAGTTCGTTGTTTCCACTGCAACCGGCGGTTCGGGAAAAGTCTTCATCGATAATTTTACATTCGAGCCGATCGATGATGACGCAGCCAAAAATGCGATTGCCTCATTCGACGCATCGTCAATGTCGAAAGGCGGCGAGCCGACGGTAGATGAAAAGGGGACAATCGTGCAGCATTGGAAGAGCGCCGGAAATCAAAATGAGTGGCTCTCCATCAATTTCAATGCGATACGGGAGGTCGGTGGGCTGGTCATTGACTGGGACGACCGCAATTATGCGTCAGCCTACGACGTCGAGTTTTCCGACGACGGCAAAGAGTGGTTCAAGGGATATTCTGTGGTCGATGGAAACGGCGGTAGGGATTTTCTCTACCTCCATGAACAACAGGGCCGAATGCTCAGACTTTTGTTCAAGAAGTCTGCGGGAAAGGTCTATGGTATCGCGCGGATGGAAGTGAAAGGACCGGAGTTTGGTGCAAGTCCGAACGATTTTTTTTCGAGACTCGCCGGTGAAGAGCCAAAAGGTCTGTACCCTAAGTATTTTTTGCAGCAGCAATGCAACTGGACTGTTGTCGGTGCAAGCGGAGATGCGAAAGAGGCGCTTGTGAGCGAGCTTGGCGCTATCGAAACCGACAGGTTGGGCTTTTCTCTTGAGCCGTTTCTCTTCATCGACAACAAACTCCTGACATGGAGCGACGTGACCGTCACCCAATCGCTGGAGAGTGATTATCTTCCAATTCCCTCGATTCAGTGGCGATACGGCGATTGGCAGTTCACTATTCGGGCGTTCGTCGCGGGAGGTGCCGGCCGGTCGATGCTGATTGCTACGTATCGGATCGAGAACATCGGCGGTTCATCGTCACCCGAAGGGAAACTCTTTATAGCACTCCGTCCATTCCAGGTAAACCCACCATGGCAGTGGCTCAACATTGTCGGCGGATTTGCAAAGATTGACAGCATCAGGAACAACGAGGGGATCATTCAGGTGAATGACAAGACGGTGATTGCTATGAAGGCCCCAAGCGGTTTTGGCGCAACCTCTTTCGACCGGGGGGACATCACGGATTTTCTGAAAGTGGGTTCCCTGCCAACGTCGCAAGCAGCGTATGATGCACGCGGCTTCACGTCGGGAGCAATCGCGTATGAGTTCAACGTCCATCCCGGGAGCCACGAGGAATTCCACATTGCAGTACCATTTCATCGGTATGAAGGATCTCCAACATCGAACATGGGAGAGGGAGCAGACCTTTATATCTCACTCGCTCACTCCGCAACACGCCTCTTCTGGGAATCGAAGCTGGACAGATTTCAGATCACGCTTCCATCTTCGGCACAGAAAATAATCAACACGATCAAATCCAACATCGCCTACATTTTTATTAATCGGGACGGGCCCGGCATCCAGCCCGGATCCCGAAGTTATGAACGCTCATGGATTCGCGACGGCTCGTTGACTTCCGCCGCCATGCTGCAACTCGGCATCCAGGATGAAGTGCGCGAGTTCGCCGACTGGTACGCGACGTATCAATTTGAGAGCGGGAAAGTGCCGTGTGTTGTGGACAGCCGCGGCGCCGACGCGACCGATGAGCATGACAGCCACGGTCAGTTGATTTATCTTGTGAAGGAGTATTTCAATTTCACAAGGGATACCACATGGCTGAGATCGAAATTCCAGAACATTGAGAAGGCTGTTCAGTTCATCAAATCCCTGCGCTCAGAAAGAAAGACTGATCTGTATCGCACCGGTACAACAGAACAGCGCGCGTGTTACGGCCTCGTGCCGGAATCGATAAGTCATGAAGGATATTCCGATCATCCACGTCACTCGTATTGGGATGATTTCTTTGTCCTAAAAGGCTTGAAGGATGCAGCAGCGATAGCCGGGATTCTCGGTGAAGCCGGGTTTAAGCGTGAATTCAGTCGCGAACGGGATGACTTCAGAAAAGACCTCTATTCATCCATGAAGTTGACGATGAGGAACCACAATATCTCATACATTCCGGGATGTGTGGAGTTGGGCGATTTCGATGCGACTTCAACCACGATCGGTGTGAACCCCTGCGGAGAACTCGGCAATATTCCCGAACCGGAACTGCATAAGACCTTCGACAAGTGGTATGAGTTCTTTAGAAATCGCCGCGATAACAAGATCGACTGGAAAGACTACACGCCGTACGAAAATCGCATTATCGGAACCTTCGTTTACCTGGACCAGAAGCAGCGGGCGCACGAGGCTCTGGAGTTTTTCATGAAAGACAGGCGTCCTCCTGCGTTCAATCATTGGGCTGAAGTTGTGCACCGCGATCCGGCAACACCAAAATTCATCGGCGACATGCCGCATACATGGTGCGGCTCCGATTTTATCCGATCCGTCCGGGCCATGTTTGCCTATGAGCGCGAGCATGATAACGCGCTGGTCATCGGTGCAGGCCTTGCCGATGAATGGGTGAACGATTCGGCTGGCGTAAAGGTCACGAGCCTTCCGACGTATTTCGGCAATATAAGCTATTCCATAAAGAAGGAGGGAAGGAATGTTGTTGTGGTGTTGGGTGGAGATGTAAAGGTACCTTCAGGCAGCATCATTCTGAAATCCCCGCTGTCGAAGCGCATTCAATCCGTCCTGATTGACGGCAAAAAGGGGAAAGCGACGAACGGCAAGGAAGTAGTGGTTAAGAAACTTCCGTCAACTCTCCTGATATCCTATTGAGTCCGGCAATGAATTCTCCGTCCGCTCGGAACACGACCGTCCTCAATGGTCAATGGAAGCTTCAACCATCGAATGACGGTTCGCTTCCTTCGGTGTGGAATCATTCAGTTCCGGTGCCGGCCCTTGTTGACGCCTGTGAACCTCGCTATGATTGGAAGAACTACAAGTACCATTGGTACAAAACAGAATTCATCCCTTCCGCATCGGCCGATCTTGCGTTTGTTGTCATAGACCAGGCTATGTTTGGCACAGATGTGTGGCTGAATGGCAAACCTCTTGGCTGCGACATTGCCTGTTACACTTCGCAGGAATATGACGCCCGTGTCGCTTGGAGAGCGGGAGAAAAGAATGAACTTGTGGTACGTGTAGGGCAGCGGGAAAATCTCCCGCCTCACAACGCCGCTGGAAAAGACCAGGAGAGGACTGAGTGGATTCCCGGGATTTGGGGTGACGTATACTTTGTCCAGTGCGGCAATCCTCGTGTCAAACTGGTACAGGTGATTCCTCACATCGCAGCTGGCACGTCTGAATTGCGGATAACGGTTGAAAACCTTTCGGATGTGACGGTATCTCTCACCCTTCGTTCGGTGGTGTGCGAGCGACAATCGAAAAAGCAAACAGGAGCAATCGTTGAATCAAAGGCCCACGTTATCCCACTGAACACATATACTATTGTTGTCAGATACAAAATCCCGGATGTGCGCTTGTGGTCGCCGGATGATCCGTTCTTGTACGAGGCAGAGACATTTCTGTTCACCGAAGGCAGGAATGTCGATGCGCTTCGCACAACATTCGGTATGCGCGAGTTTTCGATCGCCGGTCGAAATTTTCACCTGAACGGAAAGAAGATACTTCTCAAAGGGGGCAATATCGCGTTTCATCGCTTTCTCTCCGATGCGGATCGCGGAACGCTGCCGTGGCGTCTCGATTGGGTGAAGAAGCTGCTCATCGATATCCCGAAGGAAAATAACTTCAATTTTTTTCGCAATCATATCGGGCAGATGTACAATCGCTGGTACGATCTCGCTGATGAGCATGGCATGTTGCTGCAGAACGAGTGGATGTTCTGGAAGACCTCCGGATCGAAGGAACAAATCATGAAAGAGTTCACTCGATGGCTTCAGGATAACTGGAACCATCCAAGCATCGTCATCTGGGATGCGCTCAATGAATGTTCTGACAACAATGTGCAGAAGGAGATTGTGCCCTCAATGAAACAGCTCGATCCAACACGCCCCTGGGAATCGGTCGATTTTGTCGAGGAGCATCCGTATATCTATTCACTCGGACCCGTGTTGAACGACCGGAAACTCGGTTTCACCCGATCACTTGCAGACATCGAAAACTCTGCCACGCCAACAATGCTGAACGAGTTTTGCTGGTGGTGGCTGGACAAGGAATTCAGACCCTCTCTCTTGACTAAAGAGGTGGTTGAACGCTGGCTCGGTCCGGAGTGGTCTCAAGAGCAACTCATCGCCCATCAATCCTATCTCATGCAGGAGTTGGTTGAGTTGTTCAGAAGAATGAGAGTCGACGCGATCCAACCGTTTGTCTATCTTTCCAACAATGCAGGACCGACCGCGAATTGGTTCAAAGGGGACATTAAAGACCTTCAACCGAAACCGCTTCTCGAAACACTGAAAAATTCATTTGCTCCCGTTGGCGTTAGTGTTGAATTGTGGGACAGACACTTCTTTGCCAATGAGCGCCGGACGCTGAGGGTTTTTGTGTTTAACGATCAGCCTGTCGAAGTCGATTGTACCTTGCGATGCGGCGTTGTGGATGCGAGCGGCGAGTGGTTGTTTGAGGAGAAGCGAAGCGTTGTTGTGGCCGCGGTGGATTCCGCTGTTGTGACAACGACAGCCAGGTTTCCCTCCCAAAAGGGTGAATTCAAAGTCCGCGCAGAAGTCAGTGACCGAACCGGCAGATTGCTTTCCTGCTCAGAGAAGAGAGCGCACGTCTTTCCCGATGCGCGGTCCACCGCGTTGTTGAGTGCCCTCCACATTGTCGTCGCGGAGAGCGGTGATGAGCTTCGTCGGTTTCTCACCCAGCACAATATTCGTGCGAGACATATCAAGGAAGCGAATCTCAATGGTTGCGATGTTCTTATAGCCATGAATAGTGAAGTGCGAAACACGCATTATCAGTCGCGCCTTGAGGAGGTCGCACAGTTCATCGATTCGGGAAAGACTGTCATCGTGATCGAGCCTGAGTTCGGGATTGATGAGCGGGAATTACTTTCGATTGCACAAGGAATTGACATAGAAGTGGAGAAGCGCGAGGACAAAGACAAAGGCGGCTATGATTCGTACATATTTGCTGACGACATTTCACATCCATTGTGGGAGGGTATCTTACCCGAACATCTGAAGATGTTCAACGGCGGGTACGGTGGTGAAGTCGTGTCCGAGCACAATGTTTCAACCCAATCCCAAATAAAAGTCCATGCGAGGTGTGGCTTGCAACTTCGTATTCCCGCAATTTTTGAAATTCGGCGCGGCAGTGGTCGGGTAATTATTTCGAGGCTGCAGCTTCGCGGGCGACTTGTCGGGTCAAATGAATCAAAGGACATATATTCCCGCAGGCCCGATCCCGTGTTGCAGCAATTCGTTCTGAATCTTGTTTCCTACGCCTCAAATCAAGTCTGAAAGGAATCGAATGCAGAAAACAGTACGCGGGTTGCAGAGTATCGGGGTCCTGCTCCTCGGTCTTCTCGGATGCGGCACCTCCAAAGAATGGATACTGGCGGAGGGTCAGCACACGCAGGGTTTCGAAAAGCGCGTGACACGAGAGTATGCCGGCCGATTTCTTTTGTATCTTCCCAGGGGGTTTGAACAGGAGAAAAAGAAATGGCCTCTCCTGATGTTTCTCCATGGCTCAGGTGAACGCGGTGACGACCTTGAGAAAGTAAAAGTTCACGGTCCGCCGAAACTCATTGCTCAGGGCAAGGAGTTTCCGTTCATCGTTGTTTCACCTCAATGTCCCGACAACGCACGCTGGTCAACCGAAATGCTGAACGCGCTTCTTGATGAAGTTATTGCAAAGCTGCCGGTTGACGAAGACCGGGTGTACCTTACCGGTCTGAGTATGGGAGGACAGGGAACATGGAATCTTGCAATGGCATCTCCCGAGCGCTTTGCTGCGATTGCGCCTGTGTGCGGATGGGGCTCGCGGGATGTCATGTGCGTACTCAAAAATACTCCGGTGTGGATGTTCCATGGAGCGAAGGATGATGTTGTCCCCCTCGCCGAAAGCGAACGAATGTACGGAGGTTTGAAAAAATGTGGCAACGAAGCGAAGTTCACTGTCTACTCACATGCAAACCACGACTCATGGTCAGAAACATACGCAAACCCCGAATTGTACGAGTGGTTTCTGCTGCAACAACGACAATCGCATTAGTCATGCGTCATCGAAACGATAAAAGGTACTGCGATGAATAAAGAAGTCTTTGTCTTCACTGCAATGTTGCTGCCATTGCTGGTTTCCGCACAGCAATTGCGCTCGCTCAGTCCCGACATTGAACGCCGGATCGACTCGCTTCTTCAGATCATGACAATCGAGGAAAAACTCGGCCAACTCAACCAGGTGGGACCTCGGTGGAATTCGGAAACGGAGGAACCGGAGCGAAGCT
>DASWHW010000089.1:0-8610 GCA_036397975.1 Bacteroidota bacterium
TGCCGACATCTCGCCGCAGATTTATCGAAACACTGTTGGAACTGGAAGGGGGGGTGCCCAATAATTGACCTTACGCAGTCTGTTGCCTCGTAGTCAAAATGAAGAGACCCCCGCCTGCCATCATGGAGCGATGAGGCGGGCAGGCTTCGCTCCGCGCAAGGTTAGAACGAATGATTCTCAACCTTACACTTATCGAACGCCTCCATCGCTTTTGTCTTCTTCCTATGCCCATCATGGACGCATTCGGGGGCGTCGTCTTCGGTCGCGTGCTCACAATTGCGGTGCGCCGCGGTGCTGCGCCTGATTTATCTCGTCTTCAACGATCTCTCTGCTACACCATCTTTCTGTAAGGCAACCCGAACTCGACTAGGCCGCATTGCACAGCCCGCTTGCATAGCAAAATGTGGCTCGGTACATTGAATCGAATTTAAATAACCCTGTCGATTTCGCTCACCGCCAAACGACTATCATTGGTACCACATCCATCTTGGGAGGACTATGAAATACCTATGCCTTGTGTACAGCGAGGAGCAGAAGCTCCAAACCATGACCGATGACGAGTGTATGGAATACGACGAAGCAATACGGAAAAGTGGCACCTGCCTTGCCTCGGAAGCACTTCAACCCGTTCACACGGCAACGACTGTGCGAGTCAGGAACGGCAAGACGAGTATAACCGACGGCCCGTTTGCCGAGACGAAAGAACAGTTGGCGGGGTTCTACCTGGTCGAGGCTCGGGATCTCGACGAGGCCATCCGGATCGCATCCGGAATCCCGCCGGCGCAAGTAGGAAGCATCGAGATTCGCCCTATTAGAGAACTTCTTAGCACCAGTGGTGAACGCAGACAACTAAAAACAAATTCAGGAAAAAAATGAATTCGTTGTCGATTTCTTAAGACGGCATTCGACTATATGTTGCAGCCAAGGATATTAATTCACTGAGCCGGAAACGGCTCCCTATCAAAAAGGAGATACGACAATGCGGTTCATGGTCATCGTCAAAGCAGACAAGAACTCAGAAGCGGGTGTCCTACCGGACGCAAAGCTCCTGACCGAAATGGGAAACTTCAACGAAGAGTTAGTGAAAGCCGGCGTGATGCTCGCGGGCGAGGGGCTTCACCCGAGCTCGAATGGCGCGCGCGTCAAGTTCGATGGAACGAAGCGAATCGTCACCGACGGGCCTTTTATCGAATCCAAGGAGCTGATTGCCGGCTTCTGGATTTGGCGGTTGAAGTCGAAGGAGGAGGCCATCGATTGGCTCAAGCGTGCGCCCTTTGACCGGACCGAGGTCGAGATACGCCAGGTGTTCGAGGCAGAGGATTTCGGTGCTGAGTTCACGCCCGAGCTAAGAGAGCAAGAAGAACGCCTTCGTGCAAAGATTTCTGCTTACCACGGCTCCTGATTCAGGAGACGGAACGAGCCGTGCAAGGGTAACTTGTGCAATTAATTCAAAATTGAGGAAGGAACTATGAAGTACCTCTGTCTGGCCTACGAAGAGGAGAACAAGCTGAACGTCCTCTCCAAGAGCGAGTGGAATGCTCTCAGGAGCGAGACCCTGTCCTACGTTGAGGAACTGCGGGCGAACGGCTACCTGGTTTTCGCGGAGGCCCTCCAAAGCGTGCAGACCGCCGCCACGGTGCGGGTCCGCGGCGGCAAGGCCTCGATCACCGACGGTCCCTTCGCCGAGACAAAGGAAACGCTGGGCGGCTTCTTCCTGATCAATGCAAGGGATTTGAACGAGGCCATCCAGGTGGCTTCACGATGGCCCTCGGCGCGTTTAGGAAGCATCGAACTTCGCCCCATCGAGGAGGAGCTTCGCGAGGATAGCCGCTACCACGTCTGAAGGCAGGCGAACACAAAGAAAAAAGAGGAAGTCCTGTAGATTTCGGATTCCGCCGAACGACTACTTTATGCAAGACACTCAAAGAGCAAAGAGGAGAGAATCGTGAAATACATTTGCCTTGGATACATTGACGAGAAAAAATGGGACACCATGTCCGAAAGCGAGCGAAACGAATTCGTTGACGTGTGTTTCACCTACGACGACGTGCTGAAGAAGAATGGTCACCTTGTTGGCGGGGAGGCGCTTCAAGGTCCCCGGAGCGCGGCCACCCTTCGATACCGAAACGGCAAGGTGTCCGTCACCGACGGGCCTTTTGCCGAAACAAAAGAACAACTGGGCGGCTTCATGATACTCGAAGCAAGGGATCTCGACCAAGCCATCCAGTTGATGTCCCTGCCTGCCGGCAGGCAGGGAAGCACCCGTCAATTCGCATGGGAAGCGGACCCTGGGAGATACGGCCAATTGCAGACCTATCGGCAATGGTCGCGGAAAGCGAGCAGCGGCGTTTGAAAACGAATCAAACCAAGACATAACAATAATCGCAGGGGTGAAAACCATGCCAACAATCAATCCTTATCTCAACTTTGCCGGTAACACCGAAGAAGCGTTCAACTTTTACAAATCGGTGTTCGGTGGAGAGTTCATCACAGTGCAGCGATTCAAGGATACTCCCGAAGCCGGCAAAATCCAAAAACTTGAACAAGACAAGATCATGCACATCGCATTGCCAATCGGAAAAGGAAATGTCCTCATGGCCACCGATGCGCTCGAATCAATGGGACAGAAACTCACCGTCGGGAACAACTTCTACATTACCATTCAGCCGGAGAGCAAAGCGGAAGCGGATCGCCTCTTCACCAAGCTCTCCGCCGGAGGGAAAGTCGAGATCCCGCTGCAGGACATGTTCTGGGGCGCGTACTTTGGTGCATTCAAAGACAGGTTTGGCATTCAGTGGATGATCAATTACGATGGCAAGCAAGCTGCATAAGTGGAAGGAGATCAACAGATGAACGTCGCTCTTTGGATTCTCCAAGTGTTGCTCGCTGCTCTGTTTCTCTGGCATGGCTGGCTCTTCCTCTCCCCACCCGCGGAGTTGGTTGAGATAATGAACAAGGAATTTGCGTTGTGGTTCCGCATCTTCCTTGGGGTGGCCGAAGTCCTCGCCGCTATCGGGCTCATCGTGCCGGGGGCGACGTGCATTCTGCCGTCTTTAGATACCCATAACAGCAGTCTGTTTGTTGTGCGTCATGCTTGGCGACAGTGCGAATACCAAACTGATTGCAATAAACCAGTGAAAACAACTTAACGGAGTAAGCCGAAAAATCCGACAAAGAGTAGGCAACCAAAAAACAGTGCGGAGTCAGCACTATAATCACTGACGACATACACATGAGAAAAATAATCGTTTTATCTTTTATCACATTAGATGGGGTAATGCAAGCGCCTGGTGGACCAGAGGAAGATACATCAGGTGTTTTCAAATATGGCGGTTGGAGTGCACCGTATTTTGACGATGTTGTTGATAAGGTCATGGAAAAACAGATGAAACCTGCAGATCTTCTTTTGGGCAGAAAAACATTCGAGATTTTTGCCTCCTACTGGCCTGAACATGCAGACTTTTGGCCAGGTATCAATGATGTCACAAAATACGTCATGTCGAAGACCATGAAAAAGTCAGATTGGAAAAACTCAGTTTTCCTCAAAAGCTTGGCAGATATCAAAAAGCTCAAAAATTCAAAAGGTTCTGACATTCAAGTTCACGGCAGTGGTGAGCTTATCCAGCTGCTACTTAAGAATGATTTGGTCGACGAACTCTGGCTCAAAATTCATCCATTGACTCTTGGTAAAGGAAAAAAGTTATTTGACAATGGCACGATTCCGGCAGCCTTTACATTAACAGAGAGTTTGGTCACACCAACCGGAGTGATTATTGCCAATTACAAACGATCTGGAAAAGTCAAGACAGGTACTGTTGGAGCTTAAGGCGAGAGTAGCACGAACGCATAACAGCACATTTGCAATAGGCGGGGTTTCGCTCCGCAGACAGTTTTGTGGTTAATCAAAGTGTTGTGCTTCGTATGAACAGTAGTGTCAATAATCCCCGCCATCGCAAACCCCCGAAACGTTGTGCGTCATGCTTGAGCGACCTGCTAATTCGGAAGTGACTGAAAGAAGCAAGCAGAAAAAAATAGACGGGGAAACTGCAAACCGAACTGATTAACAAACATAAAAGTGCGGAGTCAGCACTATAATCACTGACAACAACTATAATGGACACAGTAGCGACAAAAACTTCTTTTGACTTGCAATTCACTCAAATTGCATGGGTAGTGAAAGATATTAAATCTGCGGAAAGATTTTTCAGAGAAGCGATGGGCATAAGTAATTTTAGTAAAGCTGAAATCATTCGTTTAGAAGAATTTGAAGGGACGCATTATGGAGAGCCGTCTGATGCCGAAAGCCTTGTTACAATAGCTTACACAGGTGAAACCTTCATCGAACTGATTCAACCTCTTTCAGGACGCAGTATATTTCAGGATTATCTTGATAAAAATCCTGCCGGAGGTGTGCAGCATATTGCTTATAGCATACCCGTTGCCAAACTTGACAAAATCATTTCCGAAATGGCACATAAAGGATTTCAGGTAATAACCAGCGTTAATCACCCAATCGCCAAGATTGTTTTTTTCGATACATCTAAAGACATTGGCGTTTTTACGGAAATAATGGGTATTACAGAAGAAGGTGAAAAGGCAGTTCAGATGATGAAAAGCGGAAACAAGTGAATTTGATGATAGTAGTAGAACGTGGCAAAATAAAAGCACGAACGCACAACATGGTATTGCCGCAATGGGGGCTGACGAGCAAACTTCAACGGTTGTTCTTCTATGAAACTTTAGTGCTAAATTCGGCTGACAGTTTTCAAAATCCCCCCACTGCGCAATACCCGAACCGTTCAGAGACAAGTTTGGGATTCAGTGGATGGTCAATTACTACAGCAAGCAAGCTGTATGAATGGAAGGAGATCAACAGATGAACGTCGCTCTTTGGATTCTTCAAGCGTTGCTCGCTGCTCTATTTCTCTGGCATGGCTGGCTCTTCCTCTCCCCACCTGCAGAGTTGATTGAGATCATGAACAAGGAATTTGCGTTGTGGTTCCGCATCTTCCTTGGGGTGGCCGAAGTCCTCGCCGCTATCGGACTCATCGTGCCGGGGGCGACGCGCATTCTGCCCTCTTTGATACCCATAACAGCAGTCTGTTTGATGATTGTCATGGTGAGCGCTACCGTTCTTCATTCAACCAGGGATGAAACAGGGAGTGCGATCACCACGGCCGTCCTGTTCGTCGTACTCACATTCGTTGCATACATGCGCTGGAAAGTAAATCCAATAACTGTAAGACAAAGAGAGTCAATATGAACACACTCAAGAGTATTGGCGCTGTCTTTGCAGGATTCCTTGCCGTCGTTGTCCTATCGGTTGGGACGGACTTTGTGCTGGAATCGCTTGGCATCTTCCCTCCACAAAGTGAGCCTGCCGCTTATACGCCGGGGATGCTGTTGGTTGCGCTCATCTATCGTTGCGTCTATACAGTTGCGGGAGGCTATGTCGCAGCATGGCTTGCACCCGACCGACCCATGCGTCATGCCATCATACTCGGATTCGTTGGGATTGTGGCAGGCACAATCGGTGCAGTTGTAGCCTGGAACCTATCGCCTCACCATTGGTACCCAATTGCGCTTGTCATCACCGCGCTGCCGTGTACATGGTTGGGTGGCAAATTGAAAACGAAATAACCGACAACCATGCAAAAGAAAATAACAACAACTGCCGCACTGGCTATGAGCGCAGAGCAGTTTGTAAAAAAGTTGAAGACGTACACTTCTCCGGTGGAGCTGAAGAAGTACCAACGCTATTTTAAGTTCAGTCCGCCTGAGGCGGACCAGCCTCTCAAGGGGGACGAGTTCATCGGTGTGCGGATGGGGCAGGTCTTCGCGCTTGCCAAAGAATTCATTGACATGCCTCCGGAGGAGATCGAGAAGCTGCTCGAAAACCCGATTCATGAAGTGCGCGCCGGCGCGCTGAGCATTATGGGCAAGCAAGCCTCAAGTAAGAAGATTTCCGAAGGTCGGTTGAAGGAACTTTACGATCTGTACATTCGACGGCATGATCGGATTAACAACTGGGACCTGGTCGATCTCGCCGCTTACTATGTTGTTGGCCGTTACCTCGCCGATAAGCCGCGCAATATTTTGTACAAGCTCGCGCGGTCCAAGAACACCTGGGAGCGTCGCACAGCCATCGTCAGTACCGCCCATTTCATCAGGCAAGGGGACGTAGCAGACACGTTTAAGATTGCCGGGATGCTTGTGAACGACGTCCAGGACCTGATTCATAAGGCGACCGGATGGATGCTGCGCTATGCCGGCGACAAAGACCGTGAGAGACTGCTAAGTTTTTTGGACGAACATGCTGCCACCATGTCGCGTGTGGCTCTCCGCAATGCGATTGAACATTTTGACAAAAAACAACGTGATCATTATTTGAGCATGAAGTATTAAATTCAATCAAGGAGAGAGACGTGCACAAACTACATTTTTCAATCGTCGTTAACGCGCCGAAAGCAAAGGTTTGGAACACGATGCTCGGCGATGCCACTTAGCGCGTCTGGATGGAGGCGACTGTCAGATGACCTATTCAACGGAGGTAATATAAAAGTATGAACAACATTAAGAGTAATAAAAAGCAGTTGTCACCAAAACAACGTGAAGAACTGCTCAGAGGGTTGAAAGCCCGTTTTGAGAAAAACATGAACCGCCATAAAGGTCTTGAATGGGCCAAAGTACAAGCAAAGCTGGAAGTCAATACTGAAAAACTGTGGTCACTCAGTGAAATGGAAAGAACTGGCGGTGAACCGGATGTTGTTGGTCATGATAAAAAGGCGGGCGAATACATTTTTTATGATTGTTCAGCGGAAAGTCCTAAAGGCCGCAGAAGTGTTTGTTACGACCGTGAAGCGCTGGACTCAAGGAAAGAACATAAACCGAAAAATAACGCTATTGATATGGCTGCTGCCATGGGCATTGAGCTGTTAACGGAAGAACAATATCGGGAGCTGCTGAAACTTGGAAAGTTCGATACCAAAACATCGAGCTGGATAATAACACCTTCTGACATCAGAAAACTCGGTGGTGCCATCTTTGCTGATTTCCGCTACGGCAATGTCTTCGTGTATCACAACGGTGCAGAATCTTACTATGCCGCCAGGGGATTCCGTGGCTCGCTAAGGGTCTAAATTTTGCACAGACAACTAAATTTGAATTTGAGAACGGATCACCTGAAAACTCTTTGTAGCACCTTTGCGTTATGGCGAGGGAACTAGAGATATAAACAGTTGTGCATTTAATAAACATTGTTCGGGCAGAATCTAATCCGCCACAACGCAAGGCTGCAAAACGTTTGCTGCCGGAAAGAAAGGGCAGGCGTAGGGGATGTTCACGAATTGGATTCGGCTTCGAGTGTGATAAGGAGAGAACAATATGGCAGACAAAAAAGGAAAAGGGAGAGGCAAAATGACCGCCGAAAAAATACTCACCAAACACCCATTGGGGAAATCCGGGAGGAGCATCAGCGAGCATGATTATGAAACAATCAAGCGCGCGATTGTAGAGGCTTTGCGAAACAAAGAGCTAACTCATACGGACCTTGTCAATCAACTCAACAAGAAGCTAAGCGGAAAGTTTTCTGGAAATATAAGTTGGTATGCAGAAACCGTTAAGCTCGATCTGGAAGCTCGGAGAATAATAGAAAGAACTTTTTCAAAACCTCAGAAATATCGGTTGAAATAGCCCTTTGGGAGGATAGAACTATGATACAGAATAATGAATACGCGAGTATATAATGACCGGCGCAAAAAAGGGAATTCCAGCCCGAGATGTTGGTGCTTACCTTTCGTCGGTTCCGCATGATCAGTGGATGATTCTCGAACAACTACGCCGAGCAATCAAGGCCGCCGCACCGAACGTCGAAGAGGTCATCAGCTATCGGATACCAACCTACAAATATCGTGGGCCGCTGGTCCACTTCATGGCACACAAGGACTATTGCAGTTTCATTGTGGCAAGCAAAGCGGTTGTGGAAGGATTCAAAACTGTGCTGGCAGATTATGATATTTCCGGAACAACCATCCACTTCACGCCCGAACATCCACTTCCTGCTGCGCTCGTCAAGAAAATTGTCAAGGCAAGAGTCAAAGAGAATGAGTTACGCATTAACAAGAATGAACGGAGGTGACTATGGGAAAGCTGAGTGTATTCAATTTCGTGACACTCAACGGCTTCTTTGAAGGGCCAAACAGAGATATCGGTTGGCATCGACATGGCGCAGAAGAAAATGAATATGCTGCCGAAGGGCTCGCCTCCGAAAACACTCTTCTTTTTGGACGCGTGACGTATGAGATGATGGCAAGTTACTGGCCGACGCCGATGGCGATCAAAAATGATCCTACCGTCGCCGAAGGAATGAATAAGGGTGACAAAATTGTCTTTTCACGGACGCTAAAAAAGACCGAGTGGATTAATACACGACTTGTGAAGCACGATATTGTCGAGGAGGTCAGGAAGATAAAATTGACGCATGAAAAGGACATGACTATCCTGGGAAGCGGAAGCATTGTAACCCTGTTTGCAGAACATGGTTTGATTGATCAGTATCAGATCATGGTGGATCCCGTTGTCCTGGGCGATGGTACTCCTTTATTCAAAGGC
>DASWHW010000090.1:0-5150 GCA_036397975.1 Bacteroidota bacterium
CCCTGGCCCGGATACAAAGAAGTAAAGCCGATGGTGTTCAGCGGCGTGTTCCCCACGAACGCCGATGACTTCGAAGATCTCCGCACTGCTATCGATAAACTTCGGCTGAATGATTCCTCCCTGGTCTACGAACCGGAAACATCAACCGCGCTTGGTTTCGGCTTCCGCTGCGGCTACCTCGGTCTGCTGCATATGGAAATTGTGCAGGAGCGGCTCGAACGCGAATATGATCAGAGGATCATCAACACCGTGCCGAACGTTGAGTACCGGGTGACGAAACTGAACGGTGAGGTGGTCCTGGTCGATAACCCTTCCTTCATGCCAGCCCTGGGTGAGATCGATAAGGTGGAAGAGCCGTTCATCAAGGCACAGATCATCGTTCCCACAGAATACGTCGGGAACATTATGAAACTCTGCATGGATCGTCGCGGCGTGTACAAAAACACTACCTACCTCGATCCAACTCGCGCAGACCTTCACTATGAAATGCCTCTCTCGGAAATTATCTTCGATTTCTACGACAAGTTGAAATCAACCAGCCGCGGTTATGCATCGTTCGACTACGAGATTCTCGACTTTCGGGAGTCTGACCTCGTGAAGCTCGATATTCTCCTCAATGCCGAACCGGTGGACGCATTCTCAACGATCGTACACAGGGACAAGGCGCACGAGTGGGGAAAGAAGCTCTGCTCCAAACTGCGGAAGCTGATTCCTCGGCAGATGTTCGAAGTCGCCATCCAGGCTGCGATCGGCTCCAAAGTTGTGTCACGCGAAACGATTTCCGCAATGCGAAAAAATGTCCTGGCCAAATGTTACGGCGGCGATATTTCCCGAAAGAGAAAGCTGCTGGAGAAGCAGAAAGAAGGAAAGAAACGTATGAAGCAAGTAGGGAGCGTGGAGATACCGCAAGAGGCGTTCCTGGCAGTTCTGTCGATGGACGATGAATAATAACATTCATGAAAGGGTTTAGTCCTATGGAGAAATCAGAAAAACGCGGCAACGAAAGCGAACACAAGAAACAGCCGTTGAAGGACTTCTTCAAAGATGTGGTTTTCGTTTTCGGGGCATTTTTTGTTTTGAACAGTTTTGTTCTCGCTTCTTTTGAAGTCCCGACGGGCTCGATGGAACGCGAGATCATGGCTGGCGACTTTCTGTTCGTGAATAAGTTCATTTACGGAGGGACGACGCCGCGGAGCATTCCCCTGACGAACATCCGGTTACCATGGTTTCGCCTTCCGGCTTTTCGCGATGTTCGTCGCGGCGACGTTATCGTGTTTGAATTTCCGGGACAACGGGAAGAGATACGTTCGCACGAGTTTCTCTATTACCTGAAGCGCGCGATGGCTTTGAGTGGCGATACGATCCAGATTATCAATAGAGTGGTCTACGTGAACGGTGAGCGGGCCCCCCTCCCTCGAAACATCACCTTCGATGGGACGAACATCATGCCGGAAGGTGTTCCCGATCCGTACGGAAGAATTTTTCCTCCCGGCGCACCGTACAATGAGGACAATTGGGGACCAATGGTTGTTCCCTCCAAGGGAGATGTTATCCCATTGTCGAAGGAAAACTTCCAGCAGTGGCGCGTGTTCATTGGGCGTGAAGGACATACTGCATCCTTACTTCCCGAGGGTGCAGTATTGATTAACGGGTCTCAGGCATCCTCCTACACCGTTGAACGCGATTACATCTTCGGCATGGGCGATCACCGGGACAACAGTCTGGACGGCAGATTCTGGGGATTCATTCCAAAGGAGAATCTCGTCGGCACACCGATGATTGTCTATTGGTCATGGGACCCGAACCTCCATCTGACGGATTTCTTCTCAAAGATTTCGACAATTAAGTTTGGAAGAATCGGCACCATCATTCGGTAAGGGGAGAGTCAGTGGTAGAAGAAACTTCCGTTCCTACTGTAGAGAAAGAGACGTCGCCGGCATCCGCACTTCCCGGAGAATCGAAGCGCGCTGCCCGCGTCAAGGAAAGCTTGCAGGTGCTAGGGTTAACGCTTCTTGCTGCACTGATCCTTCGCGCGTTTGTTATCGAGGCATTCAGAATCCCGACATCGTCCATGAGCGGAACGTTGCTGGTCGGAGATTTTCTGCTGGTCAATAAAGTGATTTATGGCTCGACTTCACCACGCACTATTCCGTTTACCAATATTCCCCTTCCGCACTTTTCGTTGCCTGCAGTCCAACGGCCGAAAACCGGCGATGTCATGGTTTTTATCTTTCCCGGCTATCCTGACCAGCGGGCGGCAATCGAAAACGCAAGCTACGTGAAGCGATGCATTGGAACGCCGGGCGATACAATTCTGATTCAAGATAAGATGGTGTTCGTCAACGGTCGTGAACTGCTTTTTCCCCGGCATGCTCTGGTCAATCCTGTTTCAGTCACTCCGCGGGGTGCTGCGGACAATAGTATTTTTCCCCGCGGCTCTTCGTTCAATCGCGATAACTATGGACCGCTGATCGTGCCGAAAAAGAGGGACATCATCTCACTCACGAAAGAAAGCCTTAGACGATGGAAGGTTTTTATCGAACGTGAAGGACATGCGGTAGAGGAAAATGGACAGGGACAAGTGATGGTTGATGGGAAGTTCATGGACACCTACTCGGTGGAGAAGAATTATTACTTTGTCATGGGTGATAATCGGGACGACAGCCTCGACAGCAGGTTCTGGGGGTTCGTCGCTGACGATCTCATCGTCGGAAAAGTGATGATGGCATATTGGTCATGGGATGAATCCAAGAATGAAGGAGGACTCCTTACACAGATACGGTGGGATCGAATTGGCATGATGGTGCATTGAGATGGCATCCCTTTATCTTCATATACCATTTTGTGAACGCAAGTGTATTTACTGCGATTTTTATTCCATCGAGAACATGTCTCCGATGGCGCCGTTCATTTCGACCCTCCACAAAGAGATTGATCTTTACAAAGAACATTCATCCGAGCAGTTTACAACGATTTTTCTGGGTGGGGGAACTCCATCCCTGCTTCCGGCGTATGAAATCAAGCGAATCCTCGACCATCTGCATGATACATTCCGAGTGACGGAAGATGCCGAAATTACGGTGGAAACAAATCCGGGCACCGTGGATGCTGCGAAGCTTCAGGGATATCGCGATGCGGGGGTGAACAGGCTGAGCATCGGAGTTCAATCGTTTCATCAGGACGAGTTGGATTTTCTTGGGAGGATTCACACCGCCGATCAGGCCCGGCAATGCGTACGCGATGCGCGCGCGGCGGGGTTCGAGAACATAAGCATCGATCTGATTTTTTCGCTTCCGGGCCAGCACCAAACAAAATGGGCAGAAACACTCGAATCTGCTCTTTCATTGGAGCCGCAACATATTTCAGCATACTCTCTCATAGTGGAGGATAATACGCCTCTTGCCCGCATGGTACGAACGAAGCTCGTCTCGCCGAATCCACTGGAGGAGGAGGCAGACCTTTACGCGTACACGATGGGTCGGATGCAACGGGCCGGATTTGAACAGTATGAAGTCTCGAACTACGCGCAGCCCGGCTTTCGATCACAACACAATTATAACTACTGGTGTCATGCAAATTATCTTGGGTTCGGTCCGTCGGCGCATTCATTCTGGAAAGAAGGCGGCGAACCTGGTCGTCGATGGTGGAACGTAGCAAACCTGACGAACTACATCACCCGGCTGGAGAAGAATACAGCTCCCGTTGCTTCATCCGAGTCGCTGGACCCGAAGCAGATGCTAGAAGAGAGGCTCTTCCTCGGACTGCGAAGCGATGGTGTGGAGCTTGGCGCTCTTGAGCATGACTACTCGACGCAATTCCCACGTCAGCAGCGTGAGTTTGTTGCGCACCTTGTGGAGCAGAAGAACGCGATTCTCGAAAGCAATGGACGGTTACGCCTTACACCCAAGGGATATTTGGTGTGCGATGAAATCTGTGCGCGATTGCTTCCCGCGTAGCCTGACTTTTTCTTGAAACTCGTTCTCATTTGACCTATATTCAAGCGGTTTTTATCGTTCCAGACGCCACTTCCGAACAACGCTTTTCACTAGTCTCCGAACTTCGATTGGAATCATTCAATGACTGAATCGGCAAGCCTTCAGGACGACAAAGGCGCAACGCACTCACGATACAACCGTATCGTTGCTGCTTTCGTCCTTGCAACTTCTGCGACGGTGTACTTCCTCACCATGGCACCGACCGTGGTGTTTTGGGATGTTGGAGAATTCATCGCCGCCGCGCATTTGCTGCAAGTGCCGCATCCCCCCGGATCACCATTGTTCCTCCTGGCAACCAAGCTGGCAATGATGGTACCATTTATCACCGACCTTGCCATGCGCGCGCATGCGTTCTCTGCCCTGTGCAGCGCAGTTGCTATTATGTTCGTTTACCTGGTGATTGCGAAGGTTGTCATTCACTTCCACGGTATTCCGGCCTCGGTGATTGACCGGGTTGCTGTCTATGGCAGCGGAATCATCGGAGCATTCGCGCTTGCGTTCAGCACTACCTACTGGGACAACTCTATTGAGGCGGAAGTGTACGGCGTCAGCATGCTGTTCCTGACCGCGATTATGTGGCTTGCGTTCCGCTGGCTAGAGCGTTCGGAAAAACCGGGGAACGAAAAGTACTTTCTGATGATCGCGTATCTCATCGGGCTGTCGCTGGGAGTGCATCTTCTCGCGCTTCTGACAATCTTTCCCGTTCTCATGATGATCTACTTCCGGAAGTTTGAGTTTTCACCGAAGTCCTTTATCCTTTCATTGCTCGTCGCCGCGGGAGTCTTCTTCGTAGTCTATCCTGGCATCGTGAAATTCTTTCCTGATATGATGGACGGGAATTTCCGAGGTACCCACAATCAAGTGGTGGCGGCGCTCCCGTGGCTCTTGATAGGAGCGGTGGTCTACGGCGTCTATCGCACCTTTCAAAAGAAACAGCACGTCGCCCATATTGCTCTTCTCTCCATTCTCCTCATCTTTATCGGGTATACGACTTACACCGTTGTGCTCATCCGGGCAAATACCGCAGTGCCCATGAATGAAAACGATCCGAGCAACCTCGAACGACTCACGTCGTATCTCGGTCGTGAGCAGTATGGCAATGCCCCGTTGATTATGCCGCGCCGATACAGTGAAGAGCCTCATCAACAGGGTATT
>DASWHW010000091.1:0-10543 GCA_036397975.1 Bacteroidota bacterium
GCGGATACGATGTAACACATTCACATGGAGAGGCCATTGGCGCCGATGTCATCACAGCACATAGTTGCCACTCACACGGGCTGAAAGTTATGCGAGCGTATGGTCAGGAAATGACACTGCGACATCGCAACATCGGCGTTATGGATGCGATCAGACTGCGTATTGAAAAAAAGAATTATCGGGGACGCCAGTTCAAAAAAGTAATTGCAATCTCCAAGGCTGTTAAGAATGAGTTGATGGACGAGTACGATGTCCCTGAAAACGATATTGTAGTTATTCCTCATGGAGTGAGGCGCGGTGAGGAAAGACGCAGTGACGAGGAAAGTCTCCGAAAAAAAGTCCGGGAAGAAATCGGAATTCAACCAAACGAATTCATGCTCTTGTTCGTGAGCAACGAACCTCACCGCAAAGGACTTGAATTCCTTCTCCGATCCGTGCAGCGACTTGGCAATAAGCGAGTCCGATTGGTGGTTGTTGGCAAAGACGATCGAGACCAATTCAAAGGGTATGCTGAATCCATCGGCATCTCGACGCTTGTGTTCTTCGCCGGCGTTCAGGAAGAAGTCGAACGCTATTATTTGGCGGCGGATTTGTTTGCACTCCCGACTCTCTACGAACCTTTCGGGTTGGTCATCACAGAGGCTCTGTCCGCTGGTTTGCCTGTTCTTGTAAGTCAGTGTGCCGGAGCCGCTCAGCAGTTTGTACAGGATCGACAAAATGGACTCCTCATTGACACCCCCTCTTCTGTGGAGGAGATTACCTCAAAGTTGGACGAGCTTGTCCAGAATAATGGTCTCCGGGAAACACTTGCGAGAGGAGCCACTACAACGATATTTCCTCCGTGGGAAGAATGCGCTCAGAGAGTTTTGGAAATCTATCAACAGGTTCGCAGTGACTGAAAAGGATGCAGAACAAATCAGAGGAGAGTACGTTTCTCTTGGCATCTTGCTATTGCTGCTGGTCGTCGGCAGACTCTTGCAATACTATTTGTCGGGCTTTGCCAACGACGATGGCTATATCACTTTTCGATATGCAAGAAACATTGCCGAGGGGAATGGCTTTGTGTACAATCTGGGAGAGAGAGTTCTCGGTACAACAACACCTCTCTGGACGATCCTCCTGTCAGTCTCTGCCTTGTTGTTTGGTTCAGTCAACATCCCGGCGGCCAGCGTTACTCTTTCAGTTGCTGCGGATATCGCCATCGTGGTTGTATTGTGGAGAATCGGAAGAAAGGCCAGCCCCATGGCCCGCATTCTGCCAGTGCTGTTGTTTCTCCTCTATCCGAAAGTAATCCTGATTTGTGGATCCGGGATGGAAGCTTCACTCGTGGTCGCCTTGATGGTAGGAGCATTTGCATTTTTCACTATGGAGAGGCATCAGACGGCAGCTTTTGTTCTTGGACTCCTTCTCCTCACACGCTTCGACGGAGCGATTTGGTCAATCGTGTTGTTGGGCTGGCTCTGGGTTCAACACAAATCTTTCCCGTGGAAAGAGTTGCTGGTCATCGCAAGTGTAGTGCTGCCCTGGCTCGTATTCTCTCAGTTCTATTTTGGTTCTGTTATCCCACACTCCCTTATTGCGAAGAGTGTCAGCTATAGTCATCTCTTTCCAGTGTTCGACCCACTTCGCGTGTTGACAGGATATTTGCCATTCGAGTCACTACGAGTCTCATCAATCGTTGTTCGATTACCGTTTGTCTTGTTGATGCTCGTACCGGTGGGGATAGAACTTATTCGGCTTTGGCGAAGGAGGAGTTCGTTTGTTGTGTGGCCAGCCTTCTTTCTGCTCTACGCTCTCACGTTCTCGTTCGCACGCGTAATACTCCATGATTGGTACTATCTTCCGGGTTTCGTCTCCTACTTTGTTACCTGCTCAACCTTTGCCGAACACCTATTCTCGCAGGTAGCATTTGCACGAAAAGAGTTCACGTGGTGGGCAAACGGCCTGGCATTGGTTGCCTTCGCGGCCTTTTTTGTAGTGATTGCATTCAGATTTGAATCAAATGTTGGCACACCGTTCGAGAACGAGTACGGGGATCTCGCCCGCTATTTTCGTGACAAATCGAAGTCAAGTATTTTTATTGAACCAATAGGCTATGCAGGCTGGTTATCAGACAGCTATATTCACGACCCGGTCGGTATCGTCTCACCGGACGTTGTGGCGTATCGGCTAACATATCCTGGCTCCGATCAATGGTGGATGAGTTTTGTCAAGGCTTCACTGCCTGACTATGTTGTTCTCAGAATGGCGGAAGTGAAGCAAAACACTCTCTACCTTGGTCACGGAGAAAATCTCTTTTCTGATGAAGCGAAAAAGGAATGGTTTAAAGAGAATTATGGTGAGGTGAGTTGGCCTAACAGGACTGCGATTAATTTTTTTGTCTTTCGGAAGAAGCCTGCGTCGACAACTGATCTTGCCGCAGCAGGTCAGTGAGGAGCTTATTAACAAGAGAGTTCTCAAATTGTTACTCCGTGTGTTGGTTCGATTGTCCTATCACGTCGTAACGGGGAAGAGAAAGAAGGGTGGAGCAATCCTCAGTGGAGGTTGGGATTTTGTTTTGACAAAGTCTGGCAAGGTCTATGCATAAAATGACGATTCTGGCGGTGGATTACAATGCCGGCCTCGCCCAAAACCGGGGTCTGTATCAAGAACTCTCTCGGTTCGATGATCTCGAGATAACGCTGATTGCTCCCGCTACATGGAAGGATGATTTCGGGTCGTATAAGTTTGAGAGAGAAGAGTCGACACTATCCGTCATTCAAAGTCCGGTTACTTTCAAAGGTCATCCTCACCGCGTTCTTTTCCCGTCTCTCGCACGATATATGGGGCGAATCAAACCTGACATTTTGTTTATCAATTCAGAGCCGGAAAACTTCCTCGCAGCAGAGAGTGTCATCCTCCGGTCACTCATTACGCGGCAAACCCGGGTTGTCATTGTATCCTGGAGGAACATCGACTACGGTAACTGGGTTTATCCGTACCGATTGGCCCTCCTGCATTTTCTCTCACAGAAGCTTGTCGTTCATACGGGAGCTGCTTGCATTGCCCACTCGGAGATTGCACAAAAAATCATTCGGGGTATAGGCATCAGAGAAACAACTATGATTCCACCCGGTGTTGTTGTTGGAGGTGGATCGGTTGAAAGAAGCATTGCCTCACCTAACACAGATTTCAGCATAGGGTATGTCGGAAGATTGTCGGAGCAGAAGGGAATCGCGGATTTGTTTCATGCCGCCGCAATGCTCAATTTGCCGTGGCGTTTAATTGTGGTGGGGGAGGGAGAGGAGCGGCGTCGGCTGGATGATCTTTCAAAGGGGATTGGAATCGCTGATAGAATTCTCTGGAGAGGCGGGTTACGAAAGAGAGAGTTGGAGAAAGTCTATGCAACAATGGATGTGCTTGTCCTGCCGTCCAGAACCGGAACACATTGGAAAGAACAATTCGGGAGAGTCCTCATTGAGGCAATGGCGTCGGGCGTCGCTGTCATTGGTTCGAATTCCGGGGAGATTCCCAATGTTATTGGTGATGCAGGAATCGTTTTTCCCGAGGGAAACATCCAAGAGCTTGCAGGTGCACTTCGCTCATTACAAGAGGACGTGGCATTAAGAAAGAACTTTGCTATGAAAGGCCTGCATCGGGTGAAAACCAGGTTCGCACTGGTTCACGTTGCGGCCCGGTATCGAGATTTCTTTCGACAACTCGTCGTTGCTAACGCAGGGGAGAGCGTTGAAACTCATGACGATTTTCGGTAGCTTTACCGAGTGCAATGCACCAACGTAAGGTGAAATGAATTTTCTTCTACGTGCTCTACGCAGCGCCGTCTCAGGCAAGCAACCGGTTCCATTGCGTCGGGATGATGTTCGTTCTGTCATTGTTGTCGAGTTGATGCGACTGGGCGATGTGCTCGTCATAATTCCCTCATTGCACCTTCTTCGCTCATCCTTTCCTTCTGCCACTCTCCACTTGTTTCTTGATGAGCACCACGCCTCTTTAATAGAATCTCTGGACATAGACATCGTTGTGCACGAAGTGCCAAACTCTCAATCCCTGCGCGCGATGTTCGGAATTCTTGAGAAAATAAATATTCTGAAGGGTGATATTGCCCTGAGTATGAGTCCATCAAAACGAAATGCGTTTGCGGTTCTTTCAAGCCGCGCCAAGGTTATCGGCGGATATCTGGAGGGAGGTGGGACTCCAGCACCATTTCTTTACCGATGGAAAATCGAGATGTTCGGTACGACTATGCCTACAAATGTCTACGCCAACGAGAACATCTACCTCCGGCCATGGAAAGTCTGCGAGACTCTAGGACTCTCCGATGGTTTATCATTCATAAGATCCTCGATGAGGCCTGTCCCCAGGGAATCGGCGGAGGAAGAGCTTCGTGCGATGAAAATCCTCCCCAAGACGTCGTTCATCATTCTTCACCCGTTCTCGGCGTGGGAGTTTCGCTCCTGGCCTCTTCAGGACTTTGTTGAGCTCGCACGATCGATACTTGTGCAGACTTCTCATGATGTTTTGTTCCTTTGTCACGTCGATGAAAGTGACCAGATGAGTGCCCCACGGGAAACTTTTCGCTTCAACAAACGCGTGCACTTCTTTGCGTCACGAGATCTGATCCACACTGCTGTTCTGATGAGCAACGCGGAAGCTTTTGTGGGGAATGATTCCGGACCGCTTCATCTTGCGGCGGCTCTTGGCATCAAACACGTGGGATTGTTCGGCCCTGCCGATCCGCGTCTGACTGCCCCACCAACGGCACATGGAGTTCATTGCTACAAGAAAGTTGAGTGCTCACCATGCGATCAACGACAGTGCATCCGACCGGATGACTCATGCATGGAATTGATCTCAGTTGATGATGTCGCCCGGCCTCTTTTGGAAATGCTTGTGAAAGATCCTGTCGTCGATGTCTAGCGTTCGCGTGCTTGATATTCTGGTGGATCGGTGTTCAAAGAATGCACTACTGGCTCACATTCAACATTCAATAGAAGCAAGAAGTGGTAACCTTATCACGTATGTGAACGTGTACGTGGCAAACCTCTATCGGACGAACGCCCGTGTGCGCGATTACCTTCTGGCATCAAAAGTGCGGTATTGTGATGGTGAAGGGATTCGACTTGCGGCATGGATCCTGGGCAAAGAGATACCGGCGCGAATCGCTCTCACGCATTGGATATGGGAACTGGCGAAGTGGTGTTCTGAAAAAAGATATTCTGTATTTTTGCTTGGCGCAAAGGAGGGACCTCTGAACGCAGCGATGGATAATTTGAAAGAGAGGGTACCCAACTTGAAGGTCGCCGGACACCATGGTTATTTCGAACCGGGCGAGAATGATCATATCCTTGATGAAATCAGGGCGGCACAACCGGATGTTCTCTTTGTCGGTCTTGGGCTCCCGCGGCAGGCAATCTGGATCATGGAGAATAGGAAGATGTTAAACGTTGGAGTGATCCTCCCATGTGGAATGATGATTGATTACCTTTCAGGGGCAGTGCCCGTCGCACCGCGCTGGATGCAGCGAACTGGTACTGAGTGGCTGTATCGACTTGTGCAGGAACCGGCGCGACTATGGTCACGTTATCTTATCGGAAATCCTCTTTTCATAGGAAGGGTACTTTTGCAATTAATCAAAGAGGGGAAGCAGGAATGAATTTGCGGTTGTGGATTGGTGCCATAATCATTTTGGTCGCTGGCCATACTTCTATGTCGGCAAGCGAGCGTCACACGTCGTTCCATTTCCTCCGGTCGGACAATGAAGGGTGGTCGATCGAGTACACCCCTGCCCCCGTTCCTTTTACACTCGTCGACATCAACGGACAACCTCACTATCTTTTTGAAAACGGAGATGACGGCGTCGGTTCAGGCCATCCTCAACTCCCTGTTGAATTATTGACGCTGGGAATTCCTTTCGGCTATGAAGTGCAATCGCATCTCACGGTGATAGAGACGCAAGATCTTAATGAAGCGAACGTCGCCCCAGTCCCGCGATATGAATTGTCAAAAGAAGGAGAAGCCGTTGCTGTCTACGATAAAGATCCCTCACTTTATTCGGACAATCAATTCATTCCACTGTCCCAGTCCGTTGATAACAATGCAGTCACGTTTCGCCACCAACGATTGGCAACGATCCGTCTCTTTCCATACCGATACAACAGCTCAACCAAGGTATTGCAACGCATCATCAAGGCCAGGCTCGATGTTCGACTAATAAGAAACCGTGGAGAATCCGAATTTCATCCTGTCCGCCCGGTTTCTTTGACAGATCGATTGTTCGAGCAAACGTATCGTTCCATGGTAGACAATTATGATCAGGCAAAAGAGTGGAGAGGTGTCGCTGAAGAGACTATATCGGATGGACCAGACCCAGGAACATGGTTCGAAACGAATCGCGAGTACTACAAGATTCCCATTGCAGAGGATGGCTGGTACAAAATAACGAAGGCAGAACTTGCAGCGGCCGGAGCGAACTTGTCTACGATGGACACGTCTTCAGTTCGCGTTTATGTGAAAGGGCTAGTTATTCCAGTCCGTGTGTTGCCTGATAGTTCGGTAGAGTTCTTTGCGAAGCGGAACTACGGAGATTCGACCTATTTTGATTTTTACACAGACACAAGTGCATACTGGATGACATGGGGAGGGCCTGGAGCGCAGAGATTTCAACCGGTTGCTCCCGGAGTGGGAGGACTTGCTCTTCGCTCTGCATACACGACAATCCATCAGGAACAGAATACCGACTATTACGACGGCCTCGGAGAAACGGAAATTACAGAACCGGAGGCTGTGGCAGGGGAGGGTTGGGTGTGGCAGTACTTTTACCCAAACTCAACATTGAATTTCAATTTTACTGTGGATAGCATCGATTATAACGTCGCTACTGCCAATTTCGAAATTAGATTCTTCGGGATCACCGGAAACTTCGCCGGAATAGATCATCACGCAAGATTTTGGTTGAACGATAGCCTCGTCGGTGAGGTAATGTTCGAAGCAAGAACGGCGGGAGAGTTTGCCGGATCCGTTCCCTCACAATGGTTGAGAGTAGGCCAGAATACGGTGAAGATAACATCCGTTCCAACACAAGTTTCGGTGAATGCCTATTACCTCGACTGGTTTGAGATTGGATACTCCCGCATTCTTCGGGCAACGGCCAATCAATTCTATTTCAATGCAGTCAGCAATCCATCACCAAGCGAATTTACCGTCACCGGCTTTACGAATGGCGGCATCAGCATCTATGATTTGACCCAGGGGCGTCTCATCAGCGGACTGGTGACAGGGGATTCAAGCACTGGCTTCGCAATCCGCTTTTCCGATACAGTGAATGCGCCCCGCTCGTACGTCGTTGTGGCAAAGGGTGGAGAAAAGATGACTCCCCCGATTCGACAAAAGATGTTTAATGATATTCGAGTCAATCCTCAGGGGGCGGACTATATCACCATTTCGTACAAGGACTTTCTTCCCTCAGCGCAACAGCTTGCCGCCCATCGGTCGGGAGTGAATGGTCTCAGGACGAGTGTCATCGATGTGGAGGACATTTATGATGAGTTTAACTATGGCCTCATGAATGCCACGAGCCTGAAGGCATTCCTTCAGTATGCTTTTGTTTCATGGCCAGGGGCCTCACCGTCGTATCTATTGCTTCTTGGCGATGCTTCCTGGGATTATCACCGTTACATGGCTTCCACAATCAAGAACAATTTCGTACCTGCGTATGGAGTACCCGCCGGGGACAATTGGTATGGGTGCTTCAACCCGGGACAGCCGTTTATCCCGTCCATGTTCATTGGACGAATTCCTGCGGAGGATCCAGTTCAGGCGCAACGTACTGTTGCGAAGATAATTCAATATGATTCATACAATCTCAGTGATTGGAACAAAGAGTTAATGTTTGTGTCAGGGGGAAGTAATCCGGGCGAGCAGCTTCAGTTCAATGCGATGTCAGATAATCTCATCAATCAATATGTTCTTCCTCCACCGGTAGGTGGTACGCCCTCTCGCGTGTATAAGGCGGTTCAGGCAGTGATCGATGAAAATAATAAGGAGGCGATGCGCGAGATGATCGCCGAAGGGATTGTATTCCTCAATTACCTTGGTCACTCAGGCGGTCGTATTTGGGCAGTAGATGTCGGAGACCCGAGCACACTTCAGAATACGAATGGAAAGCTCCCGTTTGTCTCATCGGTGAGTTGTAATGTTGGAGCGTTTGCGGAACCTTCCGGCAATGTGTTGTCGGAGGACTTTGTTCGTGCAGACAATAGGGGAGCAGTTGCGATGTGGGCGGCATCCGCGGTGGGTTACGCAGGAATTGGAACGGATATGGTAAATTTCTTCCTTTCCGGTGTTGCCAATGACTCTGTCCGCGGGCTTGGTTCGCTGACCTCAACCGCTCGATTTCAGATGTGGCAGGTCTCGCCTAATTCATCGGCCCGAATCGCCTCCGTCAAGCTGAACCCTCTCTTGGGTGATCCTTTTACCAGTTTGGCAATACCGGTCAAACCTGACCTCGCAGTCGTATCAAGCGAAATTCGACTTTTCCCATCAACTCCGACACCGAATGATTCCATTCTTGCTGTGAGAATGGATCTACATAACTACGGGCTTGTTCCGGCAGACAGTATCGAGATCTCACTCAATGATATGTACAATGGTCAATCGACACCGATTGTCCCGAATCTGAAGATCCCACGACTCCTTCATAAGGACTCAGTGTTTATACCATGGGACGCCTCTTATAAAGTAGGCCTTCATACGTTGACTGCTTCACTGGATCCGCTTATGCGTATTGATGAAGTAACCCGGTCAAACAACCTTGCCTCCGCTGATAAATATGTTTATGCAAATACTCTTGCTATTGTCAAGCCATTGGAAAGCATGGTGTTGCAACCCGGTGTGCAAACTCTCGTGGTGACCAGTCCACTTGGTTTGGATTCCCTTGGTTTTCAGTACTTCTTTGAGATTGATACCGTTGATACATTCAACTCTCCCCTCCTCATACAGTCGGCAGGAATCGCTCCGGATCAGGTCTCTGGCACCTGGACGACGCCAAACCTTCCAGTGGGGAAGTTATATTTTTGGCGTGTGCGAACCTTCGATGGCACAATATTCGGGAACTGGGTTCACTCGAATTTCTCAACATCGGTCACTGCACCTGATCTGCCAACAGCACTGTGGCGGCAATTCGATCAACGTCAATTTGCGAACGCTTCTTCATTCCAGACGCAGGCAACTGATTCTGGCATCACGATCGCTTCCACACCACCGGTGAATTTATACGTCCGTTCTGTTGGATATCGGGGCAGCACCTCCCAAGATTATTACAGTATGATCATCTTGAACGCTCTTGAGTTTTTCGGCCATTGGTGGACGCAAGGCAACAGCTTTATGGGTCTTCGCCTCGATGCATTTACCGGCGACTACGTGTACAAGGCGTTCAACGTTCAGGTGCAGACTGCTCAGTCGGACAGCATGAAGAAGTTTATTAATACAACTCCTGTGGGGGACTATATTGCTCTCACCGTGATTCAGGATGGGTTTACAAACGTCACTGAAAGTTTGTACGTGGCCATCGAATCTCTCGGGAGCACGATGATCCGCACGGTCCAGCCAGGTCAGTCCTGGGCACTTGTTGCGCGGAAAGGGAGTCCTTCTGAGACATTTGAACAATTGACGAATGACAGTGCTGTGGTGAGCATCGTTGTCCCTAATTATTATCGATCAGGTGAGGGGGGGATAGCAGCAAAAGGGTTAACAATACCGGGGACGTGGAATTTACTGCAATGGCAAAGCGTAACTCCTTTCAATACAGATGCAAATCTCGCAATGATTGGAGTAAGATCTGGTGGAATTCAGGACACGTTGAGAGTATTTCCGAAGGATAGTTCTTCTGTTGGCCTTCAGTTTCTAAACCCTCTGACTTCTGGACCAACATATACTCGAATTCGGCCTGCTGCACTTCTGAGCAGTTCCGATGCCACTGCAACGCCTATTCTCAAGGAATGGTCAATTGAGATGAGTTTGCCGCCAGATCTTGCAGTGAGTTCGCGTTCGATTGGGGCGGCTCTCGAGGCAGAAGTTAAAAGAGGGACGACGCTGAACTTCCCGGTCACCGTTTACAACCTGGGGTTCCAAGGGGTCGATAGCGCTCGCATTATCGTTTCGATGTACGATAAGTTTAACAAAGCTAGATTTCTTGCTTCTGCAGAAGTGGATACGATCTTAATCAACGGGTCAAAATCAACGACAATCCCGATAACAACGACAGAGTTCCCGCGAAGGGTAACGCTACAGGTCGTAGTATCTCCATCAAAGAAGTACAAAGATTTGGTTCCGGATAATAACACGGCATATTACTCCTTCCTAGTTTCCGGAGTGCCTCTCGATGGTATGGAAGTCTATGCGGACGGTGCACGTCTGATGGACGGTGACTACGTTTCGTCGCATCCTACAATCCGAACGCGCGTCCCGCACAGACCTGAAAGGTCCTCGCTGCAAATATTTGAGTTTTACGTGGATAAAAAACTAGTCGCTCCTTCAACATTCGATG
>DASWHW010000092.1:0-34896 GCA_036397975.1 Bacteroidota bacterium
CATCTTTCAAGGCCATCATGTAGCCATAGTGCCAGTAGACTCTTTCTGGCCCATCTTCAAGATGGCCTTGTTTTTCCTTACAGTTGTTACCATTTTCCTTCAACCAATTTTCCAGGTCAGTAATTCGCTTTTGAAGTTTGCCGGAAACAGCGGGAATATCCATTGGGAGCCTTTCTTGATTTTAAATAGGTGATACCTTACCTTTTGTTCAAGAGTTTGCCCCCAAGGAACGGAGAGATTCAATAAAGCCTACCCGCTGGAACGCGTAGGCTTTCTTTTTTTCTTTGGTTCTGGTTTAGCCTGTAGTAGTTTCCTCAATGCCTCTTCCGTCGTAAGCGGATAGAGAAGAATCTTCTTTTCATTTGTTGTTTTCTTCTCTCGCTTTTTCTTCGCCATGCGTTTAGCTTAATGAGTCCCGATAGGTGAGTCTCTTTCCTTCGGTACTCATGATTGCGGAAACTGTTCTTTTGTGATCGTTTGTTTTTCTGTGATTGTATCTAAAATCAAACTCAGCAAGGTATCTGTGAAGGTGCTCTTTGCTGACATGGTGATAAACGCCGTTGATACCGCGTTTCAGTAGTCCGAAATATCCTTCGACCGTGTTCGTTGTAACATCACCACGAACGTACTCATAATCCCCATGCTTCACGGTTTGATGAGATGCAAACTCTTTCCCAATTTTCTTATAGCCGTCCAACTCATCGGTCACAAGATGCGATTTGGGGTGAACATTTGCAAGTAGCGTTTCTTTCAACGTGGACGCGGTGACAGTAGGGACAACGAAAGATCGAACTTTTCCGTTCCGTTGAACTAATGCCACAACGGGAGTCTTATTTTCCCATCCTGTTTGCTGTCCAATTCTTCTACTCTTTCCACCTACCCAAGTTTCATCCGCTTCAATAACGCCCTTCATTCTTCGTTTGGTGATCTTCTGTTGCATTGCATAGCGGATTCTATGAGCCATAAACCATGCGCTTTTGTACATTATTCCCAACTGCCTATGCAACTGATGTGCGCTCATTCCCTTCTTGGATGCACAAAGTAAAGAGATCGCTTGGAGCCAAATATATAGAGGGATATGGCTATCCTCGAAGATTGTCCCGACCGTTACGGTAAACTGATTGCTCGTTTTGTTCTTTCGGCAATCACGGCAACGGTACAGACCTTTCCGAATCTTCTTTGCCGCTTTGGGTTCGATCTTCGAGACCTCCATACTCCCACAACGTGGACAGGCAACAGCATCGCCCCAACGGAGTCTTTCGAGGGTCTCACGCGCCTCATCTTCCTTGGCCTCGCTGAAAGTCAACCCTTTTAGCGTTAGATTCTTTGTGGTTTTCATTAGTATACTCAGCTTGTTTGACTGAGTACAATATACGAAATCAAGAGCGGTTTGTCAAGTATATAATTACCATAAATTTTCAGGCTATTTACAGTGCATTACGCTGGAGCCGAGATTAGCTCTCACGTAGCTGAGAGGATTAAGCCGTTCGAATGGTACAAGATAATCAAACTTTTCGTTTGGTCGCTTTTCCCCGCGGGCGATTTGGAAGGGGAAGGCCGATGGCTTGAAGGAGGAACATTCGGAGTTCATCCATAGGTATTTTCTGCTTATCGGTCACGATCAGGTACCTGACCTGCTTCCTTCTCCACTTAATATCTTTTGCGGGTCATCCAGAAGCACACCATGTTCGAAACCGACCTTAACACAATCCTTTTGCGGAAAGATGCCACAGACGTATCCTGCCTGTGGATGCCTGTAGCCTATGCCCCGCCACACAGGATAGGTTTTTTCTATGGCGTCCGGTACCGTCTGTTTGATGATCTGCTGAAGCGTTCCGGTGAGTGCGCGAATATTCGGAGAGTGTTCAGCAAGTATGTCTGATAGAGTAGTTTCTTGTTTGTCCCGAGTCATGCAACTCTACGCAAAACCGATCTCGCCGTCGATTAGCAAGTAAATTTTCTCAGCAGTTTTTTCAACTGAAAGACCGGTGGTTTCAACGGTGTAGCCGACTGCGTCTCCAAGCTTGTCCATCCGTTCATGGATGAGTTTTACCTTTGATCCGAGGCGTAAGTTCTTTGGTCGCCGCGTGTCCCGGTGCGTGTTTGCATCGATATGAGCGCGCAGCCGAAAAGCATAAACCTGTTTGTCAATTGTCTTGCACTGTCGGACGATTGCCTGGAAGTATTTTGGGGCATCGTATATGAACTCAAGGATGATGTTCCGTTTTGATTCGCGCAGGGCATACATCATTGCGAAAACCTGCTCATCTGCAAGATCGATGCTCTCGGTCGTCTTCCGTTTATCAACGGTAAAGTACTTAAAGCGGTCAACCTCGATGACAGAGGCTTTCGTCAGTTTCTTGCTGAGCTTGTTTGCGATGGTGGTCTTGCCAATCCCCGGCGGGCCGTTGATGATGACAATCATGCCGATCCAAGAACCGCATTGATCGCGGCGACATTAATGATGTCGTTCACGCTGCATCCTCGGGAAAGATCAAACGCGGGCTTGGCCAGACCCTGTACAATTGGCCCGATTGCCTCGGCGCCCGCCATCCGCTGCGCCATCTTGTACCCGATGTTCCCGGCATTCAAGTCGGGGAAGATCAGCACATTCGCCCGTCCGCCTATTGGACTTCCGGGAGCCTTGGTTTGCGCCACGTTTGGTGTAATAGCGGCATCAAGCTGCAGTTCGCCGTCAATCAATAGTTTGGGGTCCTTCGATCGTGCGATCTGCGTTGCCTTTTGCATTCTTTCCACCGTTGGATGTGTGGCGCTCCCTTTCGTTGAAAACGAAAGCATCGCAACACGAGGAGTCTCACCGGTCAGCGCAAGATGATTTGCCGCGGTTGTTAATGCAATGTCCGCTAACTGTTCGGCCGTGGGATCCGGGACAACGGCACAATCTGCAAAGGAGTATACCTGGTGCGGGAATACCATCAGAAAGAAACTGGAAACGACCGAAACTCCTTTCGCCATCCCGATTGCCTGTATGCCTGCTCTGAGTACATCGCCGGTTGTGGATAAAGAGCCGGCAACACTTCCACTCGCGTCCCCTTCCCGAACCATCATTGCAGCAAAAAAGAGCGGGTCGGTCAGGATCTTCTGTGCTTCAACGAACGAAAGTCCCTTTGCTTTTCGTTGGTTAAAAAACACGTGCGAATAGTCGCTCAACTTGTTGGATTTCTCGGGATCGACAACGCGGATACCGGAGAGAGAAACTCCACCGGACTGAGCTTCAGTCTCAATCTTGATTGCGGAGCCAACAAGAATGGGGGAGACGATCTCGTTATCCTGAAGCGAGCGTGCAGCTTTGAGAGTCCGTGGATCGGTGGCATCCGGGAAGACAATCGTCTTCTTCAACGCTTTTGCTTTTTGTATGATTTGTTCAAGTAGATTTGAGGGCATCATTTGTATTCTGGTTTGTGAAGTGAAAAAGAACGGATTTCAAGATACAAAAGTCACAAGGACAATCAAGAGTCTGCAAGAGTCTGCACGTATTGAGCATGAGCACTAGCTTTATTAGAAGATCCGTGTCGGGATGGTGTTCCCAAGAGTCGTCGTGACGTAATGGCACTGGGGATAAGCAAATAGTCCATAAAATAAGGGAAATTAAAAAGATTTAACCAAGAATGCTCGTGTCAAAATTGCTTTTCGCTCCTCTATTGGATAGATTTACGCCGCGTTTGAAACACCCGCCCTTTGGTCAGAATCAAGATAATGCAAAAGAGAGTTTACATAGAGACATATGGCTGTCAGATGAATCTTGCTGATTCCGATGTGGTTGGAGGCATCCTGCAAAAGGAGGGTTACCGATTTACAGAAGAGCTCTCCGAGGCCGATGTTGTTCTGGTGAATACCTGTGCAATTCGTGAGAATGCCGAAGAGCGGATCTATGGACGGTTGGGTCTCTTCCGGCGGCACAAGCGATCAAGGCCGGATCTTGTGGTGGGTCTACTCGGTTGTATGGCAGAACGCCTTCGAACAAAGCTGGTCGAGGAAGAGAATCTTCTTGATCTCGTTGTAGGACCTGATGAATATCGGAAACTTCCGTCACTGTTGCAGGACGCATTCGAGGGTGAGAAGGGCATAGCAGTACGTTTGTCGCGAGTGGAGAACTACGAAGATATAGTTCCTCTCCGGACGGATGGATTGTGTGCGTGGCTGTCCGTTATGCGTGGCTGTGATAAGTTCTGCACCTTCTGCGTGGTGCCCTTCACCCGAGGGCGCGAACGGAGTCGCCCTCTTTCCGGTATCGTAGAGGAAGTGCGACTGCTTGCCGATCAGGGCTACAAGGAAGTGACACTCCTGGGGCAAAATGTAAATTCCTATCGCGATGATGAGTACGATTTTGCAGACCTGATGCGGTCTGTTGCTTCAGTGGATCAGTCCCTGCGTGTTCGCTTCACGACGTCGCACCCTCAGGATTTGTCCGATAAGTTAATCGAGACAATTGCTGCGACAGAAAATATCTGCAAACACATTCACCTTCCGGTTCAATCGGGTTCCGATCGAATTCTGCAGTTGATGGACAGAACATATACCATCGATCACTATACAAAGTTGGTGGAACGAATCAGAACTGCGATACCAGACGTAAGTCTCTCCACCGACTTGATTTCCGGATTTCCGACGGAGACAGAGGAAGACCACCATAGGACACTCGACGTACTTCGAAAGATGCGCTATGACGGCGCCTATACATTCAAGTACTCTGCGCGGGAAAACACAAAAGCGTGGGCGATGAACGATGATGTCCCCGAGGAGGTCAAGGGACGCCGGGTGTATGAGATTGCAGACTTGCAGCACGCGATATCGCAAGAACTCAATACAAAGCTTCTCAGCACCGTTGAACGAATACTCGTCGAAGGCCCAAGCAAGAAATCCGCAGGGGACTGGGCTGGAAGAACAGATACAAACAAGACTGTCATCTTTCCGAAGAACGGCGAAGCGCGCGGTGAGTATATCGATGTGCGCATCGAACGCACTAATTCAGCAACCCTGTTTGGCAAGCGTGTCGACCATGTTACGATAGCTCATTGAAGAAGGACATGACGATGATATGTTACCTCACTCTCATTTTAACGGTTGTGCTTGCCGCACCAACGCTCTTTGCCCAAAAATTGCCGGACATCAATTCTTATGTATACATGGTTGAGCATGGTCAGACCGAGAAGGTTCGTGACTTGCTTCCCGGCCTGGTAGAACAATATCCGAGCGACCCCGGCGTTCTCTATCTTCAGGCTATCCTGAACACGGACGGATCGGCGGCTGTGAAGATGTACCAGAGCATCGTTGACAATTATCCGAAGAGTGAATGGGCCGACGATGCGTTATTCAAGGTGTATCAATTTTATTATTCCCTCGGTTTGTATCGAACGGCGGAACTGAAACTTGCGCAGCTCAAGAAGGAATATCCGTCGTCCAGGTATCTTTCCCAATCTGCGGAAGTGGAAACGGAACAACTTCCGGAAGAAGAGACACCTCTCTCACCTGTCGAGACGCCTGTGCAGAGCCAGGAGGGCGAGGGGCAGTTCACACTCCAGGTTGGCGCGTTTTCTACGCAAGTGAATGCGGAGAAACAGAAGTTGTTCTTCGAAGACCTTAATATGCCGGTCGAAGTAATCAACCGGGTCAAAGACGGACGTTCCCTGTACATCGTCCTCGTCGGCAGGTTCAAGACCGCTGATGATGCGCGGGCGCAGGGAACGGAGATTAAAAAGAACTACAACATGGAATCGATGGTCGTCACCCGATAACAATGCAAACCACCGCTGAAAAATCCACCCCGCAATCTCTCCCCGAGAGCCTGAATGTAATCGGCGAGTCGGTGCAAATGAAGAAGATTATGGAGATCATCGAGCAGGTGGCTCCTACGGATATTACCGTGTTGATTACCGGCGAAAGTGGTGTCGGCAAGGAAGTAATTGCGCGGGCGATTTTTGAGACGAGTAACCGCCACCAGAAACCGATGGTAACAGTGAACTGCGGGGCAATACCAGAGGGCATCATCGAAAGTGAGCTGTTTGGACACGAACGCGGCTCTTTTACCGGCGCTTCCGACCAGCGCAAAGGATACTTCGAACTTGCGGATAGCGGGACAATCTTTCTCGATGAGATCGGAGAGCTCCCGCTTTCTGCGCAGGTGAAGTTCCTTCGGGTTCTGGAGAATGGGGAATTTCTTCGGGTCGGCTCGTCGAAACCACGAACGGTAAATGTTCGCGTGATCGCTGCGACGAATAAAGACCTGGAAGCGGAAGTACGCCACAACAGGTTTCGCGCTGATTTATTTTTTCGCTTGCGCTCGGTGAATATTCAGATTCCTCCGTTACGGCAGAGGACAGAAGACATTCCTCTCTTTGTCAAGAAGTTTGCCGATGCAACGGCGGCGCGCAACGATCTCCAGTTCGGTGGAATCTCACAAGATGCACTGCAGCGCTTGGAGCACTACCATTGGCCAGGCAATGTTCGTGAACTGCGTAACGTGGTTGAAAGCATGATCGTCCTTGAACGAGGCAAACGCATCGAAGCGGATGACGTCAGCAAGTATTTGAAAGACTACAACGTCTCTCCGGGCGAGCGCAACCTTCCGGTCCACGTGAACAAGAGTGTCGAGCAGGCGGAACGTGAGCTGATTCTCCGCGCCCTCCTCGAAATCAAAGGAGATCTCATCGACTTGAAGAATGTCGTTGCAGCGCAACTCGATCATGACGATGGATCGAAGACTTCGCGTGCCCAGATTCTTGGTCCGGATGACGAGGATGGTCTCTCCCTGCTGGAGATGGAAAGGAAACTGATCATCGAAGCCCTGGATCGCTTCAAAAGCAACCGACGTCTTGCGGCCCGAGCTCTCCATATCAGCGAACGCACGCTGTACCGGAAAATAAAAGAATACGGACTCGCGTGAAGACTCTTTTCGTTCTTTTGGTATTTTCAGTCTGGTGTTCTCTCATCATGAGCGGCTGCTACTCATTCAGCGGGGCTTCCGTCCCTCCGCATCTGAAAACAATTGCGATCCCTCTCGTCGATGATCAATCCGGTTTTGGACAACCGAATCTGCGCGAAGAGGTCACCGCAGCACTAACACGGGAATTCATCGATGATAACACGCTCGAGATTGCGGAACGCCGTTTGGCCGACTCGATTCTGGAGGGGGCGATTGTCAGCGTGTCGGATGTTCCCCTCGTGTTAGCACAAGGCGAGCAAGGACAGAAGGTTGGGTTACAGCGCGTGACCGTGGCAGTGAAGGTGACCTATGAAGATTTAAAATTGAAGAAGACCGTCTGGGAGAAAACATTTACGAACACCGGAGAATATGATCCTGCTGGAGGATTCTCTGCTCGTGAAGACGCCCTGAAAGAGGCGATTCGAAAAATTACCGAGGATGTTTTACTCGACACCGTTTCAGGCTGGTAGGCGGGGACCAGCACAATGTCTCATAATTGAGGAACCATAACTCTCGTATGGAACAGCTCATACTCATCATCTACATCGCTTCACTCTCCGTACTCTTTGTCTTCGGATCGCATGGCTTTATCATGATCTATTACTATCTGAAGTTTCGACACCGAGTGGCTCAACGGCCGGAGAAACTCGAGCACTTCCCTCCGGTGACCGTCCAGCTGCCAGTCTACAACGAATTGTACGTCGTGGAACGACTGATCGAAGCATCGTGCTCGATAATCTACCCAAAGGACAAACTGGAAATTCAGGTTCTGGATGATTCCACCGATGAGACGGTCGAGGTCGTTGGTGCGGCGGTGATGAAATATCAGAAACTTGGCTTTGACATTAAGCATGTACGTCGTGCGAACCGCGAAGGATTCAAAGCAGGCGCATTGCGGAACGGTCTTGAAGTCGCATCCGGCGAATTTGTTGCCATCTTTGACGCTGATTTTGTGCCCCGCCCTGAGTTTCTCCTTCGAACAGTTCCGTACTTCCTGAGTGACGAGAACATCGGCATGGTGCAGACCCGGTGGGAACACATCAACTTTGATTACTCGCTCCTGACGCGCACACAAGCCATGGCGCTTGACGGACATTTTGTGATTGAACAGAACGTGCGGAACAAAGTAGGATACTTTATCAACTTTAACGGCACGGCAGGTGTGTGGCGAAAGTCCTGCATTATCGATGCCGGCAATTGGCAGGCCGATACCCTCACGGAGGATCTTGATCTGAGCTATCGTGCACAATTGAAAGGCTGGAAGTTCAAGTACCTGAACGATTTCACTTCTCCAGCGGAGCTTCCCTCGGAGATCAACGCGCTGAAGTCTCAGCAATTCCGCTGGACCAAGGGTGCCATCGAAACAGCGCGCAAAATGTTGCCGCAGGTATGGCGGGCAAGACTTCCGTTGAGAATAAAACTCCAGGCCACGTTTCACCTGACCAACAATCTTGTATTTCCCTTTATCATTATTGCAGGCGTTCTCAACGTCCCGCTTGTCTTTATCAAGCATGCAGGTGGCTATGAAGGATACTTTGCATTCATGTCCATTTTCGTGCTGGCATTTATCGGCTCGTTTCTTTTCTACCTCTTCTCTCAGAAAGACGTCTATGAGGATTGGAGAAAGCGGCTGTTGCTGTTTCCGGTCTTTATGGCTGGAAGCATGGGTTTTGCGGTCAACAATAGTCGTGCGGTTCTTGAGGGATTGTTCCGACGACGGAGCGAATTCATTCGCACCCCGAAGTACAGCATTCGCGATAAGAACGATTCATGGAAGAACAAACGTTACGCACCGATAAAAATAAGTCCGGTGGTGATGATCGAGTTGGTCCTCGCACTCTACTGTCTCTTCGGTGTTGCATCTTCACTCTATTTTTTGGAGATTGCCGCGGTGCCATTTCAAATGTTGTTTTTCCTTGGATTTTCCTGGGTGTCAATCATGTCCTTGAAACACGCCTGGTTGGCGCGGACGCCAGGTCAGTAACGGAGGTTCAGCGTTGCAAGAAAAACAACGTCACGAGACGATGTCCGAATCATTGGAAGCAAGACTCGCTGCCAATCCGCGGAGTATGGCCTTTGCTCGATTGGCCGGACTCTATCTGCGCCAGGGGAACCTTGAAGATGCCTTGCGCCTTTGTGTGGATGGAGTAAAGCGCTTCCCGCGGTATGGCACCGGACATCTGATTCTAGGCAAGTGCTATGAGGCGCTTGGACGAAATGTCGAAGCTATGCTGGAATTCCGCAAAGCATTGCGCGCGACTCCGGACAGCGACGCCATACGACAGATGCTCGCCGCAGTGGAAAAGAAGGAAGAGGAGGCCTTCAGGCTTTTCGAAAAGGAGCGGACCAGGAGGATGGATGGCCAGCGCGACACTCTCTCCGCGCATACGTACGTAACCGGTAAGCAGAAAGAGCCTATCGCAAAAAAGCCGGAAGAACGAGGGCCGAACATCAGGATTGTTACTCCTACGCTTGCCGAAATCTATGCGACCCAGGGAGAATACGAGGAAGCAATTGCCGCATACAATAAGCTCATCGAACAGCGACCGGGAGATGCTGCGCGGTATGTGGTTCGTGTGAACGAGTTGAAGGAACTGAGGCGGATTCGTGAAGCGGAGGAGCCGAGTCGAACCCGGGATGCAGAGACAGAATAAAAAAGCCTCGTCACCGAGGCTTTTTGGTTTTCTGTCCGAAAACGCTCCTATTGCATCTTGTTCACGAGCTTCGTCAACACCGACTTATTGTTGGCTGCTTTGTTCTTGTGGATAATTCCTTTTGCCGCCATCTGATCCAAAAGTTTCGCCGTCTTCTTCAGTTCAACCAGCGCCTTTTCTTTGTCAGTGGCAGTCCGAACTCGTTTTACTGCTGTCTTCATACGGGTCTTCAAAGCCGTGTTTCTCACTTCTCGTCTCTTCGAAGCCCGGGCTCTTTTCAATGCGGAAGGATGTTGTGCCATCTTCTCTCATCCAGAATAAAATGTATATCGAATTTTTCTGGATGCCAAAGTATCGAAAAAGTAAATGAAAGTCAATCTGACTGTATCTTGCCTTTCTTTCGCTCAGTCGGTATATTTGTCCCCACACCATCAAGTTATTTTCCAAGAATTGAATATTACCACGTGCTCTCAGAAGAAGGCTGTTTTGCCGGAGGTTGAATGAAGGTTGCCGTTTGTATTAATCATGTGCCGGACACGGAAACAAAAATCAAAGTCTCGTCCGACGGTGTCACCATCGATAAGACGGGGGTCAATTACATGCTGAGCCCCTACGATGAAGTTGCGATCGAGGAGGGACTGAGGATCAAGGAAAGATTTAAGGGAGAAGTGACAGCACTCAGTCTGGGCGGCGACGCACACAAGGAGACGTTGCGGAAAGCTCTTGCGATGGGAGTCGACAAGGCTGTTCTTTTGAAGGATGACAGCGTTCGCGATTCTTTCGCGGTGGCCGCAGGCCTCGCTGCGGAACTAAAGTCTCTTTCCCCCGACATTGTCCTTTTTGGGAAGCAGTCCATCGACTATGACGATGCACAGGTTGGAACGCTTGTGGCGGAAATGCTCGGCATGCCTTCCGCCGCGGTTGTTGTAAAAATGGATGTGCAGGAAGGGAAGGTTGTGTGTGAACGGGAAATTGAAGGAGGTCACGAGGTTGTCGAGACGAAACTCCCGGCAGCATTTCTTGCGCAAAAAGGGCTGAACGAACCCCGCTATCCATCGCTCAAGGGAATTATGGCCGCAAAGAACAAATCGATTGAGGAGAAGCCGGCAGCAGCAGCCGAAGTCCGCGTTGAAACAACAGCGCTGAAAAAACCGACACCGAAAAACGCGGGAAAAATCCTCGGGACGGATAAATCGGTTGTTCCCGAACTCATCCGACTCCTCCACGAAGAAGCAAAGGTCATCTAGAAAAGGAAGAATAGTGGATATGTCGAAAGTATTAGCATTCGCAGAGTTGCGGGATAATAAGTTCAAGAAATCATCGTTCGAAACGGTAAAAGCCGCTCGTGGTGTTGCTGACAAGCTGGGAGCGGAATTCGCCGCACTCGTCATCGGCAGCGGGATTGAAGGTGTAGCTATGGAACTAGGGAACTACGGTGCGGCACGGGTGGTTGCGGTAGATGAAGCATCGCTTGCGTCGCATTCCAACACGGCATATGCAAAAATTATCGCTGAGGTCGCAAAGAAGGAGGGGGCGTCTCTCGTGTTCCTTCCCGCAAGTCAAATGGGAAAAGATCTTGCCCCACGTGTTGGCGTCAAACTTGAAGCAGGTGTCGCGTGCGATTGTGTCGCGCTCAGTGTGGCAGACGGCGATGTCGTGGGAACGCGGCCAGTGTACGCAGGAAAGGGGCTCGTTGATGTCCGAGTAAAGACGGCAATCAAAGTGTTTACCCTCCGGCCGAATGTTTTTACCGTGAAGCCGGAAGAGGGTACGGCAACAGTGGAGAAAGCTTCCGTACCACTGACAGATGCCGACTTCGGAAGTGTCGTGAAAGAAGTAAAGGTTGCGGAAGGTCGACCGGACGTAACCGAGGCGGACATTGTTGTGTCCGGCGGACGTGGTCTGAAGGGTCCGGAACATTTCCATCTCATTGAAGAGCTTGCGGATGTGCTGGGTGGTGGTGTCGGAGCATCACGGGCGGTGGTCGATGCAGGTTGGAGACCGCATGACGAACAGGTTGGTCAGACGGGGAAAACTGTGTCGCCATCAATGTATGTTGCATGCGGAATTTCCGGAGCCGTGCAACATCTTGCGGGAATGTCTTCTTCGAAGTACATTGTTGCCATCAACAAGGATAAGGATGCACCGATCTTTCAGGTTGCTGACTATGGAATCGCCGGAGATGTGTTCGAAGTGTTGCCAGAACTGACTGCACAGCTCAAGAAGACGTTAGAGAAGTAAACGAGAATTCTGGAGTACGAGAGAAACGATTGGAAAAGATACAGGTCGACATTCTTGGTTTGTCAACAAATCCGGCAAGTGGCGGTGCCTATGCGTTGATCCTGAAGGAGGTTGCCGGAAACCGACGTTTGCCGATCATCATCGGCGCCTCGGAGGCGCAGTCGATTGCGTTGGAAATGGAAGGCATAAAGCCGCCACGTCCTCTCACCCACGATCTTATGAAGAACATTATTAACGCGTTCGGATCGGAACTCAGCGAGATTACCATTGACGAGTTGCGGGACGGAACGTTCTATGCAAAACTTTCCATCGATAGCCAGCTTATTGACTCGCGTCCAAGTGATGCGATCGCGCTTGCAGTCCGGTATGGCGTTCACATTTATGTTGCTGCCGCTGTAATGGATGAAGCAGGATTTGTACCCGATGAAGAAGAAGAGGACCAGATGACACCTTCAAAGAAGACTCCCGAAAAATCGACTCAAGGCATGACCAAGCTCGAACAGCTGAATACGCAACTGAAGGAAGCGGTGGAGAAAGAGAATTACGAAAAAGCCGCACAGCTTCGGGATGAAATTGCCAAGCTTCAGATGCGGGGCTAACGTCTCAACCGCAGAAAGAGTGGAGTGATGGCTGCCGGCGGATTTCCGTCGGCTTTTTCATTTTTTCAGGAGTCACGATGAAATCAGACAAGAATCCCGATCCCGCACAGATGTCCCTTGCGACACAAGCGATCCATGGTACACACCTTCATGCATACAAAGGACCTGTGAGCACGCCGATTGTTCAGTCATCGACGTATCGCTTCGATTCCTCGGAAGATGCCACCCGGTACGCTGCCGGTGATCCAAGCGTCTATGTCTATTCGAGATATCACAACCCAACGGTGGCGGAGGTGCAGGACCGCCTGGCCCTGATGATGCGCACGGAGAAGGCAATCCTGTTTTCGTCCGGTATGGCTGCAATCACCTCAGCAATCCTCTCCTGTGTGAAGTCGGGTGACGAAATTATCAGCACACCGTCGCTCTACGGAGGCACGTTCAGATATTTTCGTGAGATCCTTCCGGGACAACACATCATGGTCCACTACGTTTCTCCGGACCAATTGGATCAGATCAGTTCCATGGCATCACCGAAGACTCGCGTGGTCTATTTTGAAACACCAACAAATCCCTCCCTGGGCATCGTCGATATTGAGAAGATAATATCCGAAACCCGAAAGGCGGAGAAAAAGACAGGTACGCGCATCATTACGATCATCGACAACACATTCGCCTCGGTTCTCAACCAAAACCCAATCCGATTCGGCGTTGATCTGATCGTTGAAAGCGCGACCAAATACCTTGGTGGGCACAGCGATATTATAGCTGGTGTTGTCGCCGGATCAGAGGAGTTGCTGGCAAAGGTGCACACACAACTCAAGTACTATGGAGGATGTGCTGATCCGTTTGCCGCCTACCTTCTCTACCGCAGCTTGAAAACATTTGAACTTCGTGTTATCCGACAAAATGAAAATGCAATGGCCCTGGCAAAATTTCTGGAAGGGCAGACGAATATTCTCCGGGTTTTGTATCCCGGTCTTCCTTCGCATCCCCAGCACCTCATTGCTCGCAAGCAGATGGTAGAAGCCGGAGGAAAGGGATATGGTGGTATGGTAACGATGGAAGTAAAAGGAGGTGTGAAGGGAGCCGTCGCTGTTGCCGATGCTCTTCGTGTAGCGGTGAATGCCATGTCGCTTGGTGGCGTTGAAACACTGGTAAGCATTCCCGTGTACTCATCGCACATCAACATGAGCGACGCTGAATTAGCTTCGCACGGTGTTTCTGCCGGGATGGTGAGAATCTCTGTCGGGGTGGAAGGAATCGAAGATCTGAAACAGGATTTCGATCGGGCGCTGCAGTCCATCAAAAGCTGATCTTGCACATTCGATTGTGAATTCCTACCTTGCCAACACCGCGCAACACCACTTCACAATGAACCGTTAGGACGGAGGTCGATCATGGGAATTCTTGCACCAATCAATTTCAAAAAATGGATCGATGACCATCGACATTTGTTGAAGCCCCCGGTGGGGAACAAGATGGTCTACGAAGATGCGGACTTTATCGTCATGGTCGTTGGCGGTCCTAACTCCCGAAAAGACTATCATTTTGATGAAGGTGAGGAATTCTTCTATCAGGTCGAAGGGACGATGACGTTGAAGATCATCGAGAACGGAAAGCCGCGCGATATCCCGATTCAGCCTGGAGAAATCTTCTTGCTGCCGCCGCACGTCCCGCATTCCCCGCAGCGACCCGCCAATACAGTTGGCCTCGTCATCGAAAGAAAACGGACTGAAGGGGAAATGGATGGATTCCAATGGTATTGCGAGAAGTGTGGGAACAAACTCTACGAAGAATTCGTCCCGCTCACCAACATCGTGACACAACTCCCGCCCATCTTCGAGCGGTTCTACAACAATGCCGATCATTGCACATGCAAGAAGTGCGGGACGAAAATGGAGAAACCTTCCAAAGCCGCATGAAGTTTTCATTCGGGGCTGCTCCAGAGCGGCTCCAAGAACTAATTCCTAATCACCCACACTAGTTTCGCCGTGCCGCCATCCTCTCTGAAGATCGATACTCACACGCATATTCTTCCCGAACGTTGGCCCGATTTGCACAAGAAGTACGGGTACGGCGGGTTCGCTCGCCTGGAGCATCACGCACCCGGCTGCGCCCGCATGATGGTCGACGATGATTTCTTTCGGGAAGTGGCATCAAATCTTTGGGACGGGAATACTCGCTTGAAAGAATGCGATAAACATCGGGTGGACGTCCAGGTTCTTTCCACTGTGCCCGTGATGTTCAGCTACTGGGCGCAGGGCAATGATGCTCTTGATCTATCGATGATGCTGAATGATCACATCGGGGAGCTGGTGGCGAATTCTCCAAAGCGATTTGTTGGCCTCGGGACGGTACCAATGCAGGCGCCTGCTCTTGCTGTCAAGGAGTTGGAGCGATGCATCCGCTCACTCGGTATGCGGGGTGTACAAATCGGAACACACGTGAACGACTGGAATCTCAACGACGAAAACCTCTTTCCGGTGTTTCAAGCTGCGGAAGAATTGGGTGCTGCGGTCCTCGTTCATCCATGGGACATGATGGGGAAGGAGCGAATGCAAAAGTATTGGCTGCCCTGGCTTGTGGGTATGCCGGCAGAAGCATCGCTGGCAATTTGTTCGATGATTTTCGGAGGGGTTTTTGAGCGTTTGCCGAAACTCCGTGTGGCCTTTGCGCATGGGGGGGGATCGTTCCCATCCACGATTGGGCGCATCGAACGTGGTTTTGTGGTTCGTCCCGATATATGTGCCGTTGATAATTCGGTGAACCCGCGTTCCTATCTCGGAAGGTTCTTTCTCGACTCCCTGGTTCATGACCGGGAGTTCCTTCGATACCTGCTCTCGCTGGTCGGAGAAAAGAGAATCATGCTCGGCTCAGACTATCCTTTTCCCCTGGGAGAAAGTATCCCCGGCGAGCTCATTGAATCAATGGGTCTTCCAGTGTCGACGCGGCAACGTCTGCTAGGGGGGTCTGCATTGGAATGGCTGGGAATGACCGAAGGTGATTTTCGTTAGAAATCCCAGCCGAAGAAGAATTGGTGGAAGATGCCCGTTTGGAATCTTCCGAAGTTTTTCTCGATCCGTTTGCCGATGTCATACCGCAACACAAGAGCCCCGGCGAAATTCATTCTAAATCCCCCGCCAACCGAACCAAGAGTCTCGTTGTAGTGTGTGTCCCACACGCTCCCCGCATCGAAAAAAAGGGCACCGCGGATGGACCAGAAGGAGACCAGCCCAAAGGGGAAGCGAATCGCAAATTGATCGATGAAGGGAAAGCGGAGTTCGTGACTGGTGAGCCAGAGTTTTTCGCCGCGAAGGCTCCAGCGGGGCCATCCCCGCAGATCCCAGCTCCCGCCCATCACAAAACGCCGCGACTCTTTTCCCTCATTATAAAATATCCAGAAACGGGATGCGAACGCGCTTCGCGCGCCCAGGCGGAAATAATTTCGGTAGTCGGCGGCCAATGAGTAATAGTTGACATTGGAAAATTGAACGTCGGTGGTAAGCCCGAGGGTAATGTTGAAGCGATGACCATCGATCGGACCGCTCGGTCCCCAAAGAGAATTGTCGTGGACAAATGAAACGGAATTTGTCACCAGCAACGCTTTGCGCTGGATTGGAAGACCAAGAATTTCTTTGTTGGAATTGCTAAGGCTGATCGACATTTCTAACCGCTGGAACTTGCTCAACGGATAGCTCAGCGCAAAGTACCCCCCGAAGACCCGTTCATAGAAAAATCCATCACGGTCGGTGATGTCATACTGTCTACCTGAGAACCGGAAGATGCCGTAGGCAAGAGATGTTCGTTGGGCGAAAGATACACGCGAGATAGCGATGTTGAAACTCTCCAGGAATTCATCCTGCGATTGGGCAGTATTATAGATCAAGAAATAATACTGATCATCGCCCAGGAGATCACTTAAGGCGATAACCGCACCTCCTGCCGTTCCAAAGATCGGATCTGCTGAGACTCCACCCTGTGCAAGGTCGAGACTGTAGTCTCCCTTGTATTTGAATTTCTGCACCTGCGACGTACCCGTGAGAGACTGTGCGTGCCACGGTTCACCTTTGTTTTTCAAGTTGATGCTCATTGTCGTCGTTGCAGTGTCATATACTGCGTTGATGTCCTTGACCATTTTGATCTGAAAACTAAACTGTTCGAATGCGGTGAAGACCAGATCACCTTCCGCCGTCCAGGTTGGATCGAATGCAGACGTGGTGAAGTGAGTGACCTTCCTGATGGTCTGGGGCTGATCTATAGAGCGGTGTTCCATATCCATGATCCAGATATTATGGTTGCCGTCAATGTCGGAGGTGAAGGCAAGCCGCATTCCATCCTTTGACCATGCAGGGGCACTGAACGTGTGATCACCATAAGTTAGATATTCCAGGACGCCCGATTCAACATCGTACAAGAAGAGATTATATGTCCCTAGTTCGCCGAATGGCGTGCGGTCGGAGCTGAACACGATGGTCTTCCCATCGGGGGACCATGCTGGCTCGCGATCATCGTAATAGTCGTTCGTCAATTTCCTCAATTGCCGGGATTTTGTATCGACAATGTAGAGATCGTTATTCCCCGCTTTGTTGACCGCCGTAAAGGCGAGGTGCACTCCGTCCGGTGCCCACGAGGTTGACCCGATGCTGACGAGATCAGGGAAATGAAACGATTCTGTAGTCTCGCCGCGAAACACATCATGCAAATGCAGGGCATCATTCTCGCCGCTCTTTGTTACAAAAGCAAGCATCCCGAATTTTGAGATATCCATTCTGCTGCGGAACGGATGGAATGCTTCAAATTCATCCGATGTCTCTCCTTCCACCACTCTGGTTTCTTCCTTCCGTTCCTTATCTGGATCGAGGGCGGATTTGTAAATCCCTGTGTAGCCTGTCCTGTTCCCTATAAAATATACTTCTCGCGTGGAATCGTATTCGAACACGACAGGTTTTGCGTTGAATCCCTTTTCAACAAGAGTCAGTGCCGCTTGACTGGGGACATCGTATGAAGCAAGGAGAGGATAGTATTTCTTCTTCAGGGCGTAGAGCCATTCCTTATCAAATTCCTCATAGTCCTTTCCAATGGTCATCTTGAGGACATCGCTGAAGAAACCGGTTTTCCAGAAGTTTTCCATCAACAGGAGGATCTTTTCTTCGCCATACGTTTTTCCAATGTATTGCAGGGCGTTCTGTCCCTCCTTGTACATCAGGAAGGAACCGTAGATTTGGTTTATGTCACTCAGGCCGACAACAATGTCGTTGATAACCACGTCGCGCATGACCATCTCCGCCTGCGTGTCCCATGTCGTGCTCCAGTATTCCGCGAGTCCCTCAACAAACCAGAGTGGCGGCAGGCGATCGGACGGTTTCCGGTGATCGACGAGAACCCGTGACACCTTGCTGTGCATAAAGACATGGACCAGTTCATGACGGATCACATGACGAAACTGGTTGGTATTGCCATCGGATGGGATGACGACACGCCCTTTGAGAAACTCAAAGAATCCACCCACCCCCTCAGGAATGAATCCGCCGGTAGTGTTTGTTTGTTGGAAGTGAAGATGAGAGCTGTACAGAATTAACGGAACGCGGTTGTTCAATGTGTGGTTGAACTTCACTTCGAGATGTTTGTATGCCTCCTCGGCATAGAATGCTCCTCGCTCGGCCAGGTCCTGCATTTCGGGATAATAATAAATATCGAAATGTTCAGTCTTCAATACCTGCCAATCGAATTCAGTATACTGAACCTTGTTCCTGCCGAAGCCAAAAAACTGCGCATGCAGATCAGAAGGACAGAAGAGGAGCGCCGAGAAAACCACTATGCGGAAGAGTTTCATCACATCCACCAAACACTCTATGTGCGGGTTTTTGTTCCGAGGTCACTACGAAAGTATAGGGAGAACGGATGCGAGTGTCAAGATACCGGATTCGTTATACTTATGTGATGCTTCAGAGACGTAATGCGCGTATGTTTGAGCATCAACAATGAAATACATATCATAGAGGGGTCAACGAGGGGAAATTCACATGAACAGAAGAATGGTTCTTGGCGCTTTGGCCCTGATTGTTCTTGCGGCCAGCGTTTTCGCGTTTCATCAAACACGTAATGAAGAGGAAGGAAAAAAGAATATGGGTGTTTCATCCGGCCGAACTGAGAAAGCGACATTCGGTGGTGGATGCTTCTGGTGCATCGAAGCAGTGTTCAGCCGCTACGATGGCGTTCTCTCAGCCGTTTCAGGGTATGCAGGGGGAAGCGTTGCGAATCCGACTTACAAACAAGTTTGCACAGGGTCGACGGGCCATGCAGAGGTTGTCCAAATCGAGTTCGACCCGGCTGTCATCACGTACGAACAGATGCTCGACATTTTTTGGCAGGCACATGATCCCACAACCCTCAATCGACAGGGGAATGACGCCGGTACACAATATCGTTCTATAATATTCTATCAAGACGAGAAACAAAAAGCGACTGCCGAAAAATCCAGAGCAGCGATCGCGAACGATTTTTCAGACCCTGTTGTTACAGAAATCAAACCGCTGACAGCATTCTATAAAGCCGAGGAAAGTCATCAGGACTATTATGACAACAACAAGTCGGTTCCCTACTGTCGTTATGTGATCAGCCCGAAGCTTGAAAAGTTGAAGCTAAAGAAATAGATTCCCCTCCACTATCATTGAACGTTATGAGGCATCGAGTTGCATAACTCGATGCCTCTTGCTATATTGACCAACCTTCTTCATGACCATCCCTGTTTTTTCCGAAAGGAATTTCATTATGAGACTCTTCACGAGTATGTTATTCAGCATGATTGTTGGATTGATGCTGACCGATGCAGCCACGGCCTTGCCTCGTTTTGCCATTCGCACCGGAGGCAAGTGTCAGTCATGTCACGTGAACCCATCCGGTGGCGCTATGCGGCAGGCGTTTGGTACGCAGTTCGGGCGAGAGGAGCTACCCGTTCCAACCTGGGCCGACGAGTTTGCGCTTGATGAGTTCTCTCCTGCGCTCAGCGACAACTTTTCGATCGGCGCAGATATGCGCCTGCTGTGGTTCAACAGGAAAACTGGATCCACAAGCACGAATGAGATCTGGCAGATGCAGGGAGATGTGTACATGAATTTCCGCCTCGCGCGAAAAGTGAACCTGTATCTCGACAAGGGACTTTACAGTGGATTCGAGATTTTCGCACTGCTCAATATCATTCCCGCAAACGGATTCGTGAAGGCCGGAAAATTTGTTCCGAACTATGGAACAAAAATGGACGACCACACGGTTTACATAAGACAAATGCTTGGATTCAGCGCAGAATTCGGCAGACCGGAGCGAACCGGGCTGGAAGTTGGGATTTCCCCCGGCCCCATCTCCATTACAGGGGGTGTGTATAACGCTGGGCGGGAAAGCTCATTCCCCTCCGCGGGAAAGAAGAAAGCATTCCTTGGAAGGGCTGAGGGAGTCTTCAAGGCCACGGACGATCTGAACATAGGGATCGGTGGAAACGTCTTTCGCAAGGAGAGTTCTTCGGGCGCCAATACAACAATGGTGGGAGGGTTCGGAGCAATTTCCTACGAGGATTTTACTCTATTTGGGGAAACTGATTGGGCCACAACTGATTCAGTTGGGGCAAAGGTCACCGGTCTTGTTGGATATGCCGAACTCAACTACATGATCACCCAGGGTGTTGATCTCAAATTCGCTTATGATTTTTATGATCCCAACATTGATGTAAAGTCGGGTTCGCTCTCCAGATATTCATTTGGGGTTGAGTTCTTCCCCATCGCGGGTGTTGAGGTACGGCCCGTGTACCGACACATAGTGGAAGACCCTGATGCGCAAAAGGTCGACAATGACGAATTTCACCTTTTACTCCATTTTTATTTCTAGGCCATCAGCATGATTGTACGAAAGGTTCTTTTTTTTATTTTGTGTGTCGGCTTGGTGTCTCTGTCCATCGATAGTTGCAAGGATATGGGTCATGATGAATCGATCCCTCTTCTTGCATCCTCCAGTTCTGCAATATCCGTTGTGGTAGGAGGCTCTGCGACGGTGACAATCAATGGTGGCAATCAGCCCTATGCAATTACTGAACAGCCGAACAACGCAATCGCAACGGCATCATTGACGAACAACACGCTGATGATCAGTGGAGTGGGGGCCGGAAGCACTCGCGTGAAGATCTCGGATTCAGATTCAGATGCACCGGGCATCAGTGATCCACTACTAGATAACCCAACACATAGCGAACAGGAAATTATCATTCTGATCACCGTGTCGCTTGTACCGCCGTTGGTGGCGACTCCCCCATCCGTGACTGTCGGCTCGGGGGATTCGGTGAACGTCACGATCTCACAGGGGATACCCCCCTATCTTATTGTTCAAAGTCCTGATCCGTCTTTGGCGTCAGCACAGTTTATTGATCCAAATGTTGCATCTGCTATTCTCCAGATTACTGGGGTGACTAATGCTTCGGCAAGCGGTCCGACTTCTATTAGAGTCCAGGATAGCAAGCTCGCGCCGAGTGAAGTTGATATTCCAATTACGAAAACACCATAACACGCAATCATGAAGGAGGAAAGATTGAAAGTATTTGCAGTGGTATTGTTAGCCCTCATGGCAATGAATAGTCGGCAGTTGCTTGCTGGGGATGAAAAGAGCCAAACTATTTCGTTTAAGGATGAAGTCTATCCGATTGTCAAGAAGAATTGCTTGCCCTGCCATGCAGAAGATAATTTCAATCCAAGCGAGTTATCACTGGACACCTATGAGTTAATGAAGCAAGGAGGACAGAACGGGGCTACGTGGGTTGCCGGTGATTCCAAGAAAAGTATTCTTGTGCAGAAACTCCTGGAGGAGCCTCCGTTTGATGCCCGGATGCCAATGAACTCAAAGAAGAAAATCAAGGAGGGAAAAGCAAAGTGGCTCGCCGCGGAGGAAATCAAACTCATCGCCGACTGGGTTGATCAGGGAGCAAAGGACAACTAGTCCACGCTACGAACCAATAAAGATGCCTCGTGTGCGAATGCCGCTGCGGGGCTTTTCTTTGGTCCTACCCGGAACGCAGATTCATTGATTCTCCGCTATATTCTAACGATATTGACAATGAATCCTATTCCTTTACTATGACCGACAATTCTCAAAAAGACACACTGATTAATGTCCTGAAATCCAGGATGGTTAGCCGGGAAACGCTTATGAAAGCGCTCATTCCGGTCTCTGTGATTATCCTTTTGTCGCTAATGTTTCCCCGAGGTGAATCTATCGAGGTTGACTTCAAGGTTGGGTCGGTATGGGCGGGGAAAGACCTTATTGCCCCTTTCTCATTCTCGGTGTATCGGGACGAACGCGAGTTTTCCTCCGATGTAGAAGCCGCCCGAAAAAAAGTGTACCCGGTGTTTGACCGCGATATTTTTGTGGAAGACGAGGTGAAGGAGCGTACAGCGAATCTCTTCGATGACTTGCGGGAGGGGGTTGGGCTCTGGAACAAGCTGCGCGCTGCCAAACGTCAGGGGTTTGCAGTTACGACCGACTCAACTGTTTTTCAGCTATTTGCGGCAAAGCTCCCTGTGCAACCGACAGCAATGGAGTGGGGAATTCTCAGCCGATTTGCAGGGCGGGGAACGCTCAATCAATTTGAACAAACAATAGCAGGCGTCGCGTTAGATGTTCTGCATATCGGCGTGCTGGCGCAGGAGAAAGATACCCTGGCAGGTCGTACCGTCGCGGTGCGTCGAGGCCCGTTGGAAGATTTGGTTCCGGGGGTTCAGCTTCTGACGAAGATTGAGGCCGCGCAGTTTGTCCATTCAAAACTCCTTGCCAACTACGGTGCGCAAGACTCTGTCGTAATACTTGCCCAACGTCTGGCCATGCATCAGGTCCGTCCCAATATCCGATTCGACCATGATGCAACACTTCAGGCGCTTCAGATTGCCGTGGACGCAATTCCTCGCACCATCGGCTTTGTCCAGGAAGATGAACGCATCGCCAGCAAGCACGAACGGATCACTTCGGAAACGAAGCTTAAACTGGAATCACTTCGCCGTGCGCGCGCAGAAAGAGGAATGGCGGAGGGAAGCTTCCTCCAGGAAATCGGCATTGTGCTTCATGTGTCGTTGATCGTCACGCTCTACGGCATCTATCTCTTCCTGTTCCGTAAACAAATTTATCGCAGCAACCGACTCCTGATTCTCATTGGTTTGCTCATCCTGATCTCAGGGTTCTTTGCATACTTGACAAATGTGCTGAATGTCGCTGCACCGATCGAATATCTTATCTTCCTGCCTGCAGCCTCGATGCTGCTCACCATCATTTTTGATTCCCGCGTTGCGTTCTACGGAACAGTCATCATGGCGTTCCTCGTTGCGGGAATTCGTGGAAACGACTACACGATTGCGTTGTCGTCACTGATTGCCGGGGCACTTGCCGTGTACACCGTCCGTGACATCCGTAATCGCACACAAATTTTTCGATCATTGGGATATATCTTCCTGGGATACTCCGTTTCCATTGTTGCGCTGTCGCTGGAGCGATTCGAGCCGATTAATACGGTAGCAACACAACTGGGGTTTGCGCTTGTCAACGGAGTCGTTTCTTCCGTCCTTGCCTTCGGCTTATTGATTTTCATTGAGCGGTTCTTCCATGTAACGACAGATTTAACTTTGATTGAACTGGGGCAATTCAATCATCCATTGTTGCGGATGTTATCTGAGCGTGCGCCCGGTACCTATCATCACAGCCTGACGATGGCGAGCCTCGCGGAGGCAGCGGCGGTGGCAGTGGGAGCGAACGACATACTCGCGCGTGTTGGTGCCTATTTCCACGATATTGGGAAGATAGAAAAACCTCCATACTTTGTTGAAAATCAGAAGGGAGGCAGGAACAAGCACGACAAGCTCTCCCCCCGGATGAGCTCGCTTATCATCGGGGCACACGTGAAAGATGGGATCACACTTGCCAAGGAATACAATGTTCCTGAGATCGTCATCGATTTTATTCCACAGCATCACGGAACAACACGGATCGAGTATTTCTATAATAAGGCGGTGAAGCTGGCGGAGGGTTCCGAGGACGAAACGAAAATTGATGAAATTAAGGAACAGGATTACCGGTATCCCGGACCAAAACCGCAAACGAAAGAAACCGGCATCTTGATGCTTGCCGACGCCATCGAGGCGTCAGCGAGGGCGTTGGATGACCCATCGCCGCCCAAGTTGGAATACACTATCGATGAGTTGATTAAGAAGCGTTTCGAAGAGGGAGAGCTTGATGAATGTCCACTCACGCTCAAGGATCTGACAAAAATCAAGGAAGCGTTTCTCGGTGTTCTAGTCGGTATCTACCATGGCCGGATCAAGTATCCGGAGAATGAGAAAGAGGAAAAACGGCGCGCTTCACGACCACCGTTGCAGACCGAACATTCCGCCGTTTCGAAAAGTGAAGGCGAAGAGGATTGATCGATATGGAGAACTACTGCCGCGATTATCTCCACTATCTCACCCTCGAGCGGAACGCATCGAGGAACACCATCGCATCCTATCGCCGTGATGTTGAGCGGTATGTTGAGTATCTGAAAAAGCGGAACGTCAAGCAGCCAGGCAACATCACCGAAAAACATCCGGAGGCGTTCCTCCGTGCGCTACGATCCGCTGGTCTTTCTCCACGTTCTGTAACGCGGACGATTTCTGCAATCAGGGGTTTCCACAAGTTTCTCATGAACGATGGCATTACCACAACGAACCCTGTTGACCGCATTGATACACCAAAGCTTTCCCGACCGCTTCCGGGGGTTCTTAATCAGGTTGAGATGGAAAGGATTTTGATGCAACCGGAAAAGGGAGAACACGACAGTCGCGGTATTTGGATCCGGGATAAAGCAATATTGGAAGTTCTCTATGCGACCGGTATACGCGTGTCGGAACTCGTCGGTCTGAAGCAATCGGATGTGCTCGCAGATTCCGGCATTGTTCGCGTCTTTGGCAAGGGTGCAAAAGAGCGCATCGTCCCAATCGGCGGCTCTGCTCTTCGGTGGATTCGGCGTTACACGAAAGAATGCCGTGGAGGCTTGGTGCGTCGGGGAAAAACACTGGACGCATTGTTTCTGAATCAGCGCGGATCGCCGCTCTCGCGTATGTCAGTCTGGAACATCGTGACCGCCAATAGCAAAAATGCCGGCGTGGACAAGGATGTGCATCCTCACACCTTCCGGCACTGCTTTGCGACGCATTTACTGGAAGGGGGAGCTGATTTACGTGCTGTCCAGGAAATGCTCGGGCATGTGGACATTTCATCGACGCAGATTTATACCCATATTGATAGAGAATACCTCAAAGAGGTTCACAGAACATTTCACCCACGGGCATAGCTTGTATTTCACTTCCGTGTTTGTTTATCTTCTCCCCATACCATGTAGTTGATGCAAAAAGTATGACATTACAACTGAAAAAAAAGAATAGTGTAGAGTTAACCGACCTTGAGGAGTATTTTGCACGGTTCCGCGACAACATCGTCGGAAGCGAACAAACGTTTACTACTCCCTACGGTGAGAAGCGTATTGTCTATATGGATTGGACGGCGAGTGGACGGTTGTACAAACCCATCGAAGAGAAAATGGCAGCGACCTTCGGTCCTTTTGTGGGTAACACACATTCAGAATCCAGCGTCACCGGCACATCGATGACCCGGTCCTATCATCATGCATGTCATGTTATTAAAGAGCATGTTAACGCAGGCCCGGATGATGTGCTGCTGAACGTTGGTTTTGGCATGACCGCCGCCATTAATAAGCTTCAGCGTATCCTCGGTCTGCGGGTGCCGGAACAACTGCGTGAATGTCTGAATCTCTCTGAGCACGAGAAACCGGTTGTCTTCGTCACGCATATGGAGCATCACTCCAACCAAACGTCTTGGATCGAGACCATAGCGGACGTTCATGTGATCAAACCAACCGAGGATGGATTGGTCGATATCGATGACTTCCTTTCGTTACTGGAACGGTACAAGAACCGCAGCGTGAAGATCGGGTCGTTCACGGCCTGCTCGAATGTCACCGGAATCGAGACGCCGTATCACACACTTGCAAAAATCATGCATGAACACGGCGGCATTTGCGTTGTCGACCTCGCAGCCTCAGCACCATATGTTGAGATCGACATTCACCCACCCGATCCATTGGAAAAGATTGATGCGATTACATTTTCCCCCCACAAATTTCTCGGCGGTCCCGGGTCCTCAGGAGCCTTAATTTTCGATTCCCATCTTTATCATTTGAAATCTCCCGATCAACCCGGCGGCGGCACGGTGCTGTGGACCAATCCGTGGGGAGAGCACAAGTATAAAGAGAGCATTGAAGAGCGCGAAGATGGCGGCACGCCGGGGTTTCTCCAGACCATTCGCACGGCTCTCGCCATTCAATTGAAAGAGCAGATGGGAACGGAAAATATCCGACGGCGTGAGGAGCAACTTGTGCGAAAACTGTTCAGCGAGTTGAGGCGGATTCCCCATCTTGTGCTGCTCGCGGACAGTATCGACCAGAGACTCGGCATGTTTTCATTCTATTTTGATTCTTTCCACTACAACCTTGTGGTGCGCCTCCTCAATGACCGTTTCGGCATCCAGGCGCGGGGCGGGTGTTCCTGTGCGGGAACGTACGGCCATTACTTGCTTCATATGGACCATTATGCATCCAAACGAATTACCGACCGGATTGATGCCGGTGATCTATCGTCGAAGCCCGGATGGGTTCGGATCTCCATCCATCCCACCACGACGGATGCGGAAGTAGAGTATGTCGCGAATGCTCTCAACAGCATTGGAGAGCATCATGAAGAGTGGGGTGAGGATTATTCCTATAACAAAGTCAGTAACGAATATTTTCACAAAGAAACCGGATTATATGATGTCGCAGTGGAGAAGTGGTTTGACCTATAAACCCGGCGACCTCTTTTCTCGCATGAGTTCTTCGTCTCTCCCATCATTTTACCGTTTGTAGACAATGCAAGAGTTTTATTACAAGGGCGCACAGCTTATGTGCGAAGACGTGCCTCTCACTCAGGTCGCGCAGAAATTCGGAACGCCCCTTTACGTGTACAGCAAAGGGTCGATCGTGGATCATTGCCAACATCTGGAGAAAGCGTTTAACGGTCAGGCACACACAACCTGTTATGCGGTCAAAGCCAATAGCAACCGGGCACTACTCGAGATCATCAAGAACCAGGGACTTGGCGCTGACGTCAATTCTCAGGGTGAACTGTTTCTTGCGTTGCAAGCCGGTTTCGATCCGGGCCGGGTGACGTTCAGCGGCGTCGGGAAACAGGACGACGAGATTCGTTACGCATTGAAGAACAAGATCTACGCGTTCAATGTTGAGTCGCGCGAAGAGATCGAAGTACTGAACTCAATCGGTGGTGCGCTGGGTGAAGTGGGGAGGATACTCCTGCGCGTGAACCTTGACATCGAGGCAGGGGGACATGCATATATTTCCACCAGCCTGAAGCAAAATAAATTTGGAGTGAGTCTTCGCGAAGCAAAGGAAATCCTCCAGTGGGCGAAGACGTTGTCGAACATAGAAATTCGCGGACTCCATTCTCATATTGGCTCGCAGATTCAGAAGGTGGAGACCTTCGCATCGGCAGCCAGGGTGCTTGTCGAGTTTATCAACGATCTCCGAAGTTCAGGACTTGTTATTCACGAACTTGATTTTGGGGGAGGGTTTGGCGTCCAGTATCGTGGGTACCTCCGGCATGAACAGCTTCCGAAAGAAGGGGAGGAGGAGACGAATATCTCCGCCGCCGTTCTCGTGAAAACTGTCCTTCCTCTGCTGCAGGAGGCCGAGTGCGCCATTGCCATTCAACCGGGACGATCGATCATCGCACATCCGGGTGTCCTTCTTACCAAAGTGCTCTTCCGAAAGCAGACCGAGGAGAAGCTCTTCGTCATTGTGGATGGAGGGATGAACGATCTTCTCCGGCCAAGCCTGTATAATGCCTATCACCAGCTCGTGCCGTTGGAATTGAAGAACCAACCGCATGAGGTTGCCGATATCGTCGGACCGTTATGTGAAACGGGAGATTTTTTTGCACGTGATCGCCTGGTGCCGCGGTTGCATCGCGGGGAATATGCCGCGTTGATGTGCGCTGGTGCGTATGGGTACGCTCTCTCCTCAAACTACAACGCGCGCCCCCGTCCCGCCGAAATCCTTGTGGACGGCAGTGCAATGCGCGTCATACGGAAGAGAGAAACATTGGACGACCTATAGCTTCTCCTTGATGCATAGAAAAAGAAAAGAAATTGTATGAGACTACACAACGTCGCTGTCGTCGGCGCAACGGGAATGGTGGGCCGAAAGATGTTGCAGATCCTCGAGGAACGGAATTTCCCCGTTGCGGCATTGACTCTTCTTGCGTCGGAAAACTCCGAGGGAAAAGAAGTGAACTATGGGGGACAAACCCATACAGTCAAGAGGGTGACGAGGAATTCATTTAAGGATGTAGAGATTGCTCTCTTTTCTGCCGGTGCAACAGTAAGCAAGGAGTTTGCTCCCATTGCCGTTGAAGCCGGTGCTCTTGTGGTCGACAACAGCAGCGCCTTCCGCATGGACGATAGAGTACCGCTGGTTGTGCCGGAAGTAAACAGACGGATGATCTTTCACCACAAGGGGATTATCGCCAACCCGAACTGTTCAACCATCCAAATGGTCATTGCCCTCAAACCACTTCATGAACTCTGGAAGATCAAGCGTATTGTCGTCAGCACGTACCAGTCGGTCACCGGCGCCGGACAACGGGGCTTCGACCAGCTGAGAGAGGAAATTGCGAACACGAAGCCGACGTCAAAGAAATTTCCCCACGTTATTGCATACAACGTGATCCCGCATATCGATATCCTCCTCGAAGACGGCTGTACCAAGGAGGAATACAAAATGATGCATGAGACGAAAAAGATCATGGATGATGACACCATCAAAGTGAGCGCGACGTGCGTCCGTGTTCCTGTGTACGGCGGACATAGCGAGTCAGTAAATGTGGAATTCGAAAGGGAGTTTGATCTTACGGATGTTCGGAAAGCTCTTTCTGTTACAAAAGGGATTGTACTTGAAGACGATCCTCACAATGACCTGTATCCTCTTCCGGTTCGTGCGTGGGGAAAAGACGAAGTGTTTGTGGGAAGATTGCGGCGCGATGAATCGGTCACGCACGGGCTGAACATGTGGATCGTTGCAGACAATCTACGCAAGGGAGCTGCGACAAACGCGGTGCAGATTATGGAGGAATGGTTGAAAGGCCCCGGGTATTAGTTGAAACTATAGAGTCAATTGCCTACCTTGACGGGCAGACTCCCCGTCCCGAGCCCGTTGGGACGGGTTTTCTTTATCATTTGCATTTCAAAGAGTCCATGAAATTACCTTTCCGAGAACGAATCAAGAACGGACCAATACTCTGTGATGGTGCCATGGGGACCCTCATGGATTTGTATGAATACGAAGAGTTGCCGCATGAATTACAGAATCTGAAGAATCCGGATATCGTTGAGAGAATCCACCGGGAATATATTCGGGCCGGGTCTGAAATCATCGAGAGCAACACGTTTTCCGCAAATCGGTTCCGTCTCTCCCAGTTCCACCTGGAGGACAAACTCCGAGAAATCAATAAGGCAGGGGTGGAGATTGCACGCCGCGCTGCCGGCGATGATGTGTACGTGGCTGGCGCTGTAGGCCCGATTGGAAAACTGCTGGAGCCGATCGGCAAAGTCACCCGCAAACAGGTGCAGGATGCGTTCAAAGAGCAGATTGAGGTATTGCTGGAAAGCGGAGTTGATCTTCTCATGCTGGAAACATTCGTCAGCGTTCAGGAACTAGACGAGGCGATCAGCGCCGCGAAAGAGTTGACGGACCTTCCGCTCATAGCCCAAAAAGCTTTTGCCGAGGACGGCGCGATTCTCTCCGGGAGCTTTCCTCTCGAGGTTGTTGAACATATACTTAGTCGTGGCGTTGACGTTGTGGGTGCGAACTGCACTGTCGGACCTCAGCGAATGTTTGGAATCATCCGGAGTATTCATAAAGAAGGGGTGATCCTTTCCGCGCAACCCTCTGCAGGGATTCCGACATTGCTGAACGGGAGGTCGATTTATCATACAACTCCAGAGTATCTCGCAACATACGCCAAGGAGCTTGTTGAGTCGGGGGTAACCCTGGTGGGGGGTTGCTGCGGTTCAACCCCGGCACATATCGCGGCAATGGCCAGGGCGATCACGGGGCTTAAAGTTGGCAGACCGTCGGTGAGGGAAAAGCCGAAATCCGTGTCGATTGCCGAGCGTCCCAGATCGGCCTCACGCCGCGACGATCGATCCAACTTTGCAAAGAACATCGGGAAACGATTCATGACCTCGGTGGAGCTCGATATTCCGCGTGGCATTGATATGTCCACGGTGGTTGAAGGTGCGCGGTACTTACATCAGCGCGGAATTGATGCGATTAATATCACGGATGGTGCGCGAGCACGTTTGCGCATGAGTTCGATTGCCATCTCGACAATGGTGCAGAAGGAAGTGGGGATTGAAGCAATGACGCATCTGGCGACGAGGGATCGAAACATGATTGGTCTACAAGCGGAGCTTCTCGGGGCACACGCCTTCGGGTTACGGAATATTCTCTGTATCACTGGCGATCCGGCAAGCATTGGCGACTATCCCCACGCTTCATCGGTTTTCGATATCGATTCGATAGGCCTTATTCGTGCTGTATCGTCCATGAACGCCGGCCAAGACCTCATGGGGAATTCCATCGAGCAAAACACCTCCTTCCTGATAGCCTGCGCAGGGAATCCGGTGGCAGATGATATGGAGGGTGAAATAAAGAAGCTTACCCAAAAAGCGGAAGCGGGGGCGCATGTTATTTTCACGCAACCGGTATACGAGATGAAAGACCTTGAACAGTTTCTGAAACGCATTGAAAGTCTTCACCTTCATCTGATGCTTGGTGTGTTGCCGCTTCGCAGTGCGAAGCATGCCGAATTCCTTCACAATGAGATTCCTGGAATGTTAATCCCGGATCATATTCGCGACCGAATGCGGAATGCCGATCATGGACCGACAGCAGGTCTCGATATTGCAAAATCCTTCTTGAAAGAAGCAAAGAGCATGATTCAGGGTGCGTACCTGATGCCCCCGTTTCAAAAGTACCAGATAGTTGACGATTTATTGGAAGTGATCCGTTGAACTCGATGGTATTCTAACGGATACCTATCAACCTTTTTATTTTCATTGCTTAGTCCGCGCATGTCTCAACACACTTTCATTGTTTCTGCTCTCGTCGATGTTTGCCACCGTCTTGCTGCACGTGGCCTCGTGACGGCAACCGATGGAAACGTGAGCGCGCGTCTTCCGGGCGGCAATATTCTCGCGACGCGGAGTGGCATCAACAAAGGTCTCGTGACCCGGAATGATCTTGTCGAAATGACGATGGCGGGTGAGCAGGTGGGAGGTTCCGGGAAGCCTTCAACCGAAATGGAGATGCATTTGTATGTGTTTCGTGAGCGGCCGGATGTCCATGCGGTTGTTCATGCCCATCCAACCTATGCAACCGGTTTCGCCACTGCGCGCGTCCCGTTGGATCGATGCCTCTTTCCTGAAGTGGTGGTCGGGATGGGGAGAATTCCACTCGCTGAATACGCAACGCCCTCAACAAAAGGGGTTGGTGAATCTCTTGCTCCGTATGTTCATGATTTCAACGCGATTCTCCTTACCAATCACGGCGCGGTAACCTATGGATCTGATCTCCTGCAGGCATACTTTCGCATGGAGAAACTTGAGCACGCCGCACATATTACCTTTGTTGCGACAATGCTCGGCGGAGCCCATCCCTTGAGTGATAAAGAATTAGAAGACTTGCGCTCGGTAAGCATGCAAAGCTATGGCACCGCTGTCTCTCCCGGTCCGGTCTGTGAGACCAGTGACGATCATCTGGAAGTGGATGATGCGCATGTTCGGGCGTACATCCTCAAAGCCCTACGGGAACGGGGTGTCACGTGAGTATCATCCAACGTAAGTAATGACGAGAGAAAAGAAAATTCGGGTCGGTGTCATTTTCGGGGGACGGTCGGGCGAACATGAGGTGTCGCTCGTTTCCGCTTCATCGATCATTAATGCTCTTGACAAAGACAAGTACGAAGTTATACCTATCGGTATCACGCCGGATGGACGATGGCTCAGCTCCGCAAACACCATGTCGCTGCTCAAGGCGAAGTCCCGCATCGAAGGTGAACCCGAGCGCATTATCGTTCCCGAACCTCACCGCCGTGAACTCGTTTCGGTAGAACACAACGCACCTCCGGAAGAAATCGACGTTGTTTTTCCCATCGTGCACGGAACATACGGGGAAGACGGAACGCTGCAAGGTCTTTTGGAACTTGCGGACATTCCCTACGTGGGGGCCGGCGTTCTTGGCTCGGCGTTGGGAATGGATAAAGTTCTGCAGAAAAAGATCTTCAAACAAGAAGATCTCCCGGTCGTTAAGTACGCTTGGGTCCTTTCCTCTGAGGTGAGGGTCCAACAAAAGAAAACAATCAATGTCTGTGAAAAATCTTTACGCTATCCGATGTTTGTGAAACCAGCGAATACGGGTTCGAGTGTGGGTATCACAAAGGCACACAACAGAAAAGAGCTTATGAACGGACTCGTCCTGGCGGCTACCTTCGACCGAAAAATTATTGTTGAAGAGGGTGTCAAAGGAGTCCGCGAAATTGAGTGCAGCGTCCTTGGCAATGACACACCTATTGCTTCTGTTCCAGGCGAGATCATCCCCGGCAACGAATTCTATGATTACAACGCAAAGTACGTTGATGGAAATTCTACGCCGGTAATTCCGGCCGATCTCCCGAAAAAAGTGGTGAAAGAAATCCAGCGACTGGCGATTCGTGCGTTTCGATCACTTGACTGTTGGGGAATGGCACGTGTTGATTTTTTTGTGACGGGACGGGGCAAGGTTTACCTGAATGAACTCAATACAATTCCCGGCTTTACCTCGATCAGTATGTACCCAAAGCTCTGGGAAGCGAGCGGTCTGGCCTATGCCGACCTGCTCGATAAGCTTATTACTCTTGCATTCGAAATGCATGCATTAAAATCCACTCGTGCGACAAGCTATTCCCCGTCCTCCGCGTGGTACGATGTGTGACCTAGGTCTTGGTTTTTTCTGCGCCAACGATTACATTGAGGCAGCTTTTCACTCATCTACTTCACCCGGAAATTCCAGCAACAACCGCATCTGAGCCGGGGCACCTATCAACGTTGAGGTACAGCAATACCATGTGCTGAAGAGAGGTCGACATGAGAGCAAAACTCAGTCTCAAAAACGGCAGAACGGATTACCTGTTCACACGGCAGGCAACAATCGGGAGTGCTCCTACCTGTACAATCGTTTTGCAAGCACCCGATACTGCACCGATACACGCGCAGATTGTATTCGATGAACGTGCGGGGAGCTTCTTTATCGAACCGGGGGAAAATGTAAAGAACCTCCTGCTTGAAGGTAAACAAGTTCGCCAGAGGGCACAGCTCTACGATACGCAAGAGATTTCTTTTGGAAATTCCGTTAGTCTTATCTTTCAGTTGCAGACGGACAGCGAGTTTTCCGGGCGCAAAAGACGCGGCAAAGTTCCTAAAAAAGGAAACAGCATCAGCGGGACACTTCCCTCCGAGGCACCCACGATTGTCGTAGGACTTGACAGTGCTTCCATCCAATCGTTATCGCGAGATGAAATATCATCCCACCAGAAAACAGCGACAGAAGCACCTTCCGATCATAAGAAGAAACATGACAATAGCGCGACGCACGTTATTACGGCCACGCAATCTCTTCATGAGACGCTCTTCCTCCAGGTAACGGAAGGAACAAGCCACCAGGTGTTCAAGCTCCATGAAGGTGAAAACATCGTCGGTCGGTCACAAGGGAGCGATATTCGGTTGGATGATTTATCCATCTCACGGCGGCATGCAGCGATCGTGGTATCGGGAATGATTGTTCACATCAAGGATCTCGGAAGTAAGAATCACACCTTCGTAAACCGAGAGCGCATTGTTGGTGAGATTCAACTCCCGCCCGAAAGTCAACTGCGATTTGGAGTGGTAGAAGCGCGAGTGATTCGCTCCATGTATTCGGAAAGCGCAATTCGCCCCCACTGATCATTCATCGTTACTTCAACAAAACATCGTATGGGCTCCCTGATCGGAAAAACAGTCGACAACTACCATGTGTTGGAGGAAGTTGGTGCTGGGGGAATGGGGATTGTCTACAAAGCAAAGGATGCGGCGCTCGACCGCGTCGTTGCGCTCAAGGTAATGGACGGAACCCTCGCGCGCGGCGAGGATTTTCTCCGACGTTTTCGACTGGAAGCCCGCGCTCTTGCCCGCCTGAATAATCCCAACATCGTTTCGGTCTTCGCGCTACGGGAAGTCGAGTTCGGCGTTTGCATTGTTATGGAGTTCGTAAATGGAATAACGCTGGCCCGGCGTATTGCCGAGCGGGGCCCGCTTCCTGTCGGCGACATTCTTCCTATTTTTCGCCAGACTCTCACCGCTCTTCATCATGCACATCATGCGGGGATTATCCACCGCGATATCAAACCGAAGAACATCATGCTCACGCTGGAGGAACAGGTGAAGATCACCGACTTCGGTCTTGCCAAGATCAAACAAGACGGGACGAGCACGGTGACTGCCGGGACGGAGGGGACACTGTACTACATGCCTCCCGAACAGATCAAAGCCCTCGCGAACGTTGACCATCGGGGCGATATCTACTCACTCGGCATGACGCTGTATGAATGTGCGGCGGGGACGCTACCGTTTCTTTCCGTCACCGATGATTTTTCTCTCCGCCGGATGATTGTGGAAGGACAGGTTCCGCCACCCGAGATGTTTCATCCCTCCATCTCAAGAGGCCTTCAGAAGATCATCGTCAAGGCGATTGCCACAGAGCCGGCGGACAGGTACCAGAGCGCAAAGGAGATGCTTGAGGCACTGGAGAAAATCGAAGGAAGGAAACGCAAGACAGAGATCAGAAAATTTGAGCCGACTGACTCGAACCCAGCAGGTCAAGAAGCAAGAGGACGCTCCTGGTCAATCGGTCTTGTTGTCGCAGCGTTTCTCGGTGCCGTCCTGATCGGCATTGGCATTACATGGTTTCTCGGAAGAAGCAATCTCCCTCCACCATCATCCTCGATTCCAAGCACCGACTTGCCAACGCACGCAGAGCCGGCAACGCTTACGATTCAGAGCGACCCACCACAATCATTGGTCTTTGTAAACGGTGATTCAATTGGAGTAACACCCATTTCGGGATTGAGTGTGGATCCCGGCTACGTGAACATTCGCGTGTCCAGATCCGGGTTCATGGCCGAAGATACGTCGCTTCTGGTCCACTCTGGGAACACCGTTGCAGTATCGTTTCCGCTGGTGCGTTTGAAAGACACCGGGT
>DASWHW010000093.1:0-4351 GCA_036397975.1 Bacteroidota bacterium
GGTTCTTCCAGAAGCACCTCGTCCGGATATAGCGGTTCGTTGAAGAGCTCCAACCTCTAAGAAAATAATTAAGCCTCCCTCATTCATTGAGGGAGGCTTTTTTGTTTCACATAGTTCCTCTCTTGCCTTTCCATCTGGTCACTAGTTATATTCGATATGCGATAATCAAATGATATTCAGTGAAGGGTAGAGTTTTCATGAACAAACCAAACAATCTTTCGAAATATTCGTTGCACTCTCAATGGAAGGTGTATCTCACCCACGGTCTTCTTTTTTTTCTTACGTTTCTCACAACAACCCTCGCCGGCGTCTGGTGGTTGAACAAAGATCCCTTCGACTTGGTAAACTTCGTTCTTGGACTTCCTTATTCACTTTCACTGCTGACTATCCTTGCTTTCCATGAGTTCGGACACTACTTTGCAGCGCGATTTTATGGCGTCGAAACTAGCCTGCCTTTCTTTCTACCTTTCCCATCTTTTTTGGGAATCATTCCGTTTGGTACTCTCGGTGCGGTAATAATACAGCGATCGACAATCCCATCACGGAAGGCACTATTTGATTTTGCGGCCGCTGGACCGTTAGCGGGCTTTATTATCAGCGTTGCATGTCTTGTTTACGGCTTCTCTTCTCTTCCACCCGTCGACTATTTACTTGCAATCCACCCAAACTATTTCAACGGCCAGCCAGTCCCGCAAGGCTCTCTCGCGTTTGGATCAAACCTCTTGTATGAAGCAATCGCATACATGGCATCGTCTCCGGGAGATTTCATTCCGCCGATGACGGAAATGTACCATTACCCATTTCTTTGCGTTGGATGGTTTGGCTTGATTGTCACGGCATTCAACCTTCTCCCGCTCGGCCAACTCGATGGAGGGCGAATCTCCTATGCGATGTTTGGAGATTCTTATCACCGCATTGCTCAAGTTGCTCTTATCATTTTAATAGCCTCGGGACTCCTTGGTATGTTGCCTCTCATAGGCATCGAGTTTTCCTATGGCTGGCCGGGATGGCTTCTCTGGGGATGCATTTTTATCGGGTTCATTCGATTCTTCGGCTTCAATAGAAAACTAGTCGATGACGATACCCCTCTCGATTCCAAGAGAAAAGCGATCGGATGGGTCTGTTGGCTCATATTTCTTATCTCCCTCTCCCCTGTTCCTTTTACAATTTCACCATAGAGATCTTGCATTTATTTTATTCTTTTGATACGTTTTGCTAGTTGTATTTCAATAACTGAAGAGAGATTTCTTAGTATCGAGTCCTATTGTTATCACTTAAGATTAACCGAAGACTCGATATGAACAACCTTATCTTTCCAGGCCAATCGAACGGAGGAATTCGTATCTCCTCTGGAGGTTGGCTTTCTTGCTTTTGGGCGTCATCATGACTCGTGGACAAATAACAGTTTTCCCTCTTCTTGTCTCGCTTTTTGCTCTAAGCTGCGACAAGAATCCTCTTGCTTTGGTTGATTCAACTGTATCGGTTCCCCTTCTCGACATGGCAACTATCTCTCCCGCCTCTCAGAACATTGATTTGCTGCAACCAAACCCCGATGGATCATACTCGATCTCAACCACCCTCTCAGTTCGCGCCCAAGGGACTTCTGCTGTAACAGCGCATTTGTTTCGGCCAGCTACCGGGACTCAGTTCGGCGAAGCAGTGCTTCTCGACAACGGGGTGACCCCGGATTCAATTGCAAATGACGGAGTTTACGGTGCAGCATTCCCTTTTTCGCTTATTCGGGCACAAGCTGGCATCTATCGAATCGAGATCGTTGCGACCAATGAACAACAGACTTCCAGCAACAAAATCTCACTGGCGTTCAATGCGACGCGGAATAACTCGACACCCACCCTCGACGCCACAAGCCTTGTTGCACCAGACACCATTGATCGTCCCGTGTCAGGGACATCATTATTTTTCATTAGCATTGCCGCCGCAGACTCGGACGGAATCGCCGATGTCAAGCAGGTTTATTTCATTAACCTAGCCTCAGCCAGCCTTTCAAGGCAATTTCTGCTTGATGATGGCGGCGTAACACAACAGGGAGGAGTCACAAGCGGCGACCTCCTTGCTGGCGACGGAGTGTTTTCAATTATTTTTCAAGCAACTCCTGCCGTACCTCCCGGTGTGTATCCATTCTCATTTAAGGCATCCGATTCTTTTGGCGCAGTAAGCGATTCAGTTCTTCACTATCTGACTGTGCGATAGATGAATAGGGAAATTTCCTTCATGCAAAGGAATACCGTCGCTGTTTTCGTTTGTGCTCTCACGTTGAATCAGCTTGCGGCTGCTCAGCAGCTAACGCTGAGTGCAACCGAAGTGTCCTCTGCACTCCCACCAAGCAACTCGGTTTCCCACATGACCAACCGCGATAGCACGCTCTTGTGGATTGGTACCGGAAAAGGGGTGGCGAAATCGTTCGATCGTGGGGGATCGTGGGTTAGCTACCGGAATGCTCCAGAGTTTGCCAACTCGAGCATCTTCGCGATCGCCCTGCGAGGAGACACGGTATGGTCCTCAACCGGCTTCACGCAAGACATCGATGACAACCGTTCCGTGCAGACCGGTTCCGGTTTCACATTGTCGTTGGACAATGGAATGACCTGGACAAACCGTGGGCAAACACTGGACGCACCCGATGACAGCATTGTGAACTATGGGATCAACAGAGTAAATTTCTTACCTATCGTTGTAGATGAACAGAATGTTACCTTCGACATTGCACTCTCTTCAAATTCCGTATGGGCTGCAGGTTGGTCAAGCGGGATTCGAAGGTCGATCGACTTAGGCCAGACATGGCAACGAATCGTTCTTCCGAATGACAACATGAATTCAATTGCCCCTTCCGATACACTGATATCGTACGTAGTTGATCCGCGACGACACAACAATTTTCTTGGCTTTTCCGTGTTTGTCCAGAATGATACCACTGTATGGGCTGGAACTGCCGGGGGCGTCAACAAATCCACAGACGGAGGATCAAGCTGGACTCACTTTTCCGTAACCAATCAGGCCTCACCGATTCTCGCAAACTGGGTCATTGCAATCGATGGGCAGCAAATTGATACGACGTATCGGGTATGGATCACGAACTGGGTAACAGGTGCCACCGGCGAGCAATTTGGTATCAGCGCGACAGATGACGCCGGAAGAATCTGGAAGAACTACCTGCATGGGATTCGTGCATATGATTTTGCCTTCAAGAGAGAAAATGTGTACGTCGCTACCGAGCAGGGTTTATACCGGTCATCCGATAAAGGTCTCAATTGGATCTCCTCCGGAACGATCATCGACGCGAATAGCAGCCAACAGATCACCTCTCGCGCTGTCTTCTCTGTTGGGGTTATTGGGGATACGATATTATGCGGAACAGGAGACGGCATTGCACGGACGATCGACAACGCTTCTCAACCGTTCGGATTTCGATGGGATGTGCTACGCTCCTATCAGCCGCTCGGATCGACCAATTCCGTTTACGCATACCCGAATCCGTTCTCTCCGGACGACGAAATTGTTCGTATTCATTATGGCACAGGCGGAATCCCCCGGAACGTGACCATTGAAATATTTGACTTCGGAATGAACAGGGTGCGCACGGTCGTGAAGAACGCAGCGCGAGGCGGATCTTCCGAGCACGATGAAATCTGGGATGGGCGCGACGACTCACGAAATCAAGTTGCTAACGGGGTTTATTTCTACCGAGTGACTCTCGACTGTCAGAATCCTTCATGGGGAAAGATTCTGGTGTTGCAATGAAAAGGAATCGTTTTGTTCTTCTCCTTTATACTCTGGCCTCTTTGTCTCTTCTCAATGCGCACTCGTTTGCACAGATTGGCTCGTCGCCCGGAGCTTACTCCAGAATGGGATTTGGCAGCCGTGGCATTGGAATGGGAAACGCATTTATTGCGATGACAACCGGCGATCTCAACGGATACTACAACCCGGCAGCTGTCCCCTTTTCCAAAGTCAGGTCTGCGGTGATTTCCTTTGGACTGCTTGACCTTGATCGAAGCCTAAACTTCCTCGGCTACACTCAGTCTCTTCGGGGCACAGCCGGTATTTCTGCGGGTATTATCAACTCAGGAGTAAGCGACATTGACGGGCGCGACGGCGATGGGGAGCAGACTGGCCCCCTGCGCACGGCTGAAAATCAAATATTCCTCAGTTTCGGCACTCAGATTAAATCACGACTGGGGATCGGGGTGAGCCTCAAGTTTCTTCATAACCATCTGTATACGGATGTCACCTCCACTACGGTCGGGATCGATTTCGGGGCAATCTATGTTGTCGATGATGATATTTCTGTTGGGCTTGTTGTCAAGGACATCAATTCAAAATATTCTTGGGA
>DASWHW010000094.1:0-14197 GCA_036397975.1 Bacteroidota bacterium
TAACGCCGATGTTGCGATGTCGCAGTGTCATTTCCTGACCATACGCTCGCATAACTTTCAGCCCGTGTGAGTGGCAACTATGTGCTGTGATGACATCGGCGCCAATGGCCTCTCCATGTGAATGTGTTACATCGTATCCGCCCGATCGCAATTGTCGCGATGCATTCAGCGCAAACGTCAACGTCCGTAGCGAATTTACCCCTCCGAACAACGCCACGGGGTGTAGAACCACCTTCCCGTGATCTCTCTTCTCATGCGCATGAAAATGTACTTCGTGTCCCTTGTCGGCAATCGAGTTGTACAATGCACGATTTGCCTTTTCGATTCCTCCAGTTCCTTCGAATGAACGATGAGCAACTCCAATCTTCAACTTAAGTCCCCCCTTCAGTCACATGACTCGTAAACGGCTTCAGTATTCTGACAATGCGAACATTCATCCTCCCAAACCACGACATATCATTCACACCAAATGGCTTCACCACTGCCATCAAACCTGCAAACACCGCAAGGAATACGGTACCTTGACCGAGCAAAAGGACAGCGCCCTCACCGATTTTCATAAAACTGACTATTGAAGAAGCAGCGATACAGACTGCTACCAGCTTTGTCCAAAAGGTAACCTGAAGTCGCAAGTGAGAAACCGAAAACACAAGTCGCCATGCCAAAATGTTTGCCACAAGATTTCCGAACCCTCCGGCGATCACCGCCCCAACTCCCATCCACAGCGGAATGAGAATCAAGTTTAAGATAACATTGACGGATGCACCGACGATACTCACAACCACCAGACGTGAAACCATACCCTTTGCTAGGAGGAACTCTGCATTCTCGCCACCTCCAAGCAGACGGGCAACTATTCTAAATGATACCATTCCTTGGATGAGAACCGCTGCTTCTGAAAATCCTGAAGGATAAAGAGCGGACAGAACTGAAGATGGGTTTACCAAAAGAAACGCACTCAACGGGATGGTCAGCAGTGAGGTAAGGCGGACGAGGAAGAGATAGAAATCATCAATCTCTCCCCGCTGTTTGCCGCTAAGTCTTGCAAAGGTGGCAAGCGTAATTCCGGAGAACCCGATCGTTGTTCCAAGAAACGCAAGTTGCGCAACGGAAAATGCAACATCGTAGAGCGACGCATAGGTCGGACTCGAAAGGAGTGTGCGAAGAAATAATATATCTCCCTGCCGCCCAAGGAAAAAGTCGACGATCGTATTAACCCAGAAAATGCTTCCGAATGTTATAAGTGGATGAATGGATGCCGGACGTTCGGTTCCAAAAATGTTGTGCCTTGACAGAACAAGAAATGCAACAATTTGGACGATTGAAGTACCGATAAACAAAGCAAACAATCCCACAATGGACATCCCTGAGGACCAAAGGAATAACACTCCCGCTAACTCCACCAGGCGGGTCAACACATTGATGCGAGAACTCAAAGCGATTTTTAGTTGAGCCGTTAACAGGATAGAAAAAAGAGGAGTGATTGCCCGGAGGGCAGTGTACAGAAAAAGAAGGAACAAATAAGGCTCAAGAGATGAGAGAGCCTCTATCTCAATGGTCGTGTGGAGAGCGATCCCAAAGAAAGCAACTGCAAGATAAAGTAGAATCCTCAGCAGTATCACTCTTCGGAACAGATATCGCGTCTGATCTATTCCGGTTGTCTTCTCAAGCTGCGGAATGAATTTGTTGAGCGAAGTCTCCAGCCCGAAAGAAGCCGCCACGAGCAGCAACTGGGAGAAACTCACCAGGGCGGCAAATTCCCCATTCTGCTCTACACCCAGACCTCGCGCGACGAATACCGATATGACGTACATCGCGCCATATTCGACCAATTTCCCCGCATGATTCCAAAGCGTGCCACGAAATGTCTCTACCGCAACGGAATGTTCAGGAGATTTGCCGGAAGGTAATGACATGCGGGAGGGAAAGTCCTTTGGTTATTTCTTCTGAATGACCGCTTCAATCGAGTACTCCCCATCACTGTGAATCGCCGGGTCAACAATCGTGAAACCTTCTGTGCACTCTTTCAGATAGATGACATCAAAATCTTGCAGAGATTGTTCAATGAGTTGTTTGAGTCCGAGTGTATCAGGAGGATCGTCCTTTTCAGGAAGGAGAAAGAACTTATGGTCAGGATTCCAGCGGGAAGGGAGTTCCCTTTTTTTCTCGTAATAGTCTCGATGTGGAACGTACAGAATGAGAAAGCCCCCGACTTTAAGAACCCGCCACCAATTAGTGAGAGCAGTTGTCGGGTTGGGCAGATGTTCAAGAGTGTGAGACGAATAAACAAAATTATAGATGCCGTCTGGAATACCGGACAATATCTCCGCGTTGCCATGCTCTGTATCCCAGACATCACAGTCAGGTGTTATCGGGTCACCTCCGTAACCGATATCCAGACCTCGGCCAGTACAGAATGCTGAGAAGAAGTTTTCTTGTTCTCTTCTTTCCCTTGCCTTTGATGTTTCCGCAGGACTAGTTGGACGAGATTTTCCCCGAAGCAAAATATTTCTTGCGCGGAAATATACTCTTCTTGCCGGATCTCGAAGTCTTTGAGGTATGAGCATTGAGACATTCATTGCTGCGACGACCCAATATACAACCTTACGTTCCACCCGTCAAATTGCATTTTCATGGGCTTCTTCCTATATTTTTCCCGCATCCAGTTCGGAGAGGTGCAAGAGTGGTTGAATTGGCCACCCTGGAAAGGTGGTATACTGGCAACGGTATCGTGGGTTCGAATCCCACCCTCTCCGCGAATTCGAGCGGTGTCGCGCTGAGTCCATCGGCGCTCTCCACATGCCTTCTTCAATCCGCTATCCGCTCAGTATGAGACAACATATCCGAACATACGGACCCCTTCTCGCGGCATTCTTACTGGTTTCCTCTACCTTTGCCGCCGGTACGGTTCATGTCATTTCGCTCGATGCATCGATCAACCCGGCGACTGCGGATTACATTTCACAGAGTATCCTGCGGGCACACAAAGCGAACGCTGAAGCCCTCGTCATTCGCTTGAACACCCCCGGCGGTTTGCTCAAGTCAACGCGGGAGATTGTCCGGGATATCCTGAGCGCCCCCCTTCCAGTAGTGGTCTACGTTGCTCCATCCGGTTCTCAAGCTGCTTCCGCAGGCACATTCATTACCCTAGCGGCGCATGTTGCCGCAATGGCTCCCGGAACGAACATCGGCGCTGCGCATCCTGTCGGTATGCAGGGCGGGGAACCCGATTCGATTATGAACGCGAAGGCGACAAACGACGCGGCTGCGTTTATCCGTTCCATCAGCGAAAAGAGAAAGAGGAATGTCCAATGGGCTGAAGAGGCCGTCCGCCGGAGTCTCTCCATCACGGAAAACGAGGCGCTGGAAAAGAATGTCATTGACGTCGTCGCAGAAAACGTGAACGAGCTTCTAAGCAAGATCGACAGTCTTGAGGTGGAGGTTAATGGCTCAAAACAAATTTTGAATACGAAAGACGCCGAAGTAATTATGGAGGAGATGGATTGGAAACACTCAATTCTCGATATCTTGAGTGACCCAAACATAGCCTACATACTTTTGATGTTGGGGATGTACGGGCTCTTATTTGAGTTGTACAATCCCGGCTCGCTGTTCCCGGGGGTCGTTGGAGCGATTGCACTTATTCTTGGCCTGTATTCTCTTCACACGCTCCCCATCAACTATGCGGGCCTCGCGCTCATTATTCTCGCGATCATTCTCTTTATTCTGGAAATAAAAGTAACAAGCTACGGAATGCTCACTGTTGCAGGGGTCGTTTGCCTGTTTCTTGGATCAGTTATGTTAATAGATTCGGAGTCATCCTTGGAATTCATTTCAATCTCATGGGGTGTCATCATTCCCACAATAGTGGTGACGGTTCTCTTCTTTGTGTTCGCATTAGCCTATGGCATTCGTGCGCAAACTCGAAAACCTACAACTGGTGAGCAGGGGCTTTTGGGAGAACGCGGAGAGGCAATATCCCTACTGAACCCTGAAGGTCAGGTTCGAGTCCATGGCGAAATATGGAACGCCTCCACTGTAGGGGGAAAAATCGCGAAGGGAACAACCGTTGTTGTCACAAAGGTTGATGGCCTTCGTGTTCACGTCAAGAAGCAAGAAAGCTAAATTCAGAAAGGACTATTGATCATGCCTGCATTTGGAGCAGCACTTTTCGTTCTTATTTTCTTTCTCGTCCTGATACTGGCCAATGCAATTCGAATCCTCAAAGAGTATGAGCGGGGAGTGATTTTCCGCCTCGGTCGTCTCGCGGGAGTGAAGGGGCCGGGAATCATTTTCCTGATCCCCCTCGTCGATCGCATCGTGAAAGTGAGTCTGAGGACGGTGGTTATGGATGTCCCTCCGCAGGACGTCATCACCAAAGATAACGTCTCCATTAAGGTAAACGCCGTGGTCTATTTCCGAGTGATGTCCCCGGACAAGGCTATTGTCGAAGTCGAGAACTTCTTGTTTGCCACATCGCAACTCAGTCAGACGACGCTGCGGAGTATTCTCGGACAATCCGAACTCGATGAACTTCTTGCGGAGAGGGACAAGATCAACCTGCAACTGCAGCAGATTATTGATGACCAAACGGAACCATGGGGTATCAAGGTATCCAACGTGGAAGTGAAACACATTGATCTTCCCGTCGAGATGCAGCGTGCGATGGCGCGCCAGGCTGAGGCCGAGCGCGAACGTCGCGCAAAGGTGATCCATGCAGAAGGTGAATTCCAGGCTGCACAGAAGCTGGCCGATGCCGCGAAAGTGATCGAGCAACACCCAACAGCGCTTCAATTGCGCTATCTCCAGACTCTTACGGAGATAGCATCGGAAAACAGCTCGACGACCATTTTCCCCTTCCCGATCGATCTGCTGGCGCCGTTTACGGAAGCCCTTAAAAAGAAATAACGTCGCGGGATGAATCCACTCCTGTACGGTCATTCCAATGAAGAGCGCATCGTCGCTGTCCAACAGAAAGACGACAGGACGATGCGCGAGTATGTCCGGACAACTGATGGAGTGCGGTTCACCGACGTACCCTTTTTTCCGTTCTTCTTCCTCTCCCGAAAGAACCTCATCGAGGGTTTCCCGGAACACTTCTGGCTAAAGCAACTCGACGGGGCTAATCACTTCTCTTTTCTTTGTGTTTTTCAAGATTGGCGAACGATGTGGGAAGGGGTTCGCCATATTCTGAACAAACACAACTTGTTAAACAAGTCGGATCGCGTCGATCACTACAAAAACCTTCGAGAACTCTTCCTCTACGCCGACCCTGTCACGCAGTTTCTCCTGCAGACCGGAAAGACCCTCTTCAAGGGAATGAAGTTTGATGATCTTCATCGCCTCCAACTCGATATCGAGACTTATACGTCAGGACATTACCGGTTCAGCAATGCATCAAGAGAAGGAGACGAGGTTATCATCATTGCTTTGTCTGACAACACAGGGTGGTCGCATCTTCTCCACAGAAACGAAATGTCAGAGAAGGAATTGCTTCAGGCGCTGGTCCGGATAATCCACGAGCGAGATCCCGATGTTATCGAGGGACATAATATTCTTAACTTCGATCTCCCCTACCTGTTGAAACGTGCTGAACTGCATAAGGTACCGCTAACTCTTGGCCGGGACAATACGGTACCAAAAGTCTTTGACCGCCCCGGTGCCGACGGCGACCGTGCGTTTGAGTTCGGCCTCATCGATATCGCTGGTCGACATATCATCGACACGCTTCATCTCGTTCAAGAGTATGATGGTATAAAGAGAAATATGGAAAGCCACGGGTTGAAATATGCGGCGCGTTATTTCGGTTTCTCTTCCCCCGACCGCCACTATGTTCCGGGAGAGAAGATTTCCTGGTATTGGGATAATGACCCCGAGACACTCTTGCGTTATGCGCATGATGACGTCGATGAAACCGGGAAACTGAGCAACCTCTTGTTGCGCAGTTCTTTCTTCCTGACGCAAATGCTTCCCATGAACCTCGGGACGGCGGTGCGCATGGGTTCGGCATCCAAGATCGAAAACCTTTTGGTGCGCGAATACCTGAATCGAAAGCAATCGATTCCGCGGCCAACGGAAGGAATGCAAACGACCGGTGGCTACACAGACATTTTCATGAGCGGGCTCCTTTCTCCTGTTCTCCATGCCGACGTCGAATCTCTTTATCCATCTATTATGCTGCATAAGGGGATTCGGCCTGCTTCCGATACACTCGATGTTTTTACGTCCCTCCTTCGGGATCTTACACGCATCAGGCTTGATGCAAAACAACAAGCGAAGACGTCCCCACCGGGAGATGAACGGGAACGGCTTGAGGCACTTCAGGGAGCAATGAAAATCCTGATTAATTCGTTCTACGGATATCTTGGGTATTCCTTCGGTCTGTTCAACGATTTCGCTCAGGCAGATGTCGTTACGACAACGGGTCAGCAATTGCTTCGACAGATGATGGAGAACATAAGACAAGCCGGTGGTACCGTCATCGAAGTCGATACCGACGGCGTGTTCTTCGTTCCCCCATCAACAATTCAAGGCGAAAAAGCAGAGGAGAAGTTTGTCAAGCAGCTTTCGGATACGCTTCCCGGTGGAATCACTATTGCGTTGTCAGGCCGGTACAAAAAGATGCTGAGCTACAAGATGAAAAACTATGCACTCCAGTCGTATGATGGTGCCGTCACGTTCAAAGGGTCCTCTCTTGTCTCCCGCAGCATGGAGCCCTTTGGTAGGAGGTACGTTCAAGAGTGCATCAGAAAGATAATGGACGAAGATATCGACGGCCTGCACAAGGTATATCTCGCATATCGAGAGCGGTTTCTTTCGCACTCCATCGATGCAAAGGAATTCGCTCGCACCGAACGGTTGCGCAATGGCCTGACGGAATACCAGGAGGAAGTTGCCAGCGGCCGCCGCAACAAGAGTGCTGCGTACGAACTTGCCATCGCCTCGGGGAGGCCTTTCAAGCGTGGCGATCGCATTCGCTATTACATTATCGGAACAGTCGCAGACGTCAAGAGTTTTGAGAATTGTAAAGAGGCTGAGGAGTGGAACCCCACATTCCCGGATGAAAACGTTGAGTACTACCTGCGCCGGCTCGATGAAATCTCATCAAAGTTCATCCCATTTTTCTCTGCCCGGGATTTTCGGGAAGTGTTCTCAGCAGAGGACCTCTTCCCGCTTGATCCTTCCGGTATTCAGGTTGTGACACGCCCAATTGAGCGCGAGGAGACGCAGGAATTGCTGGAGGAAGAGCCCGAGTAAGGCGTGCAGTCTTTTCACAGACATCCGCGGAAAGGAAGACAATGAACAACGAAGGCGCGTTACGAGAACATTTGCTTTATCTCCTGAAAGGAGGGGGAGCACACCTGGGATTCGATGAGGCGATAAGCAGGTTCCCGTTGAGCTTTGTAGGTCAAAAGGTGCACGGCGTCCCCTATACAGCGTGGCAGTTACTCGAGCATCTCCGAATTGCCCAGTGGGACATTCTCGAATTCTCTCGCGACCCAAAGCATGTCTCTCCTGAATGGCCCGAGGGCTATTGGCCAAAGGAATTTGCCCCCAGGGATCCGGGGATGTGGAACACCAGCGCGACTTCCTTTCAAAAAGATTTAAGCCAGTTCCAGAATCTGGTTTCAGATGAAACCAAGGATCTTTTTGCAAAGATTCCTCATGGCACAGGTCAGACCTTGCTGCGGGAAGCCCTCTTGATCGCAGATCACAACGCCTATCACATAGGACAAATCGTTCTTTTGGGGAGGGCATTGGGGGAAGGTGAAAACAAAAGCGTTGTTGGTGCGACGTAAGATTTGCGTTTAGCTATTCAATTTAGTACACTCTAGCAAATTTTGGTACCACAACAGTCTCACATTTCGCGAAAGGTCTCGTTCCATGGAAACTGGAGTTGTAAAATGGTTCAACAGTACAAAGGGGTTCGGGTTTATTACTCGAAAGGAGGGCGGAGATCTTTTCGTGCATTTCAAGTCGATTGTTGGCGAAGGGTACAAATCGTTACAAGAAGGCGACAAAGTGGAATTTGAAGTGGAGGAAGGACAGAAAGGTCCCCAGGCAACAAACGTGAGAAAAGTTACATAACAGAGTAACCGTTGAGCATCAAGATCCCTTTTGCATTCTGTGAAAGGGATTTTTTTTTAGTGCTGAAAGCGTCATTCCTCTTGATGTTCGGCAGCCCACTGTTGGACGTATTCGATGATTTCAATTGTTGAAGCCCCGGGAGTGAACAACTCTCCCACACCAATTTCCTTCAGCCGCTGAATATCCGCCTCAGGGATGATTCCTCCTCCAAACAAAAGCACATCACCTAGCCCCTTCTGTTTCATCAATTCGAGAATCCGGGGAAAAATTGTCATATGGGCACCGCTTAGAATGCTGATGCCGATTGCATCGACATCTTCCTGGAGGGCTGCCTCAACAATCATCTCCGGGGTTTTTCGTAATCCGGTATAGATCACTTCCATACCTGCATCGCGCAACGCAGCAGCTATTACTTTTGCCCCTCGATCATGACCATCGAGACCAACCTTTGCAACCAGAACACGAATCTTCTTGTTCATCGGTCTTTTGAAACCTCCTGCTGTCGAAAGCTATTGAGCGCTTGAAAAACTCTGGCAAATGGAAGACCCATCACATTGTAGAAACAGCCTTCAATCCGGGTGACAAACACGGCTCCATAATCATCCTGAATTCCGTACGCACCTGCCTTGTCCATCGGGCTCCCCCCTTCCACATATTCCTTGATCTCAGCAAGAGGAAGAGGACGAAAGGTCACTTTCGTTGATTCCACACCTGACCGAATGTCGTCATCACCAGGGTTGATCACCGCAAAACCGGTATGCACGAGGTGGGTACGGCCGCTCAGTTTTTGCAGCATACGCACAGCGTCATCCTCATTTGTCGGTTTGCCGAGGATGTGTGAATCAAGCACGACGGTGGTGTCCGCTGCAAGAACAAGTGAATCGGTACGAAGTCGGGAAACCGCTCTTGCTTTTCGTTCTGCAATGCGAAGGACGTTATCCTCTGGCGATAGCTGATCGTCGAACGTTTCGTCAATCGCGGCTGGAACAACTTCCGGGGAGATTCCGAGTTGACGCAGCAGAGCTAATCTTCTGGGCGATCTCGATGCAAGTATCAGAGGTCTGTTAAATTCCATCAGTCCATAAACAAAAAAAGCGACACATCGTATCGCTCAAGTAAGAAGCAGGTCTTCTCCCTTCACAGAACTTCTTAACGGAACATGGCTTTGATACTTCCCCACGTTCGACGGACACTGTTCACGTCATGACGGATTGTAATTGGCCCGTAGTAGACCGGCGGGTTTCCGTTTGAAAAACCGACCTTTAGTCGATATCGGTAGAGAGCTTCCGTAACCCGAAACGCCGAATCGTCGATATATTCATACGCCTGGTTGTTTCCTCGTAACGGGATATCATTGAGGAGTATGAACTGGCCGTCGGTGCCGCTTGCCCGCTCCAACTCTACCTTGTTAACACCGGACTCATCTTCGCTGTACCATCGCACGATGATAACGCTTCCATTGCTGATCCCAATGAGACTTCCATCGCGAATGACACCCGCAAAAGCCATTACGGCCGCACAGATAAGTAGAAGGAAAAGCGAAATTATTCTTTTTGACATTGGAAATAACGTTAGGAATGTTGTTAAGAATATACTGTCCGAACGACCAAAAGTCAAGCCTTTTCACCTCTGTTGTCCAATTGCAGGGCCGAGAAAAAAGCTGACCTGGAGCGAGACAATAAGGCTTTTGGGACGGTATGGGATATGATATCCCACATCCTATGCATCTCAGGTATAGATGCACCTGCATTCAACGCCCCGAGCACATGCGAGCGGAGCTGTCTTCTCCATCCCAATGCGGCAAGGGAAGCAACCGCAATCAGTTCCCGTTCTTTTAGTGAAAGTCCCCTTCTCGATAGCACACGTCCATACCCATACGTGATAATCCAGTCAGCAAGGTCTGAATTTAGGGATTCCATATTCTGTAGCAATTTCTCATAGTTGCCTGCATACACTTTGTGCAGGAGCTTGAGGCCTGTCTCTCGTTGATCCTTTCGAACGGCGGGCTTTCTGCGGTTTCGTTTTCGCCTGCGGAGATAGGGAGATATTGTGATGAACGCCTCGATAGAGGCGGGGAAACCTGCGAAGAGATGAAGCTCAAGGCACATCTCAGTAATTTTTCTGGGTGGGACTGAACTGAACCTTGACGATCGACCGATCCTTCGCATGTTTCTGGTGTCACCGAGAGATGCGAAGACTGCCAATTCAACAAGGATTGTTGGGATTCGTTTCATGGAAGAAGTTAGTGCAAAGAGAAAAGGTCTCGGATCCCGAGACCTTCTCCTGAGTGCGGAAGGCGGGACTTGAACCCGCATGCCTTGTGGGCGCCACCCCCTCAAGATGGTGCGTCTGCCAATTTCGCCACTTCCGCATTTACCGCTAAGCTTATCCGCAGTGACCGCGGGTGGGCTCGAACCACCGACCCTCTGCTTAAAAGGCAGATGCTCTACCCCTGAGCTACGCGGTCGATCAAACTGATGCGCTAGAAGATAGAGAAAAACTGTTTTGAAGGCAAACGGGATTGCTGATTAGACACTTGAGCATTTGATGAATTAAACCCTTGCAGTGATTTTTGCGGATCGGTTTTTCCCAAAAACATTTTCAAGATTGCAAGACACCAGCACATGCGAGCTCACACTTTCACTTACGCTTCTTCAACTCATCAAGCCATTGAATTGCATATGACCTACCTGCTTCCACTGTCGCCTTGCCTGCCCGGAAACACATTTTCCAGGTATCGGGTTTCCGCTCGTACTCAGTCTTGGCAAACAACTTCTTGCCGTCCTCCACCGTCACAAGCTCAGCACTAAAATCGACGTCCTTTGATATTTCCAGAAATTCCGTCAACCAGGCTTTGATCATCACGTTTGGCGTGAGCGGATTTTTTTTCTCCCATTGGGCAAGCTTGTTGTTGTACTCCGCCATCTCTGCATCGTACGACTGCTTCATCATTTGATCGATTTCAGGATTAAGCATGGGGTTGTTTGGATCGTCATAGGATTTCAGCTGCTCTTTGAGCGACGCAACAACTTCTTTCATCCCCGCTCTCTGGTCGGCGGGCATGGAGGCAATGGCAGCCTCCGTTTCCTTGATGGACTTCTCCATCTGCTCCTTTTGTTCTTTCATCTGTTCTGCCATTGGTTTCGGCTTCTCGGGCGGCGTTGGTTTGTTATTCTCGCGATACTCAAGATATTTTTTCTTGAAATCCTCCGTCTTGGTATACTCCTTCGCGTATCTGGCGATTTCCAGCGTTACGCTTCCGCGCTCTGCTTGTGGCACTTTGCGAAGCTTCGCGCCACCGGGATGGGAGAGGTACATCCCGCTAAAACTCGACCAGATGAGGTCTTTTGCCATTGGCTCCGAAATCCCGAGTTTCTTCAGGAACTCTTCCGATGCCTCGTAGACCCTGAATGCGTAAAGCGAAAGTATGCAACCCATCGCCAATAAGAGGACAGTGGCTTTTTTCATTTCACGATCTCCTGGTTAACTTATTCCTGCTGGAAGTTTCAGATTTGATAGCCCTTTGCATTTGGGTACTCCTTGCCGGCAATGGGAACGCCCATCTGGCAAGAGGGTGACAACAAAACTTGCTATGCCTTCTTCAGTGCGGAACGGCACTTCTCCACACCGGTGAAAAGGAGAGAAGAATCCTGAGTCGATTTGTCGATGAGGATCTCAAGAAGATCCAATAACGCAGGAAACGACTGCCACACCGCGGATGGATCTAAACGAACCCCTGCCGGAAGTCTTGTAAGTCGGTGATACCCTGCGAGGAGCAACAGCAGTTTCTCGCGTTGCCCTGCATTCAGGCTTGTTCTGATGACAGCGGCAACCTTCCTTCGCAGTGTCTGGCACCGAGAAGTGCGGTCCTGCCATCCCTGATAGAATTCCGGCTTCAGGATTGGAAGGTCAACCTCGCTCAGGAGATCAATCAGCTCCAACGAACTCAAGCGTTGACGATTTTCCCAACGTGCATCCCGCTCGGCGTTGAGTCCGGGTTCGCCTGGTTCCAGGTAATCCTGCACCCATGCGTCGAATTCCTCCCGGTGAGGCTGCAGACGGACATACGCGAGTAATGCCACTGCATGCCATCCCCATAGAAGTGCGCCCTTGAGTGCTGTTGACGCGTCCGACGATCGCGCCGAGATTTCGCGTCCGATTCTCTCAATGCTGTCTTGCGCATTGGTAAGAGGAGTGATCGTAGTTTCGGCCATTGCGTTTTCCTTACTGATTGTACCTGCTTTGATACATCTTGCGCAACTCTTCCGCCTCTTTGGCGCTGAGGCCCTTCATCCATATGTGTTCGTCTTGCGCAAGAAGTTGCCCGACGATGCGTTCGTATTTTTGCTTCATCGCGATGCCTTTCGTCGCAGCCGCCTCGACCACCTCGGGGAGGAACTTCATATAGTAATGTTTAGACACCTCGTACATTCCGTGCCAATGCGTGTAGTCCGGGCCCATCATGCTCGCGCCGTGGCGAGCCCTGCGGCCTTCGTGGTGCCACAGCTCCCAATATGTCCATTGCACCGGGTGCTCAAATGGGGCGTTCTTACTGAGGACGCCATCGGCGATTAAGTCGTTGATCATTTTTGTTGATGGCTTGGCAAACTTCTCGTTATAGAGGGTGACGAGATCGTCGAACTGCTTATAGAAATTGTCCACGTAGGTATCGTTGTGGCAATTCAGACAGGCGCCCTTCATCTTCTTCCGCCGCTCTTCCCATGTAATAACCTCGGCCACTTTCCCCTTCACCTTCTTGCTGACGAGGGTTTCATTCTCCACAACTTTCTCCGTTCGCTCGATCTCCTCCCCGACTTTCGGTGCCGCGCGAGTATCCGGATAATCTTCTTTGTATCCATCTTCATAGATCACAAGGTTCAGCTTTGTGCTGATGGCAGGACGAAGTGTCCAGCTGATCCGTTCTCCGACATCGTGACTGTTCTCGACGGTCGCTCCCTGAGGTGTCATGTACGAGCTGATGTGGCAGGTAGCGCATGTCGGGGCGGCCGAATAGTCACGTCCCAGCACCCATTCACCTTGTTTGTCCAGTGCCATGATATCTCGGTTGGCGTAAAATGCGATACCGTGTTTCGATTCATTATAGATCTCAATCTGCGGATGGTCAGGTCCCATGTGGCACTTGCCGCAGTTCTCGGGGGAGCGTGAAAGCTTGGCTTCAAACGCGTGACGTGAGTGACAGGCATGACACGAGCCTTGCGAACCGTCCGGATTCATCCGTCCCATGCCGCTGTTGGGCCAGGTGGTCGGATCAATGACGGGCTTGTTTTCCTTCCCCGTCTTCAGGATGTTGCCATCCTTGTCGCGCATGAACTTGACGATCGTGCCATGGCACTGCCAGCACCCGTTTACCGCGTCGGCGTTGTTGCCGGGCATCCCAGCCACCTTCTCCGCAAGCACGTTGTCAAGGCTTGCAAGGATTTGTCCGGCCTTGGCGTGGTGGCTTTTGCTAAACTCCTCATACTCCCGTGCATGACATTGTGCGCAATCCTTTGGCGTGACCAGTGGAGACACCCATACTCCCTCGTGCTGCCACGCATCCGGATCTGTTGATTCCGCTGCATGACAATCGACGCACCCTACACCATACTGCGCATGGCCGGACCGCTCCCACTCCATCACGAGAGCCGGGGAATCCTTGCTGTGGCATTCAACACAGCCCCTGTTCGCAGCCGTGATTACCGGCTCCTCCCTTTCCTCCACCCGGAGGCGCTTGGACTCCTGAAATGCGACAACAAGAAGAGCCGCAAGGAAGAAGAACGAAAGAGATGCTACAATGATCCGCTTTGTTGTGAGCGACATGGGTTTCTCCTCATTAATGTGCAAAACTTTCCCAAACTGTAAGAACCAAAAAACCGAGGAACGCAAAGATGCCAATGAAGATCGAAAGCCGCTCGGACATCCCGAACTTCCGCTTCAGCCATGATTCGATGAATGGCCAGAACATTGCAATCCCCATGATCGCCCCCGTCAGAACGACGCTCACCTTCAGCGACGTGAGCTTGAGCAGACGGAAGCTGAAGTAGAAATACCATTCGGGTTTGATGTGTTCGGGTGTAACGTTGGGATTTGCCGGTGCCCCGAGTTGGGC
>DASWHW010000095.1:0-9549 GCA_036397975.1 Bacteroidota bacterium
GAGATGCGGCGTTCGGTTTTTTCTAATTCAGGAAAAAGAGGGAGGGATGAAGGGGGACGCTTGGCCATCCGTTTCCTCAGAATGAACTCTCACCAAGCAACGTCACAAGTGACCAGAGAAGCCAGAGGGCGACGACAAGAACAAACACCTTTGGATAGTCACGATTAAAAAGCTTCGAGAGTCCCAGGCTGAGGACTGCAAGATACCAGATGGTGAACGGATTCAGGCGGGCGAGGGCAATATGATACTTGTTGCTGAAATCAAAATCGTGGAGAAACAATGCGGCGGAGGGACTAGCATGCAGGGAATGGAATGAAATGATTAGAAAAACGGTCACGACAAACTCAACAATAAAAACCATCAACGAAAGGCTGACGACTTCGGTCACCTTCATATAGGGCGCTCGCGCATTCATTGCCGATCGTCCAACGAGCCAGTACAAGAGACTCAGTCCGGCAACAAAGAGAAGCGCCAAAGCAAAGAGAACAACAAAGCCGCCGATCTGCCCCATCACGAAGATAACGACGCTCGGCGGAGACATACCGTCTGCACCCTCCGCAATTATCTCCTGTTGCTGTGTTCCCAAAGTCCCAAGCATCTCGGTAAGTTGGAGACGGAGTGACGTATCCTGGAATGCAATCTGCAGGAGCACCATCGAGAGGAGGACCAGAATCACCACCGGGGTGAGCCAGTTCATGATGTTTGTCTTCGAGCCGGCAACCTCCTCGAACACATGCCCTGGTCTGAAATACACACCGAGGAGACGTCCGATCAATGCTGTCGGTTTGTTTGAAAGATGAGATTCGTCTTCCGACATCCTTACAATGCCCGTTTCCGTCGGGCAGTTTGTTTCTTTCCCTGGCGCGCGTATGCAGCCAGCTTCGCGTTAACCAGTGCGTGAATACTGCCGCGTGAAAAGTGTCCGCTCTTCTCCATCACCCCTGCTGGTTTTCCGGTGAGTAATGCAATCCCTTCATCGATGGTGTGCATCGGATAAATATGAAATTGTTTCTTCCGCACCGATTCCACCACACCATTGCGCAAGACAAGGTCTTTCACATTCTGGTGCGGTATCAGAACGCCCTGCGTTCCGGTCAGTCCCCGTTCTTTGCAGACATCGAAAAATCCTTCGACTTTTTGATTTACCCCTCCAATCGGTTGCACCTCTCCATGTTGATTAATCGAACCGGTCACAGCAATATCCTGCCGAAGCGGAATCTCACTCAGGCTTGAAAGGATCGCGAAGACCTCCGTCGCCGAGGCGCTATCACCATCCACACCGGAGTACGATTGCTCGAACGCGATACTCGCACTCAGCATGAGAATCTTGTGTTGCGCATACATCGATCGGAGGTACCCGCCGAGAATAAGCACACCTTTGTTGTGCACCGGCCCGCTCATTTCCGCTTCCCGCTCAATGTTGATGATGCCTGCGTTGCCAACAGATGTCTTCACCGTGATCCGCGAAGGCTTGCCAAATTCGTACTCTCCCATTTGGTACACCGAAAGTCCATTCACCTGCCCCACTCTTGCTTCTGCAGTGTCGATCATGATCGTCCCGTCGGTAATCATGCTCTGGATTTTTTGCTCGACGAGATTGAGGCGCTCGATGCGGTCCTGAATGGCACATTCGACATGTTCGCGCGTAACAGACGAAGCATGTTCCTTTGATGCCCAATACGCAGCCTCGCGCACCACGTTCGCGATGACATTGAAGCGAGTGGAGAGTTTGCGCTGATCACCTGCCACGCGCACTCCGTGTTCAATGATTTCCGCAAGAGCCCCCGGTTCGAAGGATGGAAGTTCTTCCTCCGCGCATACGGAATGGACGAACGCCACGTAACTGCTAATAGACTGATCATCGAGTTTCATTTCAACGTCGAAGTCAGCCCGGACACGGAATATTTTTTTAAAATCCTCATCGTGATCATAGAGCATACTGTAGATCGACGCGTCACCGATAATAATAACCTTCACGTTGAAACCCATCGGTTCAGGTTTGAGACCGGACGATGCACCAAAGATACTGGATTCGGGAGGTTGAATTTCCGTCTGGGCGTTGCGCAACACTCTTTTCAGTGTTGACCATACCCATGGTTCGATAGCGACGTCGATGATGTTCAGGACAAGAAACCCGCCATCTGCCTTCAGCAGCGATCCGGCCTTGATGTGGGTAAAGTCCGTCTGCCAGCTTCCCTGCTTGTCCACATTTCGCTCAATGGTCCCGAAAAGATTCTTGTACCGCGGGTTTGTTTCGATGATAACCGGCCGCCCTTTCGTTTCACTGTTATCAACGATAACATTAACGTTGTACTCTGTGTAATCGTCCTCCTCGGGGTTTACCTGTATTCCTAGCACCGACGGTGGTTGTTCATCCTTTGTCTGAAACCTCCCGATGTTGCTCAACACGTCTTCTTCCACCTGATTGAAATAGTCGCGCACCTTCTCGGTGGTGTATTTAGACCGCAGGTCATCCATCAACTCAAGGACGAGAGGATTGATAATCTTCTGATTCAGATCCTCCACCGATTTCTTAGCTTTGCGTTCGATGTTCCTCATTTCGCGCATTACCAATTCCATCTGGCCTTCGAGATTGGACTGGTCGGCCTCAAGCGATTTTTGTTGCTCCGGGGTGACCTCACCGCTTTCCACCTTCGCGTGGATTTGATCCAGCGTTGCGGGCGAACCGTCAATGACGGGAGCAATTTCCGGTCTCATCCCCGGACCGGATTGAATTTGTACAACCTCGAAACCACGCTCTTTCACCTTACGCTCAAAATCCTTTAGGACAATCCGCTGGCGGTTCTGGAAGTGTTCCATCAAAGACTTTCGCTGTTCCTGGTAGCGTCTGCTTTCGAACGCAGACGGAACCCCTTTTCGCAACTCTACAACGAAGTTGTTCATATCGCTCTTCAGGCGGGATCCCTGCCCGGCTGGGAGGTCGATCATACGCGGCGTATCCGGATCACGAAAATTATGGACATAACATTTATCAGTCAGAACAGCTTCTGTCCTCGCAAAATCGGCAAGAAGATGTTTGACTGCGGTCGTTCGTCCGGTACCATTCACGCCGGTGACAAAAATATTGTACCCGAACTGCTTCATTTCCATCCCGAAGCGTAGCGCACGAAGTGCACGATCCTGACCGATGATATGCGCTCCCTTTGCCCCATCGTTCGAGAGAATCTTCTCGATCGTTTGGATTGAACAGCGCCAGCGTAGTTGCGATGGCGAAAGTTCTTCAGGAAATCCCTTAGGAGTTTTCCTCTTCCGGGAAGGCGTTTGAGCTTTTCTCTTTGATCCCATAATCCTGTGAATGAAGTTCGAAAATAGTGAACGGTGCGTGAAGAAAGAACAATGCGGCGGCAGCGGGAGTTTCGTGCACGTCCTTGAACATCAATACTCTTTTCTGTTCGCGTAAAGATTCATCAGCAAGCCCACCATCATGACGTTGGCAAGGAGAGCGGAGCCGCCATAGCTGAGAAACGGCAGCGGCACGCCGATAACGGGGAGGAGCCCAAGAGCCATTCCCACATTAATAAAGATGTGCGGCGCGAACACGCCCACAACGGCAATTGCCAGAAAACTGGCAAATTTGTTCTTCACAATTGCTGCAACGTGAACGCCGCGGACGAGAAGGGCCGTAAAGAGAAAGAGGACCGCGCACGCGCCGAAAAAACCAAACTCTTCGCCGGGAACACAAAAAATGAAATCCGTCCACTGCTCGGGGATGAAGTTTAGCTGTGTTTGCGTCCCTTGCAAGTACCCTTTCCCAAGCACTCCTCCCGAACCAATGGCCACCTTGGATTGCAAGACGTTATATCCTGCACCTCGCGGATCGGCACTACTTGGATCAAGAAAGGTTTGGATCCTCTTCTGTTGATACGGTTTCAATCCATCATAAATGAATTGAGATGAAACCCCCACCAGCACCGTTGCCGAAAAGACCATTGCCGCAAGAACGCGGTTCTGTTTTGTCAGGTAGAGAAGAACCCCGAAAACAAGCACGGCAATGAGAAACGGTGTCGTTCCAAACAGAGCCGCCAACCCAACAGCCGGTGGTGCGATTGCCGCCACAATAACGAAATGAGATGCGCCACCCCAATAGAGGACGGGGAGAAACATGGCAAGATAGATAATGGCCGTTCCGGTATCCGGTTGCAGCAGAATAAGCACGACGGGAAGAAGAACTATTCCGGACGCGACGAGCAAATGCTTCAGTTGTTGGAGCGAGACATCAGACCGGGAAAGATACGTTGCCAACGCAAGTGCAGTCGTCAATTTCGCAAACTCGGACGGCTGCAGGCGTAACGCGCCGAGGCTGAACCAGCTCTGTGACCCGGAGACTGTTCGTCCGAGCAACAGCACTGAAATGAGTAACAGAATGGTTGCAAAGTACGACGGGTAGGCAAGGAATTGAATTAATCTGAAGGGACTGTATGCGATAATCAGCATGATTACCAATCCGCCTCCTGCCCATATCATTTGTTTGAAGGCGATATCGGAAAGGCCCGCGTCATACGTCGCACTGTAAATCGATATCAACCCCACAATCACCAGCGCGAGTGATGTGAAGAAGGTTCGGACATCAAAACGTTCTTTGAATTGGCCTGCCACCTCAGTTTCCCTCGCGGTGATGTGTCAGAGAATCGATAGGCACGATAGCCGTAATCGGCGTCAGGGCAGGAATGGAGTCGGTTCGCGCAGGACGGAACGGCACGACCGGTGCATCAAACCGTGTTATTCTTCCGAAAAGATATTTCTCGATGCACATCCCCGCAAGGGGGGCGGCATAAGAACCACCGTAACCGACGTTTTCTATGAGAACGGCAATCGCGATCTGCGGGTCGTCAAAAGGTGCAAAGCCGATATACCAGGCGTGGGACTTGCCATGAGGATTCTGTGAGGTTCCTGTTTTCCCTGCGGATTGAATCCCCTTCACACGCGCAAGTCTGGCAGTTCCCCCCGGCTCTTCGACCACGCGACGCATCCCCTCGCGCACCACGCGCCAGGTATTCTGACTGACATCGAACTGTCGTGTTTCGTAGCGCAAGGTATCCACCCGCAACAAGCCCTTCCGTTTTATCGCTTTCACCGCATGCGGCTGATAATATGTTCCCTGCATCGCAAGGGCGGCGGCATAACAGGCCATTTGCATTGGTGAGACTCCAAGCTCTCCTTGACCGATTCCGAGACTGGGAAGGAATCCCAGTGTCCACCCTTTTTGACCATACCTCTTGTCCATCCACTGGGTCGTGGGAAGAAGTCCGGACGTTTCTTCACCAATATCGACACCGGTATATTTTCCAAAACCAAACTTCGCGCCGTACTCTGCCCAGATGTCGATGCCGGTTTTCATCATCAGCTGGTAGAAATACACGTTACATGATTTTTGGATGGCTTCAACCATATTCACCGTGCCGTGCACATGCTCATCGCCGAATGTCTTATTGCCGAATCTGTACGCACCGGTGCAGGTGACCTGCCACGAGGGTGAAACAATCTTACGTTCAAGAGCGGCGACAGCGAGAATCATCTTGTACGTCGAACCGGGAGGGTAGCGTGTAAGGGTGGCGCGATTGAAAAGTGGTTTCGCTTCGTCGGAGTTCAATGCCCTCCATATCTCGGGTGGTGTCACGCCGCTAAATGCTTCCAGTGGGTAATCCGGTTTGCTCAGCATCGCAAGCACGCCGCCGTTCCGTGTGTCCAGGGCCACGAGAGCTCCACGTTTGTCGGCGAAAAGGGATTCAGCCAACGCCTGCAACTCAAAATCCATCGTGAGCAGAAGATCATCTCCTTCGATCGGAGATGTATCGTGTTTCCCTCCATCGAGACTTCCGATCACTTGACCGCGAACATTCACGACACTCACCTCAGCACCTTTTACTCCCCGCAGCACCGATTCGTAACTCGCCTCCAATCCACTTGCACCAACGACATCGCCCTGAACGTACTCCTCCCCCAACGCTTTCATTTGTAATTCGGAAATCTCTTTCGTATACCCGAGGATGTGCGAGGCATTTGCGCGCGTGGTGTAGTGCCTCTTGGACTCGGTAATGTAATCGACCCCTGGCAGACTGCCGCGTCGCTCTTCGAGGGCAGAGAGAACGCCAAAGTCCACGTCACGAGCGATTTTCGCAGGGACAAAACGGGAATGCAGCTCTCCTCTTCCGAGACGCTCGCTGATGAATTCCTGTTTGTATGCGAGAAGGGTCGAGAGGTAGTTGATGTTTTTTTTATCGAATTCGAACGGCATGATCGTGACCGTGAATGCTGGGCGATTATCCACCACAAGCCGGCCATTCCGATCGTACATGTAACCGCGCACGGGGTCCCGGGGAATTGTGCGGAAACTGTTCTCTTCCGACTTTTTCCCATACCACTCCTGGTACAACACCTGAAGCTGTATAAGGCGGCCAACGAAAAGAAGCATGACAATCCCGATGATGACATAGATTGTCCTTCGCTTCGAGTAAAGTTGTATTTCATCAAGCCCGGCCATCTCAATCCGTCATGAAAGATATTTACGTGCAAAACCAAACATGGGAATCAAGCCAAACACCGTGGTGTATGCGGTGGTCGGAATTCCATAGCGAAAAATAGCCGCCCACCATCCGATGCCGCTTCCCTGTAATAGAATAAGAAAATAGACGACGTTATGCAGCGCCGAGGCGACTGCAATGAGCACAATGAGTTGATACCCTCCGAGTATCTGCAGCATCTTGTTTTCATTATAAAAATATCCGGCAAAGAACCCGGCGACAGTTTTGGAGAATGCCGCCGCACCAAGCATCCCATCCTGTCCGCTGAGCAGGTCTATCCCGAGTCCCAGAAAAAAACCGGCTGTGGTCGATGCCATCTGACCCTCCCGCAAAGCCAGATACACAATCCACAGAACAAGAAAGTCGGGAACGACGTGCTGAATGGAGAGCGCCTGGCCGAGCACGGTTTGGAGGAAAAGAAAAAAGAGAGAGGCGAGAGAATAGAGAAAGATTCGTTTCATGGACGACCGGTTACGATCCCCCCGGCTTTCGATCGAGGGCAACGCGCGCGGAGTCAGGTTGATAGCGGACCACAAACACCTCTTCAAGCCTGTGGAAATCGACGCCGGGAGTGATCACGATGGATTGAAAAAGCGAACCGGCGATTGGTTCTGTCGATCGCACAACCCCGATCTTAATGCCTGGAGGAAAAATCGTGCTGTATTCCGAAGTGATGATAACATCTCCCTCTTTTACCTCCAGGGTTTTCGCAACGTTTTTGAGGATCAAATCTGTTCCTCCTTCCCACACGGCAATTCCGTCTATACGATCGCGCTGCAAACGTGCGCTCGTTCGAAAATCACGATTCATCAAAATCTGGCCGATGGAATATTCCGGGGAAGTCGCCACCACCTTTCCCACCAATCCTGCCGCTGTCACGATAGGCATCTGCTCGTGCACACCCTGCTGTTCACCAACATTCAGCGTGATAGTCTGGCGCAAAGATTCGAACTGCCTTCCAATCACCCGTGCCGAAGCATATTCGTATTCGGCCTTCTCCTTCATCGATAACATTTGCTGAAGGCGGATGTTTTCCAACCGCGCTTCACGCAGTCTGTTCACTTCATCGGAGAGCGAGAGATTCAGTTCCCGGAGAACGTTGTTCTCCCGCTGAAGATTGAAATAGTTCGGGATGAAACTCAGCACATCCTGGGCGAAGGCAACGCTGGCAACGGTCATGGTCCTGATCGCCTTGATCTGGGCATTGTCATTCGTCGCAAGAAGGAGAAGGGAGAGAAGGAGGCAACAACCGAAGAGGAAGTATTCTTTGAACGTGGAGAGGTAATGAATGAACATCCTCATGGGACCATCATCCTTAGTACCGTCGGCTCTTGATGAGCACCTTCGCGTAGTGGTTCAGATTCTCCATCACTTTTCCGGTCCCACGCACCACTGCGGTGAGCGGATCCTCTGATACATGCACCGGCAGATTCGTTTCGAGACGGAGGCGTTCATCGAGGCCTTTTAAGAGAGCACCACCGCCGCTGAGCATGACGCCGCGGTCGAGTATATCAGCGGCCAGTTCCGGGGGGGTTCGTTCCAGGGTCAACTTGACGGCCTCGACAATTTGCGCCACCGGTTCATTGAGACATTCACGAATCTCTGCCGAACTTGCCTCGGTGGTTTTCGGAATACCGTTCACGAGATCACGGCCTTTCACGCGAATGCTGATTTCCTCCTTCAGCGGCATTGCCGACCCGACCTCACATTTGATCGCCTCCGCCGTTCGTTCGCCGATGAGGATGTTGTGATTCTTCTTGAAGAACTGAATGATGGCGTTGTTCATTTCATCGCCCGCAATCCGGATGGATTCTTCGTTGACGATCCCGGAAAGCGCGATCACGGCAATTTCTGTGGTTCCCCCACCGATATCGACAATCATATTCCCGACCGGCGCATCCACATCAAGACCGACGCCGATGGCTGCAGCCATCGGTTCGGCGATCAGGTGCACTTCTTTTGCGCCGGCATGTTCCGCCGAGTCACGAACCGCACGCTTCTCTACTTCGGTCACACCGCTCGGGACGCAGATTACGATACGTCTGCTCGGCATTCTGTTTGCGTGAATTTTTTTTATGAACTCACGCAGCATTCCTTCGGCAATTTCGAAATCGGCAATCACTCCATCCTTCATGGGTCGGACGGTCCGGATATCGCGATGGGTTCGCCCCAGCATTTCCTGCGCCTCTTTGCCGATGGCAACAATCTTCTTCGTGTTCCGATCGAACGCAACGATTGAAGGTTCGTTCAGGACGATACCCTTCCCCTTCATATGGATCAAGGTGTTCGCAGTTCCAAGATCAATGGCAAGATCTGCCGAGAATAGATTCCAGAATCCCATCGAGTGTCCTAATGTCTGAAGTGTCGTGTTCCTGTGAATACCATTGCAAGGTTGTGTTCATCCGCCGCAGCAATAACTTCCTGATCGCGGACGGAGCCCCCCGGTTGAATCACTGCAGTCGAACCTGCGCCAGCGGCTTCAAGCAGGCCATCTGCAAAAGGGAAAAACGCATCGGAGGCAACCGCCGTCCCCTTTGTTTCCAGGCCCGCAGCCTGCGCTTTCGCAGAAGCAATCCGCGCACTGTCGACTCTGGACATCTGTCCTGCGCCAATGCCGATTGTTCGATCGGGGAGTGCGTAGACGATCGCATTAGACTTGACATGCTTAGCAACAAGCCATGCAAAACGCATGGACTTCATTTCCTGTTCGGTCGGCCTACGCCGAGAGAACACCTTGAACTGCTCTTCTTCAACTCCATGGTCCGAGGTCTGGAGGAGAATGCCTCCGGGAACACTCCTGATATCATGACCCTGGAACTGTTGTCGCGTTCCGGATGAGCGAATCAAGCGCCGGTCCTTCTTTTTCGTTAGAAATGAAAGAACATCATCGGGAAAATCCGGCGCAATGACCAACTCCGTGAAAATCTCGTTCATGGCTTCCGCTGTCTTGCGATCAAGACTCCGATTCACGGCAATAATTCCCCCGAACGCAGACGCCCGATCCGTA
>DASWHW010000096.1:0-8573 GCA_036397975.1 Bacteroidota bacterium
CGTCCATAGATCAAACTGAGGCGAAATCCTGAAATTGATTCGTTTTCCGGAACGATTTGGACCGGGTTGAATAGTGCGAGCTGAATTGGTTTCCCCTGCGCCGAGGTTGAACTGTGAGCCGCGATAGCCATACATACAGCAAATATCATCGCAAAAACCGATTTCATGGGATCTCCATATTGAAATGAGAACTTATCGTTGGAGGAAGCGACGCTACCATATCAAAATCCAAGAACAAAAGCAAAATGTAAAAAGGATAGCGGAATGATAATCTACCTGGAGTTGGTGTAAGCCTTAAGGGAATTACTGCTGAAGCTCCCATTGCCAGCGGCGTTTTGATGTGGTCAAGGCGACCAACACTTTTTGATTTCCGGTTCCGCAACAATCCTATAGAAAATGACCACTAGGTGTCCCTGAAGATACTTCCCGGTGGATCTTCACACCGACGATGATCATACCGACCGCAAGACCAATCAATCCAAGACCGATAAACAGGAAGATCAAACACCGGAAGATGGAACAGTATACTTCTCTCTGTGGTTGTACAGAAGGTAATGTCTGTTATTCGCATTGGCATCAACCTTGGTAGTGCCTGAATTCAGGCACTACCACAACCTTTGCATTCTGGATTCTCTCCTGCCAATTACCCATACTAAGTGCATGCAAATCGCGTTTCAGAAACATCGCTCCCATAGACTCCTTACTCTGGTAGTCCTCTTCCTGTCGTTCACTTCTGTTGGACGGACGGATGCTATCGATTGGACGAAGGTTCATAATCTTACTGCCCGCGGCATTCACCTCCTGTATAGTCTTGAACTGGAGGGGGCGATCCAGGCGTTTGACTCGGTCAGTCAAATCGCGCCGGGGGACCCTCGGGGACCCTTCTTCCACAGCATGGTGCATTTCTATCTCTACACGCTCAACCGGGATGAACAGAACCTCAATCGATTTTTCAGCGAGTCGGAGCGAGTGATCAAAGTCTGCGATGATTTGCTTGACCAAAACGATAACGATGCGACAACAAAATTCTACCTCGGGGGCATTTACGGATATCGGGGACTCGCATACCAGACGAGCGGCTCTATTTTGAAAGCAGCCCAGAATGGACGCGAGGGATACTTGCTTCTTGAAGATGCTGTCAGGCTCAATCCGAAGCTCTACGATGCGCAGATGGGGTTTGGCCTGTTTCGCTATCTTCTTGCGAAACTGCCAAAGTCGATGAGATGGATCCTGCACCTCCTGGGATTCGAAGGAGATTTGGAGGGCGGACTTCGTTCGCTTCAACTTGCTGCGGAAAAAGGGACCTACACAAGAACCGAAGCAAAGCTGTTCCTCTCTCAATTTCTGTTTTCGGAAGGCCGGGAGGACACGGCGATGCAGTACCTCAACCAACTGCGGACGGAGTATCCCGGCAACACTTTATTCCTTGTTCTCTACGCATTCTGGCAGCATCGCCTCAACAACCTGGACGAGGCAATGAGCGCAGCGAAAAACGCAATAGAGTTAAACAAGAAGAACAACGTTCGATACGGGGAGGAGCTTGCCTACAGCACTCTCGGCAGCGTTTACTTCACGCGGAACGAGTTCACCAGAGCGAAGGAAAACTATCAGCTTTATTTGCAAATGACAAAGAACCTCGAACGGACACCAAACTGGACGATGTACCGGGCAGGAGTTGCCTGCGAAATCGCGGGAGACAGAGAGTTAGCATTGCAGTTTTATCGACGCATGAAAGAAGTCAACGACCCTGACCGCTCGTGGGATATGTACTATTATAGAAGGGGACAACAGCTGGTTCGCACTCCCATTACCAAGGCGCAGACTCTTCTTACGCGAGCTGATAACGTGGATAGGCAAAAGAAGACCACGGAGGCGATAGATCTCTACCGTCAAGCCCTGAGCGCGAGTGATAGTGATATCGATGCGCAGGCAAGGGCGATGTATGGTCTTCAACAATCTCAGATGGATGCCGACTCGCTCACCAGCGCATTGGATACATCACAGAAGCTCATCCGCATGGAGCCTGTGAATGAAAAATGGATTCTCCCGCATGCGTGGTTCGGACTAGGAGAAATCTATGCAAAGCTGGGACGGATTGATGAGGCCCTGAAGGCATTTGACCAAGTTGAGGAGTACGATGATTATGATTTTCAAGTGAGACTTGAACGTCGGCTCGAGCGGAAAAGAGAAGAGGCTCGTTCAAGAAACTGAGCGCATGGTGTTCCAAAATTCTCACCAAGACCACAAATAAATCCGTCTTCAATAGATAACAATGGAAACCACTCCTTCCGAAGAGCACGTCGAAGACAACATTCGCACATCACACTCCCGCATTGCTGACACATATTACGGCGGGATAGGCCACGGCGTACAATACTACGATGAATCCGAACAGGCATTCGAGCGGTGGGAAGGGAGGATGTTCAAGCGAATCTTCGATAAGCTCTTTGCTGCTGCACCACCGGCGGAGAATGCATTGCTTCTTGATGCAGGTTGTGGCAATGGCCAATGGCTGGAGTATTTCCATCGCCGGTATGGATTCAGCAATTTTGCCGCAGTGGACTTCTCTCGTGAAATGCTTGATGTTGCGAAAGAGCGGATGGGCCGCTATCCAGCAAACATCCGATATGTAGAGGCAAAGATACAATCAATCCCTCTTGCAGATGAAGGAGTTGATTTCGTCCATATCTTTGGTGTCATGGACCACGTTGTCGATCCCGAAGGCGTTATCACAGAAGCAAAGCGCATCCTCACATCGGGAGGGTATCTCATCCTGAATGTTCCTATCCGATATTCGATCTGCCACCTGAGCAATCTGCTTCTCGGAATCAGTCCGGAGTACTGGGGAATTCAGCCGAAGTCCTCGTGGGAGAGACTGAGGCTCGTCCTGGACTTTCGATCAAAGGTACAGCACTACCGGTATTACTCAATGACCCAGGTTGAAGCAATGATCGGAGAAGAATTCGAGATACTCGGGAGATGGGAATCCTCGTACAGCTATGCAATATCGTATGCCGGAATTCCCTATCGGAAATTACCTGCCATCAGCTTCCTGTTGATGGATGCCTACGATCTGCTCTGTCGTTTCCTTTCACTCAATCATTCTGCCGGAATGTACTGGCTGTGCCGGAAGAAATAATCTCACCTGAGAAGATCGAGCCGGCGAAAAGCCAAGCCTCCTTGCCGCAAGACAAGGAGGCTTCTGTTCATTCAGGGGGTGTAGGTTAGTTAAATATGTAACGTATCCCAAGCTGTGCCTGCCAACGTGAATTCAGTCCAGGGTCATCTACAAACGTTCCTTTTGTCAAACCTCTGAAGTTGAACTGCGGATTCCCCGCACCATCAAAGCCCGCAAGCTCCAGTGGTGAGGTTGCAGAAGAAGTTGCAATACTGCGAACCCCCCATTCGGAATTCAGAAGATTCGCAACGTTGAGAATATCAAGGCTGATCTGGAATGTGTGCATCGAACCATTCATCGGAAAAATGATATCCTGCAGAATCCGGAGATCGATATTGCTGAACCATGGATTCAATGCACCAAAGCGATCAGCAATCTGTCCACGATGGCTGTTGAGATAATCATCCTGCTTGATGAACGCATCGAGAGCTGCCCATTGTTCTGCAACAGTACCACCCGCGCCGGTAAATGGGACAAGCCGGGCATCCGCTTGATTCAGCGGAATGTAGATCAGATCGTTAACAAAACCATCGCCGTTGACATCGCCTGCATACAAGAAGGAGTACCTGTTTCCTCCCGCACCTGCAAAACGATTGCCTTCTCCCACTTCAACAAAGAGTCCGAAGCTCGTTGCAAATCGATCGGACCATTGAACCCGATAGGTGCCCGATGCAGTAATGCGATTTCGTTCACCGAATTCAGAGTAACTGAGTTGTGGTTTATTCGGATCTCCTTTCACGGGATTCTCTGCGAAGAGAACACTTGCAATTTCTGTTGATTTAAGAGCGCTCTTCGCTTGAAGATATGTATAAGCAAGACTCGCAGTTAGACCAAAATCGAATGCCTTGCGGAACTGCGCGGTAATGGTGTAGTTGTATCCTTCATTCGTATTGTCGATAACATAAATACCGGCGCCGAAATCCGGATTGAGTTCATTGCTTCCGCCACCGCCGTAGTATGGTCTGCCATCGGCAAGTGTGCGAACAGGACGAACGAGATCTGCATTGCGGAGAAACACTGCATTGATATCTTTGCCATACAGAAACTCAAGAGTACCAAGAATGCCACCCGGTAATTGATGATCAACAGCGATATTGCTCGTCCATACCTGCGGCCACTTGAAATCAGGAACAGCTGCGTTCAAATCAAATGACCGCTGATAACTCGGCAGATTTGGATTTGCACCCGGATTTGAAATGACATTCCCAATCCAAACAAAGGGCAGGCGGCCCGTGAAGATACCAGATCCTCCACGCAACTGTGTAGACCTGTCACCTGAGGCATCCCAATTAAAACCGACTCGCGGTGAAAACAGCGGCTTCACATCGGGAAGTTTTGCCTGGTCGATCACTTCGGGATTCCCATTTTCATCGAGAGCCGTGAGACCAGTGGAATATGGGTTCGCAACAGGCTTTGTATTGTAGATGGGAAGATCAACTCTCAAACCGTAGGTAAGATTAAACCTCTCGGACACAAGAAATTCGTCCTGGGCATAGAACCCGAGTTGGCTGACTTTGATATCTTCGCCCTTAAACGGAGAGGTGTTCGGGGTGATCATACCACGCAAATCAATAAAGTTGGTGTCCGTTGGATTTGTTCGTCGGAAAAAATCATCAAGTCCGAAAAATGTCGTCGATGCAAACGGAAGTCCGAACAATCCGTGGCGGAAAATATTGAATGAATTGAAGAAGGAATAAATTTCGTACGTACCGCCGACGGTGACCACGTGATTGCCGGCAAAATAGCTGAAGTTATTCGTAAATTGCCACACATCCTGATCGAGGATGTTGTGAATGGAAAACGGCTCATGACCGACGGTCGTGTATGTTACACCACCTTCTCCAATTTCCAGTGTCGGAAAATCTACGCTAAACGGATCACGATTATCCCGGAACCGGTTGTAGCTTGTAAAAAATCTGTTGGCAAAGGTCTCCGCCCTGCTGTTCACTTCCAACGCGAACGAGCTCAGTTTGTTGTTGATTCGATATCCCGAATTGCTGAAGGGAAGGCTATTCTCGTTTGGTCCACGTCCAGTGTTGCCAAAGCTCAACACAAACGGGTGCGGGCCCTGCTGGCGGCTCGCATTGAGTATATTATACCGGAACGAAAGGTTGTTGTTTTCATTCACGTTCCAGTCAAGCTTAACGAGAACCTTTTCGTTCTTTGTCTCGTGGATATAACCTTCATAGGGACCTGTATCGTACCCGTACACGGTCATCATCCTGTTGCGAATGGAATCCATAATCGCGGCGGTCACGCGAGAAACCCCAAGTCCAGATGATCCATTACGGCTTGCGACAAAATTGCTTCCCGGATCTTTGCGTCTTTCAATTTCAGCATTTATGAAGAAGAAGAACTTATCCTGAACAATAGGACCACTGATACTGAACCCCGATTGATTGTAGGTCAGATCCGGATTTGCAACAATCTGCTTGCCCCGCACTTTGTTTCCGACCAGAGATTCATTTCTCAAGAATGTATACGCGGAGCCCTTCACCTGATTCGTTCCGCTCTTTGTTACGGTGTTCACGCCCGCGCCGGTAAAACCCCCTTCCCGCACATCATACGGTGCAACGGAAACTTGCACCTGCTCAACCGCATCAAACGGAACCGGCTCGGCATTCGATTGGCCGCCCGGGGCAGGATCATCAAGACCAAACGAATTATTGAAATAGGAACCGTCGAGCGAGATGCTGTTGAACAGCCAGTTCTTTCCGGCAAAGCTGTAGTTGCCATCACTGCGGGGGTCGAGCCGTGTAAGATCGCGAGTACTTCGTTTGATCGATGGAAGCTGTTGCACTTCACCGGGATTGATGAACGTCGCAGCACCAGTTCTGCCGCTGTTGAGAACATCGTCGGTCTGGGCTGTCACCACAACTTCCTGCCCAATGACAGCTTCTTCAGCCAGTTTGAAATCAATTCGTAGGTCCTGACCTAAGCTCAGGTACACATTTTCCTGGCTCTCAGATTTATATCCGAGAATAGTAGCAGTGACCGTATACGGTCCGCCGACCCGCATGTTTTGGAGGTTGTACTGCCCGGTGATACGGGTTGAACCGCCATACCTCGTTCCACTTGACGTATGCACAGCAATGACGTTCGTGCCGACGAGAGGCTGGCCATCGGATGAAGTAACGAGACCGTTGAGAGAGGCTGTCGTCACTCCCTGACTAAAAACAGTTCCGCTCGTCACCATCATCAAGCATAGCAGCAAACTAAATGGCGCTGCTCTCCGGATGAGAAATTGTGAAAAACAATACATGGGATTCTCCTTATGAATTTTGATGGGTAGATATGAGACAGGATGCTCTATGAACGGGTGGGCAAAACTCCTCCAACTATAATGTGGTCTTTGGAGACCATTGTCGAAGCACCAACTGCTTCGGTTAAACTTTTGAGGCTACCTGAAGTTTCTAGTTCTGAAAGAAGAAGATTGCATGCAGATTGTCGTGGAAAAAAAGAAGATAATCAAGTCCTTAATTTGCACTCGAACGATTCACAGTCTCAAAAAATGAGCCGTATCGCTGCACAGGTGACCATTTCTTGACATAGATTCAAATACTCCTTACTATTTTTTGCGGAAAGAGGGACCGACGAACCCTCATCCTTCACCGACTATACCTTCAACACCTTCCGTAAGGATCAGCATGCCTCGCCCCGTCAAATGTGGTCTCATTCAATGCTCCTTGTCAGAGTCTGCCGACAAACCGATCGAAGTCATCAAAAAGTCGATGATTGACAAGCACGTCGGTTTCATTGAAAAAGCAGGGAAACAGGGTGTCCAGATACTGTGCCTGCAGGAAATATTTTATGGACCATACTTTTGCGCAGAGCAAAAGACTAAATGGTATGATTCCGTTGAAAAGATCCCAGACGGCCCAACCGTCAAACTGATGCGGGAACTGGCAAAGAAATACAAAATGGCAATCGTTGTCCCCATCTACGAAGAAGAGATGACAGGTGTCTACTATAATACCGCTGCTGTCATCGATGCGGATGGAAGTTATCTCGGAAAGTACCGCAAACACCACATACCACAAGTGGATCCGGGATTCTGGGAGAAGTTCTACTTCAAACCGGGCGATCTCGGATATCCGGTCTTTAAGACACGATACGCCGACATCGGCGTGTACATTTGTTACGATAGGCATTTTCCGGAAGGGGCACGCGTGCTTGGACTGAACGGCGCTGAGATAGTGTTCAACCCATCGGCAACCGTTGCAGGGCTTTCGGAATATTTATGGGAATTGGAACAGCCGGCACATGCGGTCGCGAACGGCTACTTCGTTGGTGCAATTAACCGGGTGGGCATAGAAGCACCGTGGAATATCGGGGAGTTTTATGGCAAGAGTTACTTTTGCACACCGCGTGGGAAGATAATTGCCCAAGCGAGTAGAGACAAGGACGAACTTGTCGTGGCTGACCTCGATCTCGACATGATCAAAGAAGTGCGATCCGTCTGGCAGTTCTACCGTGATCGTAGGCCGGAATCGTACAAAGAAATCGTCGGCGAAAAATAGGAACGGCCTCACACTCACAGCAAAGATTTCATCATGGCGACTGACCTTACATCACAACAGATCTCAGAAATCACCGCCCAGTACACGTTTGGGACATGGCGTTTTCAAAAAGGGTGGAAACCGCTCCATGTAGAAGATGCCGAAGGGTGTTATTTTATCGATGGGGCGGGAAAGAAGTATCTCGACTTTTCCTCACAGCTCATGTGCGTCTCTCTCGGCCACAAGAATCAGGCGGTGATCAAAGCAATTGAAGAACAGGCGCGCAAGCTCCCGTATATAGGGCCCGGCTATGCGACGGATGTTCGTGCAAAGCTGAGCCAGAAGCTTCTCGAAGTACTGCCGAAGAATCTGACAAAATTCTTCTTTACAACGTCGGGAACGGAAGCAAATGAAGCGGCATTCAAAATCGCGAGAATGTTCACGGGCAAAACAAAAATCATAGCTCGCTACCGGTCCTATCACGGCTCAACGATGGGATCGATTGCTGCGACCGGTGATCCGCGACGATGGGCAATGGAACCTGCGGGAAAAGTGCAAGGCGTAATCTTCGGCCCGGAAGTAAACTGCTATAAGTGCCCCCTTCTCCACACGTACCCTGAATGCGGCATTGCTTGCGTTGAGTATTTGGATCATATGATTAGGAATGAAAGTGATGTCGCCGCAATACTCGTCGAGCCGGTCGTGGGAACGAACGGAGTTCTCGTTCCTCCGAAAGAGTACTTCCCTCGGCTCCGGGAGATTTGCGATGCGCATAATGTGCTTTTGATTGCTGATGAAGTTATGTCCGGATGGGGACGTACCGGGAAATGGTTCGCGGTTGACCATTGGAACCTGAAACCTGACATTCTCACAACAGCAAAAGGCATCACGACGGC
>DASWHW010000097.1:0-10234 GCA_036397975.1 Bacteroidota bacterium
TGAAAAGCGGCGACCCCATTGCGAAGGGAGAGCACCTCTTTTCTAACTTGACTCAAATCAATGTTGTTAAGCCGACTTCATTTGCTCTCCATCCGAATCATCCCAACCCATTCAACCCAAGCACACAGATCAGATTCGATCTGCCGGAGGCGAGCAACGTCACGCTTATCATCTATGATATTCTCGGCAGGCAAGTAGTGGAGCTTGCGGGTGAAGAGTACGAGGCAGGCTATCACTCAGTCACCTGGAATGCTTCATCGTTTGCAAGCGGTGTGTATCTTGCGAGGTTTACGGCCCGCCAAATAGAAGGTCGACGATTCGACTCGTCGAGCGGGCAAGCCACGGATGCAAGCGGTGCGGTGAAGCTCTCAACGACACAGAAGCTTGTCCTGACGAAGTAAAAATCTATTAAGATGCAATTTGGTACGGGGCCGACAGCGATGTCGGCCCTTGCTTTTTCCTGCAGGGCCACAACCTCCGCTCGATTCCGTCTCCCCGGAGACTCGCACTTTCATTGATTCTCAACGCCATTCTTCGTAACTTTGAACACGATTTTTCAACTCCATCCTGTTTGAATCACCCCGGATTGGCATGGCAAAGCAGTTACGAGTGTTATTCTTGTCGAGTGAAGTAGAGCCTTTTGCCAAAACCGGCGGTCTCGCAGATGTTGCCGGCGCACTTCCCAAATTCATCAAAGGTCTCGACCACGAAATCCGGGTTATGATGCCCCGATACGGAAGCATCAACGAACGTGTGTCACGGCTGCACGATATGTCCCGGCTCAGCGACATTCGGATTCCCGTCGGAAAACAGGAATACCAGGGGAGTGTGCAGTCATCGTTTCTCTCCAATGGCCACGGGAAAGTCCAGGTTTATTTCCTGAGCAACCCCGATCTCTTCGGGCGCAAAGGGATGTATGTCCATCCCGAGACCGGCAAGGAATTCCCCGATAACGACGACCGTTTTATCTTCTTTTGTAGAGGAGTTCTGGAAACTCTCAAGGCCCTCGCCTGGCAACCCGATGTTATCCACTGCAATGACTGGCATACGGGACTTGTCCCCGCGTACTTGAAAACGATCTACAAGGACGATCCATTCTACAAAGGAACCAAAACACTCTTCACCATCCACAACATGGCATACCAGGGTGTGTTTCCGAAACAAAGCTTCGCGAAGACTCTGTTGCCGGAGGAATTCAGCAACGACAAGGGAATCGCGCAAAACGGATCGATCAATATGTTGAAGGCCGGCCTCCTCTTCGCCGACGGCATCAATACTGTAAGCGAAAAATATGCGGAGGAAATTGCTTCCTCACCAGAATTCGGATTTGGTCTTGAAGACCTGATAAAGAAGCGGAAGGCAGACGTCGGGGGAATTTTGAACGGCGCCGACTATCATCTCTGGAGCCCCGAAGTTGATCCACACATACCGCATAAGTATGACAGCGGTACCATTGAAGTGAAGAAACAGAACACTGCTGCCCTGCGGAAACTCATGGGACTGACCGAGATGGAGAATACCCCGGTCATTGGCATTGTTTCGCGTCTCGCAGAACAGAAAGGAATCGACCTCCTGTGTGACGCCATGGACGACATAATGGCGCTCGGTGTCCAGATGGTCGTGCTTGGTGTTGGCCCGAAGGAATTTTCAAAACCGCTGGAGAGCGCCGCACGTAAGTACAAGGAACGAATTGCCGTGGATGGTACATTCAACGAGCCGCTGGCCCACCTCATCGAGGCGGGGAGCGATATGTTCCTGATGCCGTCCCGGTATGAACCCTGCGGACTCAACCAGTTGTACAGCATGCGCTATGGAACAGTCCCGATTGCGCGGGCAACAGGAGGACTGGAAGACACCATTGAAGAATTTTCTCCCGAAAAGAAGACCGGAACGGGTTTCAAGTTTGTTGCGTTTGAGAAACGTGAGTTGGTAAAGACCATACAACGGGCAGTCAAGACCTACAGCGACCCCGATGCATGGCGGGCCCTTATGCTGAATGGCATGGGAAAAGATTTTTCCTGGGGCGAGTCGGCAAAAAAATACGTTCAGCGGTACCGAGCCCTGGAGCGGCGGTGACGCGGAGATGCGTGTTTCTTGACCGCGACGGAACGATCAATGAAGAAGTGGATTTTCTCCGAACACCGGAGGAGCTTGTTCTTGTTCCGGGCGCGGCCTCCGGGATTCGGAAGTTGAACGAACGGAGTATTGCCACCTGCGTGATCTCGAACCAGTCAGGTGTGGCGCGAGGATTCCTGCAAGAAAAGGATCTCCTCCCAATCCATACGAAATTACAACAGCTGCTGCAGGACGAAGGCGGCGCAATCGTTGATCGCATTTATTACTGCCCTCACCATCCCACCGCAGGAATCGCACCATATAACATCGTCTGCGACTGCCGCAAGCCGGGAGCAGGAATGTTGCGGCGCGGTGAGCGGGAACTTAACGTCGTTCTCGAGCGATCGTTTGTTGTGGGAGATAGGATTGTTGATATTCAGGCGGGCAAGTCGGTAGGAGCGACGACGCTGCTGGTGCTTACCGGGTACGGACGACAGTCGGCAGAGGAGTGCCGCCAAGCAAATATAGCACCTGACTACATCGAACCATCGCTTCCCCAGGCTGTTGATCGTATTCTCGAAGTAGTTGATAAAGGAGAAATAATTTAGGAATGAGTCAAAAAGGATTTTCCAAAAAAGGATCGCCGGTTGCCGGTGGATCTGTTGCATTCGGACTGGCTGTCTTGATCGCAACGGGATGTACAGAGGATCCCACGGCAGAATCACTCCTCGGCTCGCAACTCATCACCACCAGGGTCGCGCTTGCCGAAACGACGATCACGGCGGCAGGAACATCAACGAAGAAGCGTCCCATCCCTATGAACAGTGCGACAAACCTGGTGGGAAAGTCCGGCGGATACCTCGCGTATGCACCCTTGCGCTTTGCTCCTCTCCTCAACGATACGGTCGATGTGATTGCGGCAAGAATTCGGCTGAAGCTAACCTCACGATTCGGCAATCTCACCGGATCGCTGAACCTGAATGTTTACAAGATTCTCAAAGATTGGCGTGAAGATACTCTCACCTGGAGAGGGGTCACCACTGACTTTTATGATCCTGCGTCAATGGGCTCTTTAACAGAAGTGGCAACAGCAGACACGCAGGAAGTGTTTGTCACGATAACCGACACGACACTGATCAGAAACTGGCTACAGGGAACTGGTGATCCAAACTACGGACTCCTTCTTTTCCCTGACCCTTCGTGCGATGTGGTGCGGGGATTTGAAGCCCTGAACTTTTTTCCCGACTCCGCCAGCATCCCTCCGACGCTGCAGATTGAAACGCGTGGCCCGACAGGAACTATTGATACGTTGAAGTACGCACCTATTTGGGACACGTTCGTTGGTAATATCGATGGATTCGATTCAGACTCCACGCGTGTGACCGTCCAGGCAGGTGTTGTGTATACGGGAATCTTCAAGTTCGATGTTTCATTTCTGCCCCAGGGCAGCATTATCGCGTCGGCAAACATGGTCTTGCATCTCGATGATGCAGCAACACTTTTGACCCGCCCGTTAACGGAGAAGGTTGTTGCATCCCGGGTGGTCCTGTCTCCCTCCGACACGTTGTTGTTGGAGTCGACATTTACGCGGGGAGAGGTACGAGGGAGCGATCCGAATGAGTTCTCCTTCGACGCTCGTCATGCAACACAATTCTGGGCGACCGGCACAAACTATGGAGTCGGCGTGACTGCTCTTGTGACAAAGGAGTTCAGCAGTTTTGACCGGTTTGTCTTTTTTAATAACACCGCGCCCGATGCAATGAAACCAAAACTGAAAATTGTTTATGGGGTTGTACAGAATTAGGAGTATGGTGTGAGATATTTTCTTGTCGCGATCCTGGTGTTTCTTTCTTTCTTTCCGGCTGCATCACAGGAAGGGCCATCAGTCTACTCCCTTATTGGGGTTGGGGATATTCAACGCGGTATGGGTGTCCGGTCGGCGGGTATGGGGTATACGGGAATCGGGTTTCCAACAGGAAACTCCATTCCTGCTCTTGTTCCGGCTGCCTGGGCAAAAACGACACGGACTCAAATAGAAGGATCGTATCTCTTCGAACGTTTTGGCTCCAAAGATATATCGTTGTACACCGCCCGAAGCCGTGACCAGTTCAACGGCGCTGCGCTTTCATTTCCTCTTTCTCCCGAACGGGGACTGACACTCGCGCTCGGCTTTGTCCCCTACAGCAACGTCGGGTATGACATCACTACGAACGATTCACAGCTGGGGATCGATTATAAAGTAAGAAATACCGGCGATGGCGGTATCACAACAGGGTTTGCAGGCGGTTCCTTCAAACCGGTTGATGAACTTGCGATCGGTTTTGCGTTCGATCTATATTTCGGAACCATCAACGAGGGAAGAAGTTTTTCTCCGTTGAACGACACGCTTGGATCGGGCTCAGTGAACAGGGATATCACCTTGCGCGGGCCGGGGGTTACTATAGGCGCGATGCTTACTTCGCTCGGCATGGTCCACGAATCTCTTGCGCCATTCTCGCTCGGGTTCACACTCTCCTCCCGCGCAAAACTTAGCACCACAAGCCGCACAACGTTTGATTTCGTTCAGGAGCGGGATACTACGCTCGAAGTTGATGGCGCTATTTCTCTTCCCATTTCTTTTGGTGCGGGCATAGGGTATAAGCCGGATGAACGCTATCAGCTTGCGGTGGACTATGCCGCGCAACTCTGGGGTGATGCCGATCTTCCCGGACTGCGCCAGACCGAGTTGCGCGATAGCTACCGTTTCAGTGTTGGCGCCGAGCGCGCAGGGAAACGAGATGTCTTCGCCTCCTGGTTTGATAAGCTCACGTACAGACTTGGAGCGTACTACGAAGCAACAAACTATTTTACCAACGGACTGGGCATTGACCAGTGGGGAATCACCGGTGGGCTTGGGATTAATCTCGGGAATGAGAATAGAATTGATGTTGCTCTCGAGTACGCGCAGCGTGGGACACTCCAGAATAATCTGGTCAAAGACAACATCCTCCGGCTATCTGTCGCAGTGAACATCGGCGAGTTATGGTTTGTTCGCTATGACCCGGAAGACGAGTAGACTCATTTTCTGATTCACGGAAATTACCGTATGCAGCACTTACAACAGTACGATCCTGAAACCTTCCGGGCGGTAAAGAACGAGATTCGGCGTCAACAGAACAAGCTGGAGCTCATTGCATCGGAGAATTTTGTCAGTCGCGCTGTACTGGATGCCGTTGGGACTCCTCTGACAAATAAATATGCGGAAGGATATCCCGGCAAGCGGTATTACGGTGGATGCGAGTATGTTGATGTTATCGAGAATTTGGCCCGCGATCGCGCAAAGGAACTCTTCGGTGCCGTTTACGCCAACGTGCAGCCGCACTCTGGATCGCAGGCGAACATGGCCGTATACTTTACGCTGGTAAAACCCGGCGATAAGATCGTCGGTATGAATCTCTCCCACGGTGGACATCTCACACACGGATCGCCTGTTAATTTCTCGGGTCAGTTGTATAACTTCACTCCCTACGGGGTGAAGCGGGAGACGGGCATTATCGACTATGAAGAGGTAGAACAGGTTGTCGTCAAGGAAAAACCCAAGATGATCACCGTTGGGGCGAGTGCGTATTCGCGCAACATCGACTACGCAGCGTTTCGTACTATTGCGGACAAAGTTGGAGCATTCCTCTTTGCCGACATTGCTCACCCTGCGGGTCTCATCGCGCGGAAACTCCTCAACGATCCTCTTCCCCATTGTCACGTCGTTACCTCCACTACGCATAAGACGCTTCGCGGTCCCCGTGGCGGTCTCATCCTGATGGGCAAGGATTTCGAGAATCCGTTCGGCCTCGTGGCGCCGAAATCAGGCCGTACAAAAATGATGTCCGAGCTGCTGGATTCCATGGTCATACCTGGTATACAAGGCGGTCCGCTGATGCATGTGATCGCCGGAAAAGCAGTTTCGTTCAAAGAAGCGCTTCAGCCGGACTTTGAAACCTACGGCAAACAGGTTATTGCAAACGCACAAGCACTCGCACAAACATTGCAGTCGTTGGGCTACAACGTGATTTCTGGCGGCACTGATAACCATCTCATGCTCATCGACCTTCGAGACAGAAAGATGACCGGGAAGGATGCCCAGGAGGCGCTGGACGAATCGGGTATTACGGTAAACAAGAACGGCGTTCCGTTCGACGATAAGTCGCCGCTGATCACCAGCGGCATCCGCATCGGAACACCGGCACTCACAACGCGCGGCATGAAGCAGGCGGAAATGAAATATATCGGGGAGTTAATTCACCGAGTGCTGTCGCATCCCGGGAACGAAACGGAATACCGCAAGGTTGCCGACGACGTTGAAGAGCTTGGCAAAAGGTTTCCCCTCTATCCGGAACTGCAGGGATAGGCGCAAGGATGTGCCCACACCATGGCAGCCGATAAACAACGATCAATCGCAGACGAACCGGAAACAACGGACGCGTCCGACACCAGCGGCGGGCCGGAGATGCCGTTTCTCGGGCACCTCGAGGAACTCCGCTGGCGCATTGTATGGATGGTTCTCGGCATTGTCGCGGGCGCAATCGCCTGCGGGATTGCGATCGATTGGCTGATCAACGAAGTTCTCCTCCTGCCGATTATTGCCGTCAACCACAATCTCCAGCCCGGCCAACAACCAATTCATCTGCAGAATCTCAAACCATTTGGTCAGGTGTTTCTCTACATGCAGGTCGCTCTGGTGGGAGGAGTGATACTCAGTCTCCCCAACGTTTTCTGGCAGTTGTGGCGGTTTATCTCCCCCGGACTTCTCCCGAAGGAACGGAGGTACATATCATGGATTGTGTTCTTTTCGACCTTTTGTTTTCTGGCGGGAGTGGCGTTCGCATATTTTGTGATGTTGCCTGCCGCCCTGACTTTTTTCGCAGGCTTTGGGACAAGCGAGATTGAAAACAATATTGCCATCAATGAGTACATGAGTTTCGTCATCAGTATGATTCTTGGGGCCGGGATTGTCTTTGAGTTGCCGATGGTTTCGTGGTTCCTCTCCAAGCTTGGAATCCTGACGCCTGCATTTATGCGTCATTACCGTCGGCATGCGATTGTCGTCATCTTGTTCCTTGCAGCGATCCTTACTCCCGGAACTGATCCGGTGAGTCAGATTCTCCTTGCAATTCCACTCTTGCTCCTGTATGAACTGAGTATTGGGATATCGGCGATTGCGTGGAAGCAGAAGAAATCAGCCGAAGAAGAAAACACTTAGAGAAGTCATAGAGAGAGATTGCCATTGGATCTGAAAGAAATAGCCCGCCCCATTGAAACACATCTCGATGCTTTCGAAGATGTCTTCAAGAAGTCCATCCGTTCGCAAATCGGGCTCGTCGATCTGGTCACGAAGTATATTGTAAAGCAGAAGGGGAAACGTGTTCGGCCGGTTCTGGTGCTGCTGAGCGCAGAGTTGTGCGGCGGTGTCAACGAAAAGAGCTATCGTGGAGCGGCCCTGGTGGAAATACTGCACACCGCCACTCTGGTTCATGACGATGTTGTGGATGATGCCGATACACGTCGGGGCATTGCATCCATTAATGCCGTCTGGAAAAACAAAATAGCGGTGCTGATGGGAGACTATCTTCTCGCCAAAGGTCTTCTTCTTTCTCTCGATCACGATGACTTTTCGTTTCTGAAAATCACCTCAACCTCAGTTAAGCGGATGAGCGAAGGGGAGATCCATCAGATACAGAAAAGCCGCCAGTTGGATATGGATGAGACAACCTATTTGAAAATCATCGGCGATAAGACAGCTTCCCTCCTTTCCACCTGCTGCGAAATCGGAGCGGCAAGCAGTTCCACGAACACGGCTGATCATAAAGCACTTTCGCAATATGGTGAATTAGTGGGACTGGCCTTTCAAATCCGGGATGACCTGCTCGATTATGTTGGCCGGAAGAGCATCACTGGAAAACCCACGGGACTCGATCTCAGCGAGAAGAAACTGACGCTGCCGCTGATTCATGCACTATCCAAAGCGCCACGACGGGAAGCAAATGCAATTCTCGGGATGGTCAAGAGCGGCGGGAAGAAGATAAAGGTGGAGCATATTGTGGAGTTCGTGGAAACGCACGGCGGGATCGCTTACTCCCGGCAAAAAGCCGAAGAGTTTTCCGCTGAGGCAAAAGAAACGATCTGCACCTTCCCCGACTCTCCCAGCAAGCGCTCCCTCCTCGCCTTTGCGGATTACGTGATCACGCGGAACAAGTAGGAGAGAGTTACTTCACGAGTTCCGGTGATTTCTCACTTGGGCGAGGGGGATAATCCTGGTTCCTCTTTTGCCACTTCTTTATACAAAGAAGTGGCCAAGAAACCTTGCGAAATCGGAACCCGCTTCAATCCTCCAACCCTTTTGCCACAGATTTCGATAATGGCTTCGCCATAAGACTAGCGAAATCTGAGACCCTTCGGATTGATTGTCCCGTCCCGCGCAATGGTACCTCACCAGTTCGCGCCGATTTCGCATCGCAGTTTTGTTACTCATCATGGAGTGAGGGATTGCTTCACTCCTCCCTATCAGGACTCCCCCCTTGTATATCCACTTGGCCCCTTGGGCAACTCGCCACCACCTTCAAGTTGTGGCCTGAAAAAAAACCACTGCACCCGGGTTTTAACCCGCATGATCCGAAGCGTTATCCAAGCGGTCCGTGCGAGGATGCTCGACCTACATCATTTGGCCACCCAATCTAAATCCTCACGATCGTAAGGGATTCTTCGATTTCTAGCTGTCGGCAAGCAGCCACGACCTGGTCGTGGCTATGATAAACCCGTTACCCCATGGTGGGTTTTAACCCACACAACCATCGCCTCACACGGCCCGGAGGATTCGCGCTACGATTCATAACTCGCATGAAGAATACCGCAAACACGGTATTGATACGAGTCTCAGTCTATTGTATTTTGGTCAGGGAAACCTGCATCGCAGAGTTGACTACAATAGTTGGTCTCGACGACAAGGTCACAGGATAAGGCCGCCTGCCTGCTATTTCCCGCCACAATTGCAAGGAGGAGTTATGGACCAAAGGCAATTGGAGTTTGAGGCTCGCGTCTACCAGACATTCTTCCGGGATAGCAACATTGGATTCTGGCATGCATACTTCCCACAACCTCTTGATACTCAACTACCCGAAGAGGCACTGATCCACCGGCTGTTCGCGGAACCACTGATTGATTTTTGCAGTGAGTCATTCGCCAGAATGTATGGCTTCTCCTCACCGCAGGAGCTTCTCGAAACACCACTCCTTCTCTTTGCCAGCAAAAGAAGACCCCAAGAACATTGAAACGGTCCGCGAGTTCATCAAAGCTGGATATAACGCCAGAAATCTTGAAACACATGAAGTTGACAGAGCTGGCAATCCAAGATGGTTCATAAATGACGTTGTGAGCGAGGTTCGTGATGGCCATCTTGCCGACATCTGGGGTATGCAGCATGAGATCACGCACCGCAAGCGACAGCAAGAAAAGAGAATGGAGATACGACGCGTACTCTCTTCGAAACAGCACTTTCTGCTTCAACTTCTTAGCGACAAGTACTCGCTAAAGGAAGTAGGGAGCGTGATGAACATTGCCGAAAACACTGCACACATCCATCTCGCGAGGATTATGAAGAAGCTGGACATACACGACCGTGACCAGCTTGTCCGGTATGCACGCGAGATCGGGATTTCCCAGACCCACATGTCTGAAGAACCCCCTTTTTTCGGTAATGTAACAGAAACTGTTACACGCTTGTAACAGATTCTGTTACATCTGGCCCTTGACATCGCATGGATGTGCGAGTATATTGAATTCACACCGTTACCGATTCTTAACAGTTACCTTGGGGCTTGGAATGGTAAGAATCATTTATATTTTGGGAGCAATGCTATCCTTTTGGGCTTGTGACACTACCGAGCCTCCGCCGCCGCCGCCAACTCCACCCAATTTGACACTCCAGGCCCTCGATGCCTCCTCCACCGAGGTATGGCTTCAGGTGACCCTACGGGCGGGCATTCAGCCACGCACGATTATTGTCCAGCGCGATTCAATCACTGTTCTCAATGCGACACTCACAGGCAGCGACACTTTGATTGTTGATGAACAACTGGAGCCGAACAGGCAGTACACTTATTCGCTGACGCGACTAACGGGGCACATCTCAGAACTCGCAACATCGACC
>DASWHW010000098.1:0-6981 GCA_036397975.1 Bacteroidota bacterium
GCTCACGAAGCAGATCGAAGAGACTATCCATCATGACTTCGACCTGCAACTGAAAAAGAAAAATGATGAGCTACCGGGTTCCGAATGAGGGTACCAAGAGTTCGACCGGAAGTTCGACACCCTTCCGAACAGCAAGCAGAAGGCTCTACTTCAGAAGATCGTGGAGAGAATTGACATCGACCGGGAAACAAGGCTTGCCAAGTGCTATCTGCGAAAACTCCCAAGGATATCGGACCCCCGGCACTCGATATCTTCAGAACACACATTACGAAAGTGCCCCCAACCGGATTCGAACCGGTGTTACAAGCTTGAAAAGCTCGTGTCCTAGGCCTCTAGACGATGGGGGCAGACCATTGCGGATTGGAGATTGCGGACTGGTTTGCTCTTAGTTCTTCAGGTGTTCTTTCGCTGTTTTCCCTGATGCGGCAAGGATCGCTGTCAGCTGATCGTCTCATCGAACAGGCGTTCAAAATGATCACCACGTATCGGTCCCGACTCGTGCAGCAACTCCAACCAGTATTGAGTTTCATCAGCTTCCTCTTCGGCAATAGCAACTCTGGCAATAAAGTCGGCTCTTGATCTCGCTCTGCAGGCCGATCGATAGTTTGCTCCAACAGAAGTTGCCGATCTCAGAATCTGTCTTCCGAGAATCTGGGAGACCTCTGTCCTCGGGAGACCCTCAACAAGGCGGATGATCTCCAATGCGAGATTCTTCATGCGGGAGTTGATTTCATGTTTCACCACTCCTCCGCCACCAGGAACCATCCAGTCCGCAATCCAAAATCCCAAATCCACGATATCGTGACCCCGCCGCGACTCGAACGCGGAACCTACAGCTTAGAAGGCTGTTGCTCTATCCAATTGAGCTACGGGGCCGGCTAGTTCAGCAGGGATTGCAGCAGGTAAATTCTAGTTCTTTCCCCGCTTTTCAAAAAAAGCGGATGAAAATATAAGGGTTTCTGGCTCCTGTTGCAATCCAGGAAACAAACAGCCCCTCGATGAACTCAAGGGGCGTCGATCAAAGTCAGTCTCTTTGTTTTCCAATATCGTGAAGCTGCACTTTCTTGTCGGGGCGACAGGATTCGAACCTGCGACTTTGGCGCCGAAGGCGCCACGCTCTTGCCGGGCATTGTACCGGCTCCTGCAATACCTCAAATCGAGATTGTCGGGGCGACAGGATTCGAACCTGCGACTTCTTGCTCCCAAAGCAAGCGCTCTAACCGGGCTGAGCTACGCCCCGATCGATAACAGCGGAAAGAAGTTACGAAAACCTTGCTTCGCGCGCAACAATGGAACCGTCGGACCAGAGGATTTCAATTCTCTACAATTCCGCAATCGGGACGACTCCGATGTCGATGGATGCGATGGCTCACCTCAGCAATAAGAGTTTCTTCGTTGCGACAAAATCTCCAGCTTGCAGATTGTACAGATACATGCCGCTTGCCAGTCCCTTGGCGTTCCAATTCACGGTGTAAGTCCCCGGCTGCTTCTCTTCGTTGACAAGCGTGGCGACTTCACGGCCCAACATGTCGTGAACTGTCAGGGTTACCAGTCCGAAATCGGCAATCGTAAAATCGAAATGGGTACTCGGGTTGAAAGGATTGGGATAGTTCTGTGCAAGCATGAATTCTCCTGGAACCTCCCGCGGCTCGCCAACGCCAACAGGGGAATCGAACTGCGTGCTGAATACCCCGCGTGCATGAGTTCCCACGGCAAGTGTCCGATCGTCCTCGCGATAGTCCATCATCGCGATCAAAATGTTGCCGATCTCGGCTGGTGCCTCCTGGGTCCAAACTGTAGATGAGCCGTTGAGAGTTGCGGTTGAAAGCAGCCCTATGCTTGTGCCGATGAATACCTGCTGTGCACCATCCACATAGAAGATTGTCGCCCAACGGACGGACGGGCCGGATGGTCCGGCGAGATTGCCTTCCACGTCGGTCCAGGTTGCGCCGCCATCTGTGGTGTACCAGAGGTTTAGAAAATTGTAATTGCCGAATGCGAGGAGCACGTTGTTCGAGTTTGTCGGATCGATAGCGAGTCCTCGCACGAAGCCGCCGGTTGATGTTCCGCCATTCAGTCCAGGAGGAGTAATCGTGGTGACAGTCGGCGTAGGTGTGTTTGCATTGTCCACCCGTTTCACGACCCCGTCGGTGGTGCCGTAATAGACGACGTTCGAGGAATCTGCCTTCGAGACGTTGATCGTACTAATGCGTCTGGAGTATCCGGTTCCTTCACCTACATCTGTAGCAGTAATTGCAGTCCAGCCGGTTGTAGTGGTTGCGTTTGGCGCATTGTCATTCCGCCAGATGGCGCTTGTGAGAGTGGGGGACGACCTCCCACCTCCGTAATACAGAATGCGCGTGTTGTTTGGGTCAAGCGCAATCGGGTTGACGAATAACTGTCTCGTTGAACCCGACGGCGTAATATTCACTGTGCCGGTTATCGAGAGCGTATGCCGCTGCATCTGTCCGTTCTGATACTGCGTGTAAAGACGATTGTCTGCCAGTCGCGGCACTTTGACGACCGTACCATCGCCGCCAAATACCATCACCCAATCCGAAGCCCCGGGAAGATTGCCCATGAGGGTTCCGTTATCCTGCGCTCCCGCCATAATGATGTCACTTGCGCTGTCCGGACAGATGGACACAGAATAAAACTGCGTGACGTTGTAACCATTGTTAAGACTAATCCATGAGACATTCGATATACCAATGTCGGTTGACTTCGAAAGTCCGCCGTCGTGCCCGGAGTAGTAAACGTTAGGACTGCCCGGTCTGAAGAACCCGGACTGCAGATCGGGATGATGGTTCAGTCCCGGCCAGTACGGGTAGCCGCCGATCGTCGTTGTAGAGGCAGAAGTCGAGAAACCGTTTGTGGATCGGTAGAGATTTGTTCCACCAATCACAACAAAGTTCTCGTCGTCCGGCTTCACGTGCAGTGTCTGGTCGTAACCTGTTTGAGTGCTCAGATCACCCGGAAGGTTTGCGCTTCTGTTCTCCCATGTGCTTGTATTGTCGGTGTATTTCCAGAATTGATGGCTGCTGCCAGAGACGTTCACGAAAAAGTAAATCACGTCTTGATTGGAAGGAGAAAGACCGATGACGACGCGGCCTGTGCTCGCTGGAAAATTAGCAGGCGTTATGTTGGCCCAATTGACGCCATCGACTGAGCGCCAGAGTTTCGTGATACCCCCTTGCCGCGTGTATCCGTACGCAATACCGTTCTCTCCAACAACAACATCCGTGAATGAGGAGTCTGCCGCCACGACCTGTGCCCAACTGCCGCCGCCGTCGCTTGACCGATAAATGCCGTTGTACGTTGCAACGAGAAGCTCGTCCATTGATGGTTCGGAAGGATCGATGGCAACCCTCCAGATGTAGTCGAAGGAGTCTGTGATGTTCGGTGTTCCGGAAGAGGTAGAGGGAAGCAGGTTCCATGTAAGGCCATTGTCCGTGGACTTGAAGACTCCGTCGCCGCGATAGAGAGAGCCCCATCGCGTGTCGTTCGTCGTCGATCCCCGGAACTCTCCGGTTCCGACATACCATGTATTTGTTCGGCCGGGTCTTGTGTCCTGCACGATGCAGGTTGTTGTATGAATCTGCCACGGTGCGGTCGTAAGGAGCCAGGAACTCCCATCGTTTGTCGATCTCCAGATACCTCCCGCAACGCTTCCGGCTATCAGGATGTCCGGATTGACGATATCGCAGGCGAACACGCGTGAACGGCCGCCGATGTTGTTGGGGCCGCGCTCAGTCCACACAAGAGATGATCCGCCCTTCGCCAGAGACCGCTCACTTCGCGCCGGGAGACGATTGGCAAGCTCACGCTCTTTTGCGTGAATGTTGCGCGGGATCTCGTTTACAGCCGGATCGCGCATGATCATGAACTCCATTTCCGCCTGCGCATGAGGATCGTCGGGTGTGCCGAGCGAGAGTGGAAGCTTGATTGCTTTGAGGGATGGTGTCTCTTGCTTCGGTGATTCGAAGAAAAGATATGCTGCAACGGAGATAGTGATGAGGAGAGACGCGGTGACGAAAAATGGGCGCGTCATGGAACCTCCCTTGGATAATGGATTGCCTTTTCAAGCGGGTGATTGTGAGGGAATATAGTAATTGTCGTGGTGAAAAGGAAAAGGCTGCAAAGTCGATATCAGCGTTCGACAAGAACCTTGAATCCTCCGTATACCATACGCTTCAGATCGAATGGCATCGATTTCGAATCCATCATCTTGGCGATCCGCGGATCTTTCATCACCTTCCCATTCACATGATCGCGATGCGCTCGCGATTTGAACACAATCCAGGAGAATACCACCGTCTCGCCGCGTTTCAGTCTGACAGTTCGCGGGAAGGGAACGACTCCCTTGATGTTCATGTCGTCACCAACGCATTCACGATACTCCAAGGCGCCATGTTTCAGCCAGACCTGTCCGGCCTTTTGTGCTATTCGGCGGTATGTCTGTATGTGTTTTTTGGGGATCGGCAAAACGAATCCGTCAACGTATTTCATAAAGTTCTCCTTTTGTTTTTGGCCTGAATCAAGAACCGATTTTATTGCTTCGCTTCAAGGACAGAGAGAATGTTCCCGGCAGGATCAGTAAACCATGCGATCTTCGGGCCGCCGCCATGAAAGATTCCTTTCTCATCAGTCTTAAGATTCGCTCTGTCATATCTTTCAAAACGGACCCCACGTCTGGTCAGCTCGTCCACGGCCTTTTCAACGTTGTCGACAGGGAAGTTGAGAATAGTAAACGTTGCCGGTGTGTGATCTGGTTTTGGATATATCATTATCTCACCGCCGCCCGCAAGGCGCAGATGTAACAAGCCTTTCATCGCGGGGTCTTCGGATACATCCAGACCGAGGGTTTGTCCGTAGAATGCCCTGGCTTTCTGCGTATCGTTGACAGAAAATCCGCTGAATGCTTTAGTGTTCTTGAACATGAGTCTCACTCCTTATGATTTCCTCAAGATGTTCGGCTATTCCACGATCTGGTACACTTCCCGTCGGCCCGTGAGGTACATTTCAGTGTACTTCGACATTTCTTCGGCGACTTGAGGATCCATTTTTGGATCGGGCTTTCCCGACTTATAGTCCTCCATTTGCTTTTCAAACTCCGCCAGACTATTCACCTGCATCTCCATTACTACTGTGTTGTAGTTCCCGACCATATCGGTCATAACACGGACGTTCGAATCCCCACCCATCCCTTTCTTGAACAACTTCGCAAGCTTGGATGCATGGCCCGGTTTTGCTGTAAACACTTCCCGAATGATGAGCATGATTGTTTCTCCTTTAACAAAAAATTATTGATTTGAGTAATTAGTTTGCCTGCTATCGACAAAGTCAGCGCCACTCATTTGCTGCGCTTCCCACGCCTGGCATCAACGGACCATCGGCCGGCGCCAAAGGTCATGAGAATGAAACAGCCAGCAAGTACCATTAGTGGGAAATTCCATCCGGCTCCCCGTTCCGTTACAAATCCGATATGGTAGACAAACTGAGTGAAATAGATTGCTCCCACCATGATGATCGCAAGTCCTGTTGCGGCCCACCGTGTCAGGAATCCAACGGTAATTGCAGCGGCGCCCAACGGCTCAACGATCGAAAGAAACTTCACTAAGTTTGTCATAAGAAGAGATACACCCTGGTCCACGTCAGACCAAAAACCAAGCTTTGCGTAGGCCGCATACAAGAATATAACGGCGATAATCAGGCGAAGCGTGAGAAGCGCGGTATTCTGGAATTTTGAGTAATGTTGCATGGGCATTTCCTTGATGATGATAGCAAATCGGTGCTCAATCGTTCGAGCGGCGAGACTTGACACATTCGTCGAATCCAACATCGCTTGTCATCGTTGTTCGTACGCTTGCTTCAAGGCATTGATGTCGATCTTCTTCATTTGAAGCATCGCCTGCATGACGCGCTGGGATTTGGCGGGGTCCGGATCACTCAAGAGCTTGACAAGCACTTTTGGAACGATCTGCCACGACAGGCCGTGCTTGTCCTTGAGCCATCCGCATTGTTGCGCCTTCTCATCTCCGCCTTCGGAGAGTTTACTGCAATAGTGATCTACCTCCTCCTGTGACTCACAGTTGACGACGAACGATATTGCCTCAGTAAACTTGAAATGCGGTCCGCCATTCAGTGCGGTGAATTGTTGCCCTTCGAGTTGGAACGCAACCGTCATTGCGGTCCCTTTTGGCATTCCGGACGCTTTGGCTCCTGCTTCGTCATAACGGGTGACTCCTCCGACTTTTGAATTTTTAAAGATGGAGACATAGAACTTTGCCGCCTCTTCCGCCTGTGTGTTGAACCATAAGAATGGGGTGATCTTTTGCATAGTGTGTTCCTTGCTTATTTGGATTTTGGTTTTCTCTTTTTCGCGTCAGTTCGCCGCAAATTCTCTTTCATTCTGAACTTCACAATGTTGCTTATCAAGTCGAGAGGAAGTGATTGATCATTTGGGAATTGCACGGAACCCTTAGCTCCCTTGTAAGTGGAGAGCTCTTTCTTAAAGGCCGCAATTCCAGCCGCTCCTGGATAAAACCCGATGTGATTTTTATATGCAGCGAACCAAACCAACATGCCGTGGTATTTGAATGCAGGTATTTGATAACTTATTATTTCTTCCGCGTCCGGGGCAGCTTTTCTAATTGTCGCCCGAAGCCGTTCCAAAAGTTGTTGAATTTTCTCCGGAAAGCCAGCGATATACTTATCAATGTCGTTCATCTCATTATCTGATTAGAAAAAATTTATTCACTTCGGCTCGTAGCTGAGCATGACAACCCCGCTTCTGAATGTTCTTGTGTTTGTCAGCTTCAAGTCCAGCTTGTGACTGATGCCTTTGAATAAAGGAGTACCATCGCCCAGGACAACGGGATCCACCATGATCTGATACTGATCAATCAAACCATGTTCTGCAAACAGGGTTACAATGCTTCCGCTTCCCAGGATAGTCATGTCCTTTTCATGCGTCAATTT
>DASWHW010000099.1:0-99087 GCA_036397975.1 Bacteroidota bacterium
CCGGTATATTTTTCAACAAATTCCTTGCTTTTCGGTCTCCGCATCCCTATCTTGTTGCCGTTGTTATCATAGCCCGTCACGGGCTATTTTCATTTGCAAGAAGCCTGATCGTCTTCCCGAGACCAATATCTCATGAGCGACCTTGTACTGAAGAACCTTCTCGATGAGATTGCCGAGCGGAACGGTACTCATGTGGTCGACCTCGTTTTTCGTGGGGAGCGTAATTCTCAAGTGATTGAGTTGTTTGTGGATTCGGAGGCTGCGATGACGACCGACCAGTGTGCCAGGATTAGCAGAGATGCACTCACGCGCATAGAAGAAACGAATGCAGTGACCGGGACCTTTCGTCTAGTCGTTTCGTCTCCCGGCATCCAACGCCCACTGAAGTTTCCTTGGCAGTACCGGAAGCACATCGGTCGGGAGTTGATCCTTCATTTCGGGATCGGCGCGATGTCGCGGACGACATCAGGAAAGCTCGTGCAGGTGGAGAAAGACACAGTAGTTCTGGAAACGAAAGGCGAGTCAAAGACTGTTCCGTTTAGCGAGATTTCAGAAGCAATAGTGAAGGCTCCCTGGTAATTGATTGCATTTGATTGTTGACGTTCTAATTGTTTTTTGGAGGAATGGATGAATTCTGAGATTGTCGAGTCATTTGCTCAAATGGTTCGCGAAAAAGGGATCGACAAAGATCTTCTCACTGGAATCGTGGAGGATGTTTTCTCGATGATGGTGCGCAAGAAATACGGCCTGGAGTCAAAGTTTGACGTTGTGGTGAACATGGATAAAGGCGACATCGAGATTTTTCTCGAGCGACAGGTTGTCGAAGTCGTAGAAGACCCGAATCTGCAAATCGATCCGGCAACTGCACGGGAATTGTCGGGCGAAGACCTTGAGGTGGGCGAAGAATTCGTTGAGGTGATTCCTCTGGTGTCGTTCGGCAGACGACTTGTGGTAAGCGCCAAGCAGAATTTGAATCAGCGCATCAAAGAGATTGAGCGAGAAATTGTTTACAACGAATACAGTAACGCGATCGGTGATATTATTGTCGGTGAAATCTATCAGATCCGGCGCAACGAGATACTGATAAACCACAATCGAAATGAGTTGCTTCTCCCGAAGAGCGAACAGATTTTCCGCGAACGGTACAAGAAGGGAGATACGGTCCGCGCAGTTGTGAAAGAAGTGCGAAAGAATTCGGGAACTCCACTCGTCATCGTTTCTCGTGCGGATTCTCAGTTTCTCTCAAAGCTGTTCGAACTCGAAATTCCGGAGATTTATGACGGCATCATTGAGATAAAGAAGATCGCACGAGAGCCGGGTGAACGGGCCAAAGTAGCGGTGGAATCTCATGATGATCGCATCGATGCGGTGGGTGCATGCGTCGGAATGAAAGGCGTTAGAATCCACACGATCGTGCGTGAGCTGAACAACGAAAACATCGACGTCATTAATTTCAGCGAAGAACCACTTGTATTCATTCAACGCGCTCTTGCCCCGGCGAAGCTCAAGTCGATTGAAATTGATCAAGATGGCCGAACCGCTAATGTCCTCGTTGCCGCAGACCAAGTTTCACTTGCCATTGGCAGAAACGGCCAGAATATTCGCCTTGCGTCCAAGTTGACCGGCTTCGAAATTAATCTGGTAAAAGAGGGCGGCGAAGATGAGTACGATATCGAGTTGGTGGACTTCAAGGAAGATCTGGGCGAAGAGTTGTATCTCAAGTTGATTGACGCTGGCTTTGAGACAGCGAAGGAAGTTCTGGAATCACCAATGAGCAAGCTGCTTGGGGTCGAAGGTCTCACTGAGGAAAAGATCAATGAAATGCGCGCTATGATGAAACGCGACCTCGAAGAAGCGGAGGTTGAAGAGGAGGACGAAGAAGAAGAGGTAGAAGCAGAGACTGAAGCCAAAGCAGAGACAGCCGAACCCGAAACAGACGAAGCAGAGCCTGCTGCGGCAAAGACGGGCGAAAGTGTAGATGTTCCTGGCGCACAAGAAGCACCTTCGGAATCAAAGGAGACTCCCGGAGATCCTGACCCGGAAGTATCTAAGAAAGTTGAAGCAGAGACGAAAGTCGACGACAACGAACAGGATGCCGCAGATGATACTGCTGTTCCTGAGAAGGCTGGCGAATAGGAGTTTTCTGGCAGAGATCAGGCGGCACAACTAAGGAAACGAATGGCAGAGACTACGGGTAAAAAGAAAAAAATCTATAAGCTTGCGACCGAACTCAATATTTCGCACGAGGTTATTATCGAGTTTCTTCGGAAGAAGGGTCATGAGGTGAAGAGTCACATGTCTTCCGTGGATGAGGATGCGATGCGAGAGATCCTCATGCATTTCAAGAAGGACAAAGATGTTGCGGAAAGGCACCAGCGAAAAATTGCCGAGATTCGTGAGAGCAAGAAGAAAAAAGAAGAAAATGAGGCAGCAGAAGCCGTCGCCGTCGAGGACGCGCCTGCTCCGGCAGATGTAGCTCCCGTACTCCCTGAGGCAGCGGAAACACAGCAGCCTGAGCCAGCTCCTCCGACATCCGCAGAAGAGCCCGAGACGTCAGAAGAATCGCCGTCCCTTGAGCTTGTTGCGACTGCCAAGCCAGACGCTGCAAAGATTATTCTCCCGTCAGATGAAGAAGCCGTCGCCACCGAAGATGAAAACGAGCCGGGTTATCTAACGCCACTTGAAAAGGAACGAAAGACCAAGGTTGGTCTAACGATCAAGGGAAAGATTGTTTTGACGAAGCCTGCTGCGAAAAAGACAGCGGCACCCTCGACGACCGAGGTCGTTGACGAGACCGATGACGCCCACAAGAAGAAGAAAAAGAAAAAGAAGGTACGATCTGATGAAGTGGCTGAGCGCCCCGGGGATGCGGAAGATGGCGAGAAGAAGAAGAAAAAGAAAAAACGCCTCCGCCATAAAGAGGTCGATCAAAACGAAGTGAAGGATGCCATTCGCCGCACATTCGCTGCAATGGACGACGTGCCGGTCGGCAGCCGTGCTTCTCACAGAAAAAGAAAACGTAAAGAACGTGAAGAGGAGGTGGCACGACAGGAGGAGGAGGCAAAACTCGATGTAGGGAAACTCCGCGTGACCGAGTTTCTCTCGGTCAATGATCTTGCAAACCTCATGGGTGTCAACGTTGCTGATGTGATCAAGAAGTGTATGGAACTCGGAATCATGGTTTCCATCAACCAGCGCCTCGACAAGGATACCATCACGCTTGTGGCTGATGAATTCGGGTTCCAGATTTCATTTTTTGCCGAAATCACCGAAGACGATTTCTTGGAAGACGTGCAAGATCCGGAAGAAACACTTGTTCGTCGCGCTCCCGTGGTCACCATTATGGGCCACGTCGACCATGGGAAAACCTCTTTGCTCGACTACATTCGCCGGGAGAACGTGGTCGCCGGTGAGGCCGGTGGAATTACGCAGCATATCGGCGCGTACGAAGTAACAACGCAATCAGGATCGCGAATCGCTTTCCTCGATACGCCGGGACACGAAGCTTTTACCGCGATGCGTGCCCGTGGCGCGCAAATCACGGACATCGTCGTTTTGGTCGTTGCAGCCGACGATAATGTTATGCCGCAAACTCTTGAAGCAATCAGCCACGCGCAGGCAGCAGGCGTCCCCATCATCATCGCAATGAACAAAATCGATAGGCCGGATGCAGCACCCGATAGAATACGTCAGCAATTGTCAGAAAAGAATGTTCTGGTTGAGGAGTGGGGCGGGAAGTACCAGTCTGTGGAGCTCTCTGCGCGTTCCGGCAAGGGAGTCGACACATTGCTTGATAAAATCGCAGTGGAGGCGGAAGTTCTTGATCTCAAGGCAAACCCGAAGCGCATGGCGCGGGGAACGGTCGTTGAAGCGCAACTTGACAAAGGAAAAGGTGTCACTGCGACCGTCCTGGTACAGAAGGGAACATTAAGGGTCGGCGATCCCTTTATCGCGGGAATCTATAGCGGCAAGGTGCGGGCAATGTTTGATGAGAGAGGAAAACGGGTGGAAGCTGCGGGACCCTCCACGCCTGTCCAGCTTACCGGGTTGGACGGTTTTCCGCAGGCAGGAGATAAATTCATCGCCACGGAAACTGATCGTGAAGCCCGTGAAGTGAGTGTGAAGAGACAACAGTTGAAACGTGAACAGGATTTCCGACAGATACGTTTTCGCACTCTCGATGACATTTCAATGCAGATCAAAGAGGGCGAAGTTCAGGAGCTTGCGATTATCGTCAAGGGAGACGTGGATGGGTCAGTGGAAGCGCTAGCCGACTCGTTAATGAAGATCAGCCATAAGGAAGTAAAGCTCAACGTCGTTCACAGCGGTGTTGGTACCATTTCGGAATCCGACATCATGCTCGCCGCAGCTTCGGGCGCTGTCATCATCGGCTTCCGCGTACGGCCAAATCTCAATGCCCGCCGTCTGGCAGAAAAAGAGAGCGTTGATATTCGTACTTATAATATTATTTATGATGCGATCGAAGATGTCCATAAAGCGCTTGAAGGACTGCTTGCGCCGGAGAAGAAAGAGGAAATCGTCGCAACGGTGGAAATCCGGGAGGTATTCAAGGTCCCAAAGATCGGAAACATCGGTGGATGTTATGTTCTGGATGGGAAAATTCAACGGAACAACCGTGTGCGCCTTATTCGGGATGGCATTCAAGTTTTCGAGGGGACAATCTCCTCGTTGAAACGTTTCAAAGATGACGTTCGCGAAGTGGATTCCGGTTTTGAGTGCGGCATCGGACTCGAAAACTTCAACGATATCAAAGTCGGCGACTCCATTGAAGCATTCAAGATTACGGAAGCGAAACGCAAATTAGCGTAAGAATGCCTTATGTCCATTCGAACTGAACGCGTTGCCTCCGTGATCAAGCACGAAATCGGCACCATTCTTACCCGGGAACTGAATGATCCTCGGAACGGGTTCATCACCGTCACCGACGTTCGCATGACGCCCGACTTACGAGTCGCCCGTGTTGCATTCAGCGTGTTTGGTGACGAGAAGGTGAAGCGACGGGCGATGAAAATGCTTAACGACGAGAAGCCGCAGATACGAAGTACTGTCGGCTCTCATCTTCGGTTGCGCTATACGCCAGCCCTCGAATTTTTTCTTGACGAGACAATGGAGTCGGCAGACAGGATCCACCGCCTGCTAAAGCAGATACATGACGGAGAAAAACCAAAAAAAGCCGACTCCGAATCGGACAGTGTTTGAGGATCCTGGGAGCGTCCTTCTCGTGGACAAGCCCAAAGATTGGACTTCGTTCGACGTAGTGAAAATGGTCCGACAACTGCTGCGGGTCAAACGGGTGGGTCATGCTGGAACACTCGACCCGATGGCAACCGGACTTCTCATCGTCTGCACAGGAAAAAAGACCAAGGAGGTTGGAACCTTCGTTGCAAAAGAAAAGGAGTACGAAGCGGAACTTCTTCTCGGGGCATCGACAGCAACCTATGATGGTGAGTCCGCCATTGATAACGTTGGCACGGTTGAGGGAATCACGATCAGCATGATTGAAAGTGCCTTGAGTGAATTTGTTGGTGAGCAGCTGCAGCTCCCACCAATGCATTCGGCTGTGAAGGTGGGCGGGAAGCGGTTGTACAAGTATGCACGAAAAGGAAAAGTCATTCAGCGTGACCCTCGGACGGTAGATGTACAATCGATTACTTCGCTCGAGATCAGGATTCCACGAGTGAAACTGAAAATCGTCTGCTCTAAAGGAACATATGTGCGTTCGCTTGCACATGATATTGGAAAGCGTCTGGGATCTGGTGCATTCCTCACGGCGCTGCGTCGGACAAGAATTGGCCAATATGAGCTGGACCGTGCCGTGTCAATAGACGACGTGGCTGCCCTTGCGAAAAACCACCGTGCATCCGTTCTATGAGAATAGTACGGTCAATCGCCGAAGCAGGATATGAGCGAAACTCTGTTGTCACGGTCGGAACATTTGACGGAGTTCATCTTGCGCATGCAGAAATTGTTCGGGAGGTGTTGCACCGGGCAAAGCGATGCGAGGGACGGTCGGTTGTTGTTACATTCAACCCCCACCCAAAGGAGGTAACCGGGAAGAAGGATTCCCCTCCACTGTTGACAACATTGGAGGAACGGGTAGAGATATTCGAGGCTCTTGGCGTCGATGTTCTTTTTGTTGTGAATTTTACGTTTGCGTTTTCGAGGCTGACGTCCAAACAGTTCTATCGACAATATCTGGTTGAGGGAACGGGACTCGGTGAGGTCGTGGTCGGGTATGATCACATGTTCGGGCGTGATCGCGAGGCGGGGATCGAGGAGCTTGTTCGGATGGGAAAGGAATTTGATTTTTCTGTTTTTGCAGTCCACCCGTTTACGGTGGATGAGGAGCCGGTGAGCAGTAGCCTGATACGTGACGCCCTTCGAGAGGGCAATGTGGAAAGGGCTAGAAAATTTCTTGGGCGTCCTTACCGGTTTTCCGGGAAGGTGATCAAAGGGGATGGACGCGGAAAGTCTCTTGGCTATGCAACCGCGAATCTGGATACATCCTCAGAGAGGAAAATGTTGCCGCGCAATGGAGTGTATCTTGTTGGGACTACGCGGGGTACCGATCAACATTTTGGTATGATGAACATTGGAACGCGTCCTACGGTCAAAAGCAATGCGGGGGAAATCGTGGAAGTTCATCTTTTTGATTTTAACGAAGACATCTATGGAGAGTTGTTGGCCATAACGCTTCTCAAGCGATTGAGGGATGAGCAGCGGTTTCCCTCTCTCGAAGATCTGATATCTCAGCTCCATCGCGATCGGGAGTTGTCGTTGCGAATGGTTCATGAATTAGCAAAGCAAAAGTAACGTACCAAATTGTATCACAAGGAGATTCACATGGCAGTTACAAAGGAAGACAAAGCGGAGATTGTGTCGAAGTTCGGAAAGAACGGAAAGGATTCCGGAACACCGGAAGTCCAAATCGCAATTCTCACCGCGCGCATTAACGACCTGGCACCGCACTTTGAACAATTTAAGAAGGATCATCACTCGCGCGTTGGCTTGCTCAAGATGGTGGGAAAGCGACGAAGGCTTCTTGACTATTTGCAGCAGAAAGATATCGAGCGTTACCGGAAAGTAATCGCGGATCTGCAGATTCGTAAGTAAGAAGAGGGGCGCTGAAGGCAAAGTGCCGAAATGCGCCTTTTCTGAATTTTTTTTAGAGGAGAGGTTTTTTATGAAGATAACGAAAGAACTCCGTATCGGGGAAGAGACACTAAGTCTTGAGACGGGAAGATTTGCCAAACAGGCCGACGGTGCGGTGATGGCCCGAATGGGCGATACGATGGTGCTGGCAGCAGTGGTTGCATCGAAAAAACCGAAAGAAGGAATTGACTACTTTCCTCTCCAGGTGGAATATCGAGAGAAAGCTGCATCCGCTGGAAAAATCCCCGGCGGATTTTTCAAGCGTGAAGCGCGCCCTACCGAAAAAGAGATCCTATCCTCCCGGCTGATTGACAGGCCGATTCGGCCGATGTTTCCCGAGTGGTTTCAGTGCGAAACACAGGTTATGGTCACCGTTTATTCATCCGATCAGGAACACGATGGCGATATTTTAGGCGCTGTTGCTGCGTCCGCTGCGTTATCAATTTCCGATATCCCGTTTCCCGAGCCCATTGCGGAAGTCAGAGTAGGCCGCGTCGAGAAAAAACTTGTCATCAATCCAACATTCTCCCAGCTCTCCACCAGCGATATGGATGTCATCGTCGCGGGTACGGAAAGTTCGATCGTCATGGTTGAAGGAGAAGCGCACGAGATTTCTGAAGACGAAATGCTGGAAGCGCTGGCATTTGCACATGGGTATATCAAGCAGGTGTGCCAGTTGCAACGTGATCTTGCAAAAGAGTGTGGGCGTGCAAAGCGCCCACCCGCGGATAAGCAGGAAGACAATGAGCTGAAAAGTGCTGTCCAGAAACTTGTTGGCAATCGCCTTTCGGAGTTGGCTCTGACGCCACTCACGAAGGAAGATCGCGCGAGTCGCACTACAGCGATTTACGAAGAGGTGAACGCCGCATTGGCTGAGCAATTCCCGGAGCAAGATGCGGCGATAGATTCAACGCTTCACGACGTAGAATACCACGCCATGCGTGAAACCATTCTGTCAAAGGGTAAAAGACTTGATGGGAGAGGAACAAAAGATATACGAATGATCACTATTGAAACAGGAATCCTCCCGCGTGCACACGGCTCTTCAATTTTTACACGCGGTGAAACCCAAAGCCTCACAACCATGACGCTTGGCACTAAACTCGACGAGCAAATCATCGACGGCCTCTTGCCCGATTCAACGAAGCGCTTCATGTTGCACTACAATTTTCCTCCATTTTCCGTCGGTGAAGTTGGCAGGCTTGGATCAACAGGCCGTCGTGAAATAGGCCACGGCAATCTTGCCGAACGCGCCATCAAGATTCTCCTGCCCGACGAGTCGTCATTTCCCTATACTGTGAGACTAGTGTCCGATATTCTCGAATCGAACGGTTCCTCCTCCATGGCAACGGTCTGTGCCGGAAGCCTTGCTCTCTTTCAAGGCGGCGTGCCGCTGAAAAGGGCGGTCGCTGGAATTGCAATGGGGCTTGTGAAGGAAGGTGATCGGGTGGCGATCCTCAGCGATATCCTCGGCAACGAAGATCACCTCGGAGATATGGACTTCAAGGTGGCCGGTACGCGGAACGGAATTACGGCATTCCAGATGGACATCAAAATTCAAGGCATTTCCCTTGAGATCATGAAGAATGCACTGGAACAGGCAAAGGACGGTCGCCTTCATATCCTGAACAAGATGGATGAGGCTATTTCGAGACCGAGCAGCGATCTTTCATCCTTTGCTCCTCGGCTTACCACCTTGAAGGTGCCAGTTGATATGATCGGCGCAGTCATCGGCCCTGGCGGGAAGATGATCCGTCAGATCGTGAAGGACAGTGGGGCGGAAGTCAACATCGAAGACGACGGCACCGTCGTGGTTGCTGCTACCTCGAAAGAGTCCGCCGACATCGCAATAAATGCGATTAAGCGTATAACTGAATTGCCTGAGGTCGGCAAGATATATCATGCCGTCGTCAAGAAAGTGACCGACTTCGGCGCGTTTGTTGAATTCCTTCCGGGGAAAGAAGGTCTCGTCCACGTTTCTCAGCTTGACGTGAAACGTGTGAACAAGCCATCAGACGTTGTGAAGGTCGGTGATGAGTTTGATGTGAAGATCACTGACAAGGACGAACAAGGCCGCTACAAGCTTTCACGAAAGGTTCTGATGATGGAGGAGAGCAAAGGAAACCCGGTAGAGGCTTAGTCATTCCGAGAAGAAGAATCTTTAGCGCTGTTGCGTTGAGGAAACTGGATTGAAGAAACGCTCCGCACCGCGGGGCGTTTTGTTTTACATCTTGAAGATTTGGTGCTTGAATCCGGCAATGTCCAACTCGCCGTCAAGCCATCGAACCAGCTCACTCCCGTATCGATTCATGAAGTAAAGAGGGGAGAGCGATCGCTCTTGAAGCTCGCCATGTGGCAGCAATGCGCTCGATGCCTTTTCGATTTGGTTGACGACAACTTCATTCCCCCTCTTTTGTGCCTCAATTGCCTTTCCCTTCAGAACTTCAAGACTCTGTTCCATTTTCTTCTCAACGCTTACCAGAGGTCCAAGGAGAGTCTTGTCGACTTCCCGTAAGCCGAACTCCAATTCGTCGATCGCGTGCTTGAACTGAGTGGCAGCCTCACCGAACAACGAGTCCAGCTTGACATCTGCTACTTGTTCGAGGACGCTGGCTGTAAGCTGCTCTGCGGTTGATTCAAAGAAGTCAGAGATGGTGACATCATATTTCTCGAGGGTCTTGATTGTTCGCTCCGTGATGAACGATGCGCTCGCACGCGGATATACAATCGGTTGCTGAACACCAAACATCCTGTAGACAGGTGTTAATTGGGCGTTGTACGCAATTTCTGAAGGGCCTCCAACGTACACCAGAGTAGGGAGCAAAGTGTCTTGGACTATTGGACGCAGTACCACATTGGGACTGAGCAACTCCGGAGTCTCGTGTGCAATCCTGAGTAATTCATCCCGCGACATGAAGTGTCTCGTCCCCTTGAGACTGAAATCCTCCTCCCGCGGGTTGATCGCGTATCTTCCTCCCTTGTGAAACATGAAGAGGTTGATTGACTTCGGCTTTACCTGAGCATGATACTTCTTTTCCAACTCTGCACTCTGATCTATCACCAATTGTGATGTCCGCGGGAATTCCTCAATTTCTTTCACGAAAAGGGGAGATGCTAGTCGCTTCAAGTCTGGGTCATTTCCTGATAGGAAAATCAATCCGTATCCCGAAAAAAGATGGTTCATCCATCCAACAAACGCTTGGTTAAAAGATTTCCCCTCTGCGTAATGTGTTGCCAGAGGCTTGAGAATATCCTGCGTATACTCAGAACTTGGCATCGATGACGCCAGTTCTTTATGCACACTCTGGATGTTTGGATCAAAAACCAGTTCCCCGACCGGCCCAACATTCTTTTCATTCTTTTCGCCACCTATGAGATACTCTATTCGCTGACTCTGGTTTTGGGTGTTGACGATATAGACATGATTCATTTCCTCAAAGTCATGATCTTCCCCCTCAACCCAAAAGACCGGTACAAAATCACTCTGGGGATACTGCTTCTTGAGTTTTTGCGCCAGTTTGATTGTTGTCAGTGTTTTGAAAAGAGTGTACAGTGGCCCTCCCAACAAACCGACCTGCTGTCCCGTAACGATGGCAAACGTGGAGGGCTTTTTAAGCAACTCAATCTTCCCAAAGGTCTCGGCCTCGCATCCAAAGTGCTCGTTCTGTCGCTTCAGAATGTCGGCAAGCTGGTTCCTCTCGCGCTGTGATTTTGCCACCTGCTTCATGGCCTGTTCGTATGATGAGCTCAGGCGAAAATCGAAGGGAAAGAAACGCTTGACTGCCTCAAAGTTGTAAATAAAATCATTAAACAGATCTGAAAACCCACCGGCGGAATCGGGAAGTTTGTTGTATTCGATCCAGGTCATGAGGAAGTATGCGATTGTGGATGAAGGGTTGGCATGAAGAACTTAGGTGGAAAAATATAAGGGAATGATTGAGGAGAAGCAACGAATTCTCTGACATTGAGAAACTTGCGATATGTGAGTGCATCAGATCAACCTTGGAAATCATATTGAATTTTCGTACGTTCAAGCGAATTTTTCTATGAATGCCCTCAAAGAAAAGCTTTTCTGAAAGGAGTGCGACACCCTTGGTCTCGGACACTGCACAACACGCCGTCTCACTGGAACCGGGTCCACCGCTGGATGCTGATAATCCTTTTGAATCGATGATGCAACGATTCGATGTTGCGGCGGAGATTCTGGGCCTCGACAAGGGTATCTATCAATACCTCAAGACTCCTGCTCGACAGCATATCGTCTCCATTCCCATTCAGATGGATGACGGTCGGATTGAGGTCTTTGAAGGCTATCGTGTGATTCACAACGATGTAATGGGCCCTTCAAAAGGGGGCATTCGGTACGCACCCGACGTAACAATTGACGAGGTAAAAGCGCTGGCTGCATGGATGACATGGAAGTGCGCTGTTGTGAATATTCCTTTCGGTGGTGCAAAAGGGGGAGTTCGCTGCGACCCATCAAAGCTTACCCAGATCGAAATCGAAAAGATCACCCGTCGGTACACTGCAAATATGATTGATGTCTTCGGTCCCGACCGCGATGTTCCTGCTCCCGACATGAATACAAACGAACAAACCATGGCGTGGATCATGGACACCTATAGTATGCATCATCGAAGAACAGAGAATGCAGTTGTGACGGGAAAGCCTCTGATTCTTGGTGGATCACTAGGCAGGAAGGAGGCGACGGGACGCGGAGTCATGGTTTCTACACTTGCTGCTCTGGAAAAAGTGGGGATGACTCCTGGCCAATCAACGGTAGCGGTGCAGGGTTTCGGAAATGTCGGGTCAATATCTGCAAGGCTTCTGGAGGAAGAGGGTTGCAAGATTGTTGCCATTAGTGATATTTCGGGCGCGTATTACAACAAGGGAGGGCTGAATATCAAGGATGCAATGGCATACATGGAGAAGAACAGATCGCTTCAAGGTTGGAAAGGGGGAGACAAGATGTCTCAGGTTGATCTTCTTCAATGTGATTGTGATGTCCTTGTCCCGGCTGCGAAGGAAGATCAGATCACTTCGAAGGTAGCAAAGAATGTCAAAGCGAAAGTGATTGTAGAAGGAGCGAATGGACCGACGACCGCGAAGGCGGATCCGATTCTCCAGGAGAAAGGTGTTCTTGTGGTTCCCGACATTCTTGCAAATGCGGGGGGCGTCACTGTTTCATATTTTGAGTGGGTTCAGGATCGCGTCGGTTATTTCTGGAGCCTCCAGCGAGTGAATCGACGCTTAGAAAGAATGATGCGCACCTCCTTCGATGCTGTTTTCGATATGTCAGAAAAGCACAGCGTGACAATGCGAATTGGTGCGTACGTACTGGCGATCGACAAGGTCGCAAAAACACTTGTCACACGTGGAATTTACGCTTAGGAGGAGAGAACTGCTTCGTCGGCTGACATCGTTTTCTATATTTCTCCTTGCCGTCGTTCAGCCAGGGAGCGGGCAGGAGGTGGGGACGTTACCGCTCTCGAACTTGTCGGTCCTCGATGCCTTGGTCAGGGAATCAGCTGTTACAATCATCCCGGAATGTCATCGGCTGAACGTCAGTCAATTTGCCATCCAACTGACGCCGACGGACCTTGCTCCTTTCTTCCGAAATTCACTAATCCGAACATTTACAGACAGTGGCTTTCGGGTTGTCAGTGTTGATTCGGCACGCGTTTTACAGGTTGGGATTCTGAACGGTGGAATCCATTTCCCGTCCGTCTGGAAGTCCGGCATTTTCGGGAGTCGAGTAGCACAGCGCGTCGCCTCAGTTGATGTTTCTTTCTTTCTGGATCCGCTCGCGGAGGGCGTTCCTGTTCTTACCAGGAACGTAATAAAAGAGTTTTCTGATACTGTCGCGGTCGACGCTATCAAAGATCTGCGGCATCCATCTCTTGCACTTGAACAGGGAGAGCTACCATCGGAGGGAATATTTTCAGGAGTTCTTGAGCCGCTGGTCCTGTTGGGAGCACTCGCGGTGGGAATTTTCCTTTTGTTCACGGTTCGAAGTTGAACCGTTTGGGGCGGGTCATAACCTGGCTGGGCTTGGCGGCCAGTATAACTTTTACGATAATGTTCTTTTATCGCCCGGAGCCGGGAGAACAATCCTTCGCTGTACCGGTTGCTGGCAACTCGACCGTAGTACGATTCCTGGCAGTGGGAGATATCAACCTCGGGAGGTTGGCGGGACAGAAGATTCTTGGCGGTGATACGCTTTTTCCGTTTGAGAATATAGCAACTACGCTCAAGGAATATGATCTGGTCTTTGGCAATCTGGAATCGCAGTTGTCCAACCAGGATGGTGAGACTCAACACCCGGACAACAACTACATTTTCACTGGTCCTCCGGCTGGTGCAGTATCGTTACACCGAGCAGGTTTTCACGTAGTCTCAACGGCGAACAACCATGCTCTTGATTACGGGTATGCAGGATTGTCAGAAACGATCCGTTATCTGCGTGCGAACTGGGTCGAATCGGTTGGAACGAGCGAACACATGGATTCACTCTACCGTCCTCTCTTGATGGTAAGAAAAAATATCCGGTTCGCATTTTTTGCCTGTACGGAAATCATGAACACGGCCGATAGGTCGTGGAGCAAGGTAGTGTGTAAAGCTGATACGACATTGCTCTTGCCGGAAATCCGTTTTTGGAAAGACTCCGTTGATGTAGTGATTGTCAGTTTCCATGGAGGGACAGAGTATGGGGAGGAGGCGTCGCCGGGAACGCTCTGGTTTGCCAATTGCGTTCTTGTCGCTGGGGCACATGTGTTTCTCGGTCATCATCCTCATGTGTCCTACGGAATCATCGAGGATCATGGGAGGTTGATCGTTCCTTCGCTGGGAAACTTCGTCTTCTTGCAGCCGCAGCGTTATTGGGCTCAAAGAAGCTTTGCGCTCGAGATTGAGTTTGAGAAAACCGGAGAAAATATTGTGCTCACAAAATATCGTCCGCTGCCAATACGATGCGGACTACAGCCCGAGTTCCTTCCTCAAGGGGAGGAAGCCATGATGATAGCGCAGAGAATTCAATCGTTTTCGCGAGTTATGTAATGTCGGAGAATACCGTGGCAAAATATTTATTGTACCTAATACCTCTCTTCATGATTTTCGTTGGGGGATGCGGTTCATCAGAGGCGACTAAAGAAGTGTCTGTTGAAGAACGGTTCAAGGAGGCGATGGAGCAATTTAATGATCGAGACTATCTCGACGCCATCAATGAATTTAAGGCTATCAGTCTCCAGTATCCGGGAAGCGCTTACGCGGATGATGCCCAATACTATCTCGGGGAATGTCATTTCAAGCGAGGTGAATTCCTCCTCGCAGCATATGAATATGGAGATATGAAGCGATCGTTTCCGGCGAGTTCATTGGTGCCTGACGCCCAGTATAAGTTAGGACTCTCCTATTATGAGCTATCTCCTCCCGCAAGACTGGATCAGCGATATACAACAAAGGCAAAAGATGAACTGCAGGCGTTCGTCGAGTATTACCCGTCGCATGAAATGGCACCGGATGCAGAGGCTAGAATTAGAGAATTGACAGACAAGCTCGCGGAGAAAGCATATAATAGCGCTAAGCTCTATCAGCGGATGGAGCGTTACCGCGCCGCACTTCATTATCTGGACGAAATTACCGAACGGTATCACGATACCAACTTTGCACCTCTTTCGTATCTCACCAAAACAGAAATCGAAATTTCACGCAAGCGTTACCGTTCGGCAAAGGAGACGGTCTCAAAATTCATTTCCCTCTTTCCCAACAGTGTTTTGCGAGCCCAGGCTGATCGGCTGCTCGAAGAGGCAGAAAACGGGTTACGCAGTGGTGATGATCGTTCGAGCAGTGTCACGAGCGGAACATCCTCCGGGGCTGACGTATTCCTGCATGGTCTTTCGTCCTCAACGGACCGATGACCATGGACCCGAAGCTTGTCAAAGACTCGCAGGTCTTTTCAACAGAACTTGTTCTTCCGAACGATACGAATCAACTCGGAAACCTGCTTGGCGGCCGGCTCATGCATTGGATCGATATTTCGGCAGCAATTTCTGCACAGCGGCATACCGGGAGGGTCTGCGTCACCGCGTCCGTGGACGAGTTGAACTTTCATCACCCGATTAAACTGGGGGAAGTTGTCACGTTACAGTCATCTGTGAACCGGACATTCCGCTCATCGATGGAGATCGGTGTTATCGTGACTGCCCAGGCGCTTGGTGGAAAGGAACGTCTCGCCAACAACGCCTATCTGACATTCGTTGCAATTGATGAAAATGGTCGGCCAGTTCCCGTTCCTCCTATTGTCCCAAAATCCAGCGAAGAGCAGCGTCGCTTCGAGGAGGCTCTTCAAAGACGCGAGGCTCGATTGAAACATCGACACAAAGTTGAATAATCACTTCCATCGCTGACATTGGCTATTCCCGTTGGAGAAAAAGAAATTGTTCCCGGTGCGTACATTCGTCGAGTCCTATTAGGCCTGATTCAGGTGCAAGTCATCTGTGTCCTTCAGGCATACTCCGAGCGGCCGTACGCTTCATTCGGATCTGTTTCAGGGGTGGCGGTTGATTTCATTCCAAAGGACATATGCATTTTGCCCACCCACCCTCTCATTCAGTTGACGGTGAGTGCAAGGAACAAACCCGTTCTTCATTTTTTTTCCTTTTCGCGCGATGGTGTCCTTTCACTGCAGTCAGCCATTACCGTAACCGCTCCCGCCCGCTCGATGAAAGTCCTCGATCTCACCGCAGGACGGACTCCAGATATCGTTCTGCTTCATGAACACACTCTCTCAATTCTATCTATAGACGCTCTGGAGAATCAGCCGCGTATTGTCTCCTTTCCAGGATCGGGAGACGACTTCACTGCGGCTGATATCAATGGCGATGGACACCCCGATTTTCTTCTCTACGGAAAGAACTCCGCTGGGATAGCGACAATGATAGGTCGGGCAGGAAAATCATTTGTAGAAGGTCCTCTTCTCTTTCCTGATATATCCGTCAGTGATCTCGTTTGCAAGGATCTGAACGGCGATGGGATTACGGATATCATTCTGTGCAATTGGCTTTCGAATCAACTCGTTGTCTTTCTCGGCATCGGCAGAGCAGTTTTCTCTGAGCAAATCACTATTGATCTCCCCGGCGAGCCGGAGAACATGTCTCTTGTTTCTCTTCCAAAGAAACGAGAATTCAGGATTGCCGTGAGTGTCCCTGATCAGCGAGAAATCATCATTTATGATGGAGATGCCCTTGGCGATTTTCAGCAGAGGGTAGTCATTCACGTGCCGGATGCCCCCCATGGGGTGCGTTTGGTCGATACGAACGGGGACAACTTGTTTGATGTTGTTACATCGACGAAGAGTGGAATCGTCGTCAGCCTCGCCATGTCGGGCACACACTATTCTGAACCTGTGTTGTATGGCGCCACCATTAACCCGTCGTCGTGGGATGTCGGCGATATCGACGGTGATAAACTCCCAGATCTGGTTGTCGGTGAAGCGTCAATGAAAAAGATAGTCGCGCTCGGAAATACCAAGCATGCCGCGTCAATTCGATGGCCCGATAATTATTCAGTCGGCAACAATCCCACGGGAATAGCCACCCGTGATTTTGATGGAGATGGGTTGATCGATATCGCCGTTGCAAATACACGGTCGGAATCTGTATCGATTCTCTATAATGCGGGTGGAGGAAGGTTGCGCGGACAAGATGTTATTCCTGTTGGCAAAGAGCCTTTGTTTCTCCGCACCGCAAGCGTCGAGCGGGGAGCCGAAAAAACTCTGGTGATCTCGCATTCCCATGTCGATCAGGCCACCGTTCTTCATCTGAATCAGGATTCTGCGGAGGCACGATCATCGCTGGTCCCGACCGATAACAACCCGTATGTTGTCTTTGCAAAGGATGTTTCTGCCGGAGGTCAACTGGAAATGCTAGTACGTTCCACCAAGCAACGCTCGGTTTCGCTGTCACTCTTCCAGCAACTTGGCGGCTCAGAATTCCTCGAAAGAAGCGTCCGATCAATTCCCAGCGCAAACATCATTGCGTTAACAGTCGGCGATCTGACGAAGAATGGATCGTATGATCTTGTAGTTGCCTCGATGGAAAACTCATCGAAAAGCGTGGTGGTTTCGGTGGCAGAAGGAGATTCATCGTTCACTTTTCGCCCCGCACAATCGGTGTTTTCGTATAGTGATTCCACCCGGTCTACTGTTGCATTGCTCTCTGGCTTCGTCACCAGTCATGAATTCAAGGATATTGTCGTTGTCAAGGGAAAGCCGGAATATCAGATCGGGATTGCATCTGGATTCAGTTTTCTTACTTATCACGATTCTTTGATCTGGATTGATCACGTCAACCCCCTGCATGAGGATGCAATCATTTTCAAAGACGTCGACTTCGACAATATTACTGATATCGTACTACCAGACGCTTCACAAAAAATGGTCATGGTTTACTACGGGAAGAAGGGAGGGGGGTTCGAAAATGGGTCGAGTGTGTTTGAGGCCGATGATATTCAGTCAATTCGCATTGCGCCAATCAAATCGCCACCAGCACTCGACCTCATTGTGTCGCGAGGCGAACGAGGCATGGTCTCTCTTGTACCTCAACCGTTCAGGAGAACAGGGAAGTGAAGTATTCCGTGCGCATTGCGCTGAAGATAGCGGTTATTCTGATCTGTGTCTTCACCACCTCTGTGGCACAAATCAACTCCTCACGCACGACCACAGCTTTCGACCTTATCCTCTCGATTGACTCCTCAAGTACCATCAAATGCGGTCTCCCTGTCCTTGCCCAGCAGTGGGAATCCGAGCGCTCGTTTCTCCTCGACCTCACACGTCCAGTAATGCAAAAGACCAGGATGGTCGGAGGCTTCCGTGTTCATTATGATACGGTGGGGGCAAATGTCCCCGCGATGTTGAATGTCAACAAACAGCGCATTCCCGGGTCGCATGAAGAGTACATAGACTCCGTCCTCGCGATTATGCAAACAGTCGTCGCCACTGAAACCATAATTCTGGGTTACACAGCTGCTCCTCAAGATGGCATTGAAGGGGGAGGGCCTGAATATGATATTTATGTTGAAGAACTTTCAAATTTGTACGGGGTAACTATTCCGGAGAATCAGCTTGACACAAAACCAGACGGTGGCCGGTTCACGTCCTACCTTGAAATAGACAACGACTTTATCTTCGTTTTCCCATTTGCGAACAAAGGTCTCCCGGCGATGCGTGTAACACTCGCCCATGAATATCATCATGCAATCCAGCTAGGTAGCTACGGCTTCTGGTCTCGTGACAGATATTTTTACGAAGTGACATCCACGTGGATGGAAGATGTCCTTTTCACTGAGGTGAACGACTACCTTCAGTACTTGCCATCCCACTTTCTCAATCCGCAGCGTGCCTTCACTACCTCCGATGGAGCAACAGAATATGCACGATGCATTTGGGGACACTATCTTGAGAAACGATTTTCTCCTGCTGTGATGCGGATGTCATGGGAGGAGATGAGAAATGTTCCGAGCCTGGAGGCCATGGATAACGCACTCCGGAGTCCGCCATTCTTTTCGACATTTCGGTCAGCTTTCACTGAATGGTCGGAGTGGAATTATTATACAGGGTCACGGGCAGATTCAGTCAGGTATTATCCCGAGAGCCCATTGTACCCGCCGGTGAATCAAACGATTGTGTCGATCACATCGTCGACTGGACAATCAACAGGATCTCTTCCTGCCATGGCTTCACGATATTTCGATATCCGCTCCTCCACCGAAACCGTAAACCTCATATTATCAAACATCAACTTTGAGAGCGCTGTTCTGAATAATACAACAGCTTTTCCCTATACGTACCGTTTCAGCAATTCGAAACTGGGGAGCGATTACCGGCAAGCAGGAACGAGCTTGTTCGTCAAACTTGATGTCCCTGATATTTCGAATTGGTATACTTCTGGACTCCCAACGTTCTTCCCCGAAGGAGTTGCTTTCCCCAATCCATTTATTACCAGTGGCAAGGGTGTTATAAACATCCCGATCAATTCTGCCATTTCGGTCGCATATTCCCTTTCTGTTTTCTCGAGCGACATGGACCGGACCTTCGACTTTACAGGCAGTTCCCATTATGTGACACCACCGGGGACGCAGGCTGCACAATGGGATGGGACGACGGAAAGGGGTGAAAGGGCTTCGTCGGGGGTTTACATGTATGTTCTGGAATACGGCGGGGAAATACACAAGGGAAAAATAGTTCTCATTCAGCAATAGAAGATGATCGAGTTCGAAGCACACGCAATAACCAAAACCTTTAACCGTCGCTCGATCTTTCGCGATATCTCAGTTCGGGTGCAGTCCGGAGAAATCCTTCGTGTCATCGGCCAAAACGGAGCTGGCAAATCGACTTTCGTCAAGATACTTGCGCAGGTTCTCACTCCCACCTCGGGTGAAGTGAGGTTTTCTCTTGAAGGCCACGCCGTTAAGAGGTATTTGCATAACCTCATCGGTTTTGTCTCGCCCTATATGCAGTTATACGACGAATTTACAGCAGAGGAGAATCTCCTGCTTTCGTTATCGATGCGGGCACGGCCGGATGACATGACGGCGGTGAAGAATCTTTTGGGCCGAGTATCGCTTGGCGGTCGTGGTGACGATCAGGTCCGCACCTTTTCCTCCGGTATGAAACAACGGTTGAAGTACGCCTTTGCTCTCATCCATCAGCCACCGATCCTTATTCTTGACGAGCCGATGTCAAACCTGGATACGGAAGGAATAGCAACTGTTCGCCAGGTCATGGAGGAGCAACAGAAGCGTGGGATACTTGTTGTTGCCACGAATGACCATACGGATTTAGAAAACTTTGATCATCAGGTGGATCTTGGTGGAAGATCATAAAAAACTAAGAACATTGTTAATTTCCACGAAGGCAGTGTTTTTGAAAGATTGGCGCTCCGAGTTGCGAACGAGATACGCATTAAGCGCGCTGGTGATGTTTGTCCTAACGACGATTGCGATTATTGTCTTTGCCTTCGGGGGTGAATCTCCTTCTCAGGAGGTCCTTGCCGGTGTCCTGTGGGTCATCATTTTCTTCTCGGGAATGTCCGGGCTTGCAAGGACTTTCGTCGCTGAAGAGGAGAGAGGAACTTCCCTGACACTACAATTGTTGGCTACCCCAACCGCTGTCCTCTTTGGCAAGCTCGCCTTCAATGTGGTCCTCGTTCTTATAGTCAACACAATGGCAGTCCTTCTGTTTTTGTTCTTCTTTTCTTCGTTCCGCGTCGATTCTGTTGGGCTCTTTGTCACAACTCTTACTTTGGGAAGCATTGGACTTGCTTCCGCAAGCACAATTATTGCGGCAATCATTGCACGTGCCAACACGAAAGGGTCTCTGTTCCCGGTTCTATCGTTACCACTCTTGCTTCCACTTCTCATGACGGTTATTCATGCAACGACGCTTTCTTCGGAAGGGGCTTTTTTCAGCGAGGGTTTGGATGACTTTAGGATATTAGTTTCTTATATTGGTGCCGTCACAGGGGTATCATACATATTATTTGACTATGTCTGGAAAGATTAAGAATAGAACATTGAAGCAGATCCTCGGGATCTGGACCACGGCCGTTATTATTCTCGGCCTTGGCTTGCCAATGGTCGCTCAGCCGTCTCATTGGGGGGAGCTTCCACTTATCCCGGGATTGGAGCAACGCGCAAGAATTATCTTCTTCCATGTCCCGACCGCGTGGTTAAGCGTTATAGCCTTTCTGACCAGCATGTGGTTTGGAATCCGTTATTTGCGCAAGAAGAATCCACACGATGATATCAAGTCGGTCACGCATGCAGGACTTGGGCTTCTCTTTTGCATTCTGGCAACGGTGACTGGTTCGATTTGGGCGAAGTTCAATTGGGGTTCATTTTGGAACTGGGATCCTCGGGAGACGTCAATTTTCGTCCTCCTGTTGATTTATGGAGCCTATTTCGCACTCCGGTCGGCTATTGATGTTGAAGAGAAGCGAGCCACACTTTCTGCCGTATATTCCATTATCGCGGGGGTCATTGCTCCATTTTTTATCTTTGTCCTGCCAAGAATAACCGCGGGTTTGCATCCAGGCTCAGCAGACGATGTCAACTCGGGTCCTGTGGTAAGCTCAGGGGGCATGAATGCGACTATGCGAGTTATTTTCTACTCGTCGGTGGCAGCGTTCATGGGTATGTACTTATGGATGAGCAATCTTCATATCCGAGCGGTAACGCTCGTTCAGAGAAAAGAGCTAGAATCAGGCAAAGCCTAGGAGGATACGTTGTACGAATTTCTGACTGCGAATGCACTATACGTTGTACTTTTGATTGTGCTTGTAATATGGTTTGGTATTTATACTTACCTGTACAGACTTGAGGGGAAGCTCAAGCACCTCGAAGAGCTTTTAAAAGACCAAGGAGACGCTACATGAATCCTAAGATCATCATTTCGGCGATCATCGTTGTTGCCTTCATCATCTTCGGTTCGTATTCATTTATGGATAGCAAACTCGAATACACGGATATCGCTGGAGCACTCAAGTCTCACAAGAAGGTGCAGTTGAAAGGTGAGTGGAATAAGGAGAAGTCTTCAGGCTTTAATCAGGAGAAAGCCCAATTCACATTCTATCTTCGGGATGACAAGGGGGAGGAGTGCAAGGTGGTACTTGATGGCGCTGCCCCAAACAACTTTGAGCTGGCGATAAGTGTGGTAGCAAAAGGTCGCTTCACGGAAGAAGGCTATTTCCACGCTACAGAAGTTTTAACGAAGTGTCCGTCGAAATATGAGGCAAACTCAGAAGAGGTCAACAAGAGTAGTTAGTTTTTGATTGTTCATTTCCGTATAGGGAAACAAAATGATTGGCGCACTTCTCGTAAAGATCGCCTTTGTAACATGCCTTATTTCCGTCCTCGCTTATATCCAGCATCTCCGTAGGGGGGAGGAGAATGTCCTCAAGATTGCCAGGTGGTTCTATCATTCAACGGTCATTACGATCCTTCTGTTTTCCGCCACGCTGCTGTACCTGATCCTCACGCACCAGTTTCAGTACACGTACATCTGGAGTTACAGCTCACGTGAACTTTCAACGCCTTTGCTTATTTCCACATTCTATGCGGGGCAGGAGGGAAGCTTCACACTCTGGCTATTGTACACGTCCATCATTGGTGTCTTCCTTCTCCGATACTCATCCCGAAAAGGTTATGAATCGGAAGTAATGCCAGTGTTTGGCTTGATTGTTCAGATGTTACTCTTGCTCATTGTTGTCAAGAGCCCGTTTACATTTGTGTGGGAGACCTGGCCCGGAGAAGTTCAAGCCGGCTTCGTGCCCGCGAATGGACGCGGCTTAAACCCGCTACTTCAAAATTACTGGATGGTAATTCATCCCCAGGTTCTATTCAGCGGTTTCTCGGCGATGGGCGTTCCCTACGCTTACGCTGTTGCCGCGCTTCTTAAGCGTGACTACAAGAACTGGATCAGACCAGCAACACCTTGGATCGTCTTTGGTGCCCTCATGCTTGGAATTGGGATTATTATGGGAGGGTATTGGGCGTATGAGACGCTCGGATGGGGAGGCTATTGGGCATGGGACCCTGTTGAAAACTCCTCGTTGGTGCCATGGCTCTTCTCTGTGGCGTCAATCCACACCATTCTTTCACAAAGAAAAAGTGGAGCATTCATCCGCACGAACCTTGTCCTTGGGATGCTCTGCTTTCTCACTGTTTTGTATTCAACATTCTTGACTCGTAGCGGAGTTCTTGGCGATACATCCGTTCACTCTTTCGTAACGCCTGGCATGTGGGTCTATTGGTTGATGATTGGGATGCTCGTGCTGTTTACTTCTCTCGGGCTTGGGTTGTTGATACGACGAATGAAGGAGATGCCGAAAGTTCCTGTACTGCATGATTATTACTCCCGGGAGTTCGCGTTGTTTCTGGGATCTGCAACGCTCGTGGTCATCGCTGTTTTCATCACAGTTGGGACTTCTTCTCCGATCATTACGGAGATACTTCAAGGGAAGAAGTCGGCGGTCGACATCTCTTTCTACTCGAAGACTGTGCTCCCACTTGGAATCCTCATCGGCATCCTCACTGGAATAGCACAGCTTCTGTGGTGGACCAAATCCGACAAGAAGGAGTTTTTCACAAGTTTGCTTTGGCCTACCGTCCTTTCTCTCGCGACGACTGCTTTTCTCGTCACCTTGAGAGTCCATGATGTCCGGCTGGCGCTCTTTATCTTTGGCTCCTCGTTCGCACTGTTTTCCAACATCCAGGTCGGCTCACGAATCGTGAAGGGAAATCCAAAATATGCCGGTGGTGCAATAGCGCATGTAGGGCTTGCCGTTATGTTCTTTGGATTCGTTTCGTCCTCCGAATACGATTCGAAACAAACTGTGTCCCTCACTCAGAACGAACCAGTTGAAGCGCTCGGCTACACCCTGACTTATAACGGGTACAAACCTATTGACGATGAAAAGTATGCATTTCAAATCAAGATCGAAAAAGATGGCAAAGAATACCACGCCTCACCGATAATGTATTACAGCAAGTTCAACGAAGGTCTGATGAGAAATCCAGATGTCATCAACTTGAAGACAAAGGACTTCTATGTCGCCCCTCTCTCGTTGGAATCTGCAAGCGACGCCGAAAAGAAATCGACGGCAACATTCCAAATGAAAAAAGGTGATACTGCGACCATGGGATCCATGGAGATTACCTTTAACGAATTTGACTTTCCAGTCATGGAAAAGGCAGCGATGCTCGAAGGTCGGAAAGTGACGATCGGGGCGAAGCTCACGGTGAAAGAATACGGAAAGAATCCTGAGGAACTTAAGCCATCAAAAGTAATGGAGAACGGTGCCGCGACCGATCAGCCCGCACGCTACAACGATCGCTACGAGTTCACGATCGCTTCAATGCAACCCGACCGCGATAACAAGGACAACTCAAAGGTTGAGATCGCAGTGAAAGATCTCATGGCAGCAAGCGTTCAAAAAGCAAAAGGGGATGTGCTTGTAGTTGAAGCCAGCGTCAAGCCCTTTATCAACCTTGTTTGGTCGGGGGTGATTATCTTATTTCTCGGATTAGGAGTAACGATTGTTCGGAGAGCGCAAGAGGCAAGGTTGAAGCATGAGAACACGGCCTAAGGAGACAGGAGCTTCACTCCTAAACCAAAACGAAACACCATCTCTCCACCGTACCACGCGCCAAGTACTATGGCACTCACACCTAGAACATAAAGTCCCCAGAACAGAGAACGCATTCGTTCGGGAAGCTTCGTTTTCAGCCCTACCCTCCAAAACAGCAAAACAATAAAAGCCGATGAGCTAAGGAAAGCGAACTGCTCGTGAGCCTCAAGCGTCTGCAGGGCAACACTGTCAACAACAATGCTATCCCTGGCAAATAGACCAGTGGCGACCGCCGCGACGAGGAACACTGTCCCAACAGATTGGCACCACCATCCAACCCGAGTCAATTCAACTTTCTTAAGCACAACACCCGAAGCGTCGAAGAAAAAAGCAACGATAAGAAGTGCTATCGGGAAATGAACGATTGTTGGATGGATATTGGGCATCAATCACGCCGTCAACGAAAAAAGATCTGAAATTCCTACCATGTTTACGGAATAAAAAGGCTCGCCGTACTTCCTTCCGATGCGATCCCCATAATACTCATACCGTGCCCGTAAAAAGTCCAGAAAATCAGGCGTGCTCAAAAATGTTTCCCGTTCTTTGCTTGATGGATCGTAAAACTGCGATTTGAATGCCTTCACACTCTCCATCCTCTGCTCAAATTGTTCCGAAATGTCTACGACAAACGACGGCTCGAATTCAAAAGTCTGCATGTAATGGTAGAACGCCCGAGGGCGGAAAGGTTCCTGCTTTTTCCCGCCTCGTGCTGTCTCGAGTTTTTCAAGACCTGAAGAAAACCATGCTTCGCGGCAAAGCCGGTGCGCATGTTCATGATCGGGGTGTCGTTCGAGCCAATGCGGAAACAGAAGAATTTGTGGCCGGACATGACGAATAACTTCAATGACTGCGGCCTTCGTTGCAGGCGTTATTTCAATGCTGCCATCGGGAAGGCCCAGATTCTCGCGGAAATCAACTCCAATGATCTCTCCTGCTGCCTTTGCTTCGCTCTCCCGTGTTTCCGGCGTACCCCGAGTACCAAGCTCACCGCGGGTTAAATCCAGGATCCCAATCTTTTTGCCTTGCTTCTTCAATTTTATGAGAGTACCGCTGCACGTCAGTTCCACATCATCAGGATGCGCTCCAATCGAAAGAACATCAAGTGTCATGAATTCTCTCCAGTGTGGAACTGTCTCGTTTTTGCATTAGTTGTGGTCGGTAGCTTAACGCGCACAAAATTAGCTCTTCTCGATTCGAATGTCAAGAAGGAGGTGCATCCAACCGAAATTTATTATATTGTCTGAACGTGAAGAATTCTTCCAGAATAATTCCTCTCTTTTTGCTCCTTGCAACGACATCTGCAAGCTCGCTCGCTCAGCAGAAGGGGGGGCAGATTCGTGGCCTTATCACCGACGCCGAAACAAAGGGTCCACTTCCGCTTGTCAATGTGACCATCGAGAAATCACCATGGGGATCCACCACCGATCTGGAGGGGAAGTTCGTCATTTCTTCTATTCCAATGGGAGAGTACGTTCTCGTTGCTCGCCTTGTCGGATATGAGGAGGTCAAGGAAACCGTTTCCGTTCAGCAAGGGAAGGAAACGCGGATTACCGTCGCTATGGAGCAAACTACCATCAGGCTTGGAGAAGTTAGGGTGACGGGTGACCGCGCCCGTCCGCAAGATGATACCAGGACTAGTGTTCTCATCCTGGAACCTGCGCAAGCAAGAACTCTTGCCGGAGTGGGGGAGGACGTCTTCCGGACCCTTCAGGCATTGCCGGGTGTTCTTGCTCCAAACGATTTCAGCTCGCAACTTGCCATTCGGGGAAGCGGACCTGACCAGAATCTCATTATCATGGACGGTATTGAAGTGTTTAATCCATACCGCCTCTATGGAACAATCAGTATGTTCAATCCTGAAACAGTCAATAATATTGAACTGGTCACCGGGGGATTTGGGGCGCAATACGGAGACCGTCTCTCCGCGGTGCTTGCCGTGACCAACAAGGAGGGAAGAAACGAAGAAGGTGTTCATGGGAGTGTCAACGCAAGCATTACGAATGCGAACATTGTGTTCGACGGCAGTTATCCTTTCGGTCTTCGCGGGTCGTATGTTGTGGCTGTGCGGAGAACGTATTATGACCTGATTCTCGGCCCTATCGCGAAGAAGGCGAAGCTCGTGAGTGGTGATGTTGCGTTCCCGAACTTTGCTGACTTCCAATCGAAATTTACGTTCGAACCTTCCGATGGACACAAAATAATTCTGAACGGAATTGCCAGCAAAGACGCGGTGGATGTGGTCTCCTCATCTGAACGTGAGAACCCTGATAGCGTCAATGTTCGTGACAATACACGGAACGATGTCGTTGGAGTTGCCTGGCACTTTGTTCCTTCACCCTCAACGATGTCCCGCTTTGCCGCATCCTGGTATAGGAATACCGGCGACACTGAATTCGGCGGCGATTTTGTCGATCCTTCCCTCAATCGTGACCTCTATGAGAACAGGATCGATACTCTCGGTATCCGGTTCCTCAATCTTGAATTTGACTCAAGATACATTTTTGAAAAGCTTTCGTTCAAAGAGGAATTCAGCTATCATCACGGGATGCACTCGTTCGTTTCCGGTGCCGGCCTCGATTTCCTCAACACAACACTCCGCTGGACTTTTCGCCCTGACGCGGCCCTTCGCGCAGTCCTTGAATCGAGAAATATCCCATTTCTTCTTGAGCTGGACCAAACAAAGCGCTATTACCGGACGCATTTGTTTGTGCAGGATGATATCGAATTTTCATCCCAAGTCTCCGTCCAAGCCGGACTCCGGTATGATTTCTACGATATCATTGGACGGGGATATCTCCAGCCTCGAATCAGTGCTTCCTTCGCTCTTGATCCTACAACAACTCTTCGAGCAGCATTAGGCCTTTATCGACAATCGCCGGGATATGAAAAGCTGCTCGATCAAAACAGTTTCATCGACTTAACCAATAGCAATGTTGGAGTCCTGGGCGCAGAAAAAGCAACTCACTATGTTCTGGGATTTGATCGCTGGCTTGACAACAAATGGCGTCTCCAGTTTGAAACATATTACAAGAACTTTCAGGATGTCATTGTACAGGACATTGTTCCAGGGTCGGTATACCAGTCGTCCCCGATCTCCGGGGGAGATGTTCGGAAAATATCCGGCTGGACTCTCCCTGCAGCTATCCCTTCTGACTCTACGACAACAAATCCTGTCAATGGTGCAAAGGGATCATCATACGGGATTGAAATACTGCTTGAGAAAAAAAACTTGTTTGCCGACGATCGTCTCTCAGGCTGGGTAAGCTATTCTCTGGCACAGGCAGAAAGAACAAGAGGTGCACTTGTTACACCGTTCAGGTTTGACCAGAGACATACGATGAACCTCGTTATTGACTATGCAATTTCCGACTGGCTTACTGTCGGCATTCGATGGAAGTACGGCAGCGGGCTTCCATACACCGAGCCGGTAGGAATTCGACCAAGGATCATTGCAAATGAATCCAATGGGCAGACAGTCCATGAAATTCAGTCAGATGGAAATGGCAATGTCGTTTTTGACTTCGATAGGGGAGGAGAAGCCAATCGTTTTCAGAGCAGTCTGCCTCCATATCACAGGCTGGATGCACGATTGACTGCCGCTGCGGATTACTGGGACCTGGACTGGCATTTTTATATTGATGTGATTAATGTATACAATCGATCGAACGTTCTGACATACAACTACTTTATCGGCAGTGACTTATCTATTGGCCGCACCTCTGTATACATGCTTCCTCTTCTTCCTACTCTTGGCTTCTCCGTACAGTTCTGATCTATGAACGCTCATGAAAAGATCGTCGGCATATCGGAATTGACCCGTCGGATCAAACGGTTGCTCGAGGGTGGCTTTTCTTCGGTGGCTGTTCAGGGAGAAGTGTCAAATTTCAAGCATCATCATCCATCAGGTCATCTCTATTTTACTCTGAAGGATGAGAATGCGTCACTCAGTGCGGTGATGTGGCGCAGCCGCGCCTCGATGTTACCTTTCATGCCGGTTGATGGAATGAAAGTCGTCGCAAGCGGACGAATAACTGTCTATGAAGTTCGTGGAAACTATCAGCTCGATGTGCTCAGTATGCGTCCGTTGGGGACGGGTGACCTGCAAATTGCATTCGAGAAACTGAAACAAAAACTCTTCGAGGAGGGTTTATTTGCGGAAGAGCATAAACTTCCCTTGCCGGAATACCCTGAACGGATTGGCATCGTCACATCACCGACAGGCGCCGTCTTGCAGGACATGTTGAATGTTCTCCGACGACGCTTCCCCGGAGTGGAAGTGGTGATTGCCCCGGTGAAGGTGCAGGGACCGGGTGCCGCTTCGGAAATTGCAGAAGCGATCCGCGCGTTGAATATGCTGAACCTTGTCGACATCATCGTCCTCGCGCGAGGCGGCGGGTCTCTCGAAGATCTCTGGCCATTCAACGAAGAAATTGTCGCGAGAGCAATCTATGCGTCGATCCTTCCCGTTGTCAGCGCAATCGGACATGAAGTGGATTACACGATCGCAGACTTCGTTGCAGATATGCGAGCACCGACTCCCTCGGCGGCCGCCGAACTCATCGTGCAGGAACGGAATGCAATCATTGAAGTTTTACGCAATAATGCTTATACTATGCAAGAAAACCTAACGACAATGCTGAAGAACCATAAGGAGTCCATTCGGCATCTCCTTCGTAGTTATACCTTTAACAAACCGCTTGACCTTCTCCGCCAAATGAATCAACGCATCGATGAGATTCATCGTACCTTGGGGGTTTCAATGGAACACATCCATGCCCTTACCGCGTCGAGAATGAATGCTCTCCAACAGAGGATAGAGGCGCTGAATCCTGAGTTGGTACTCAAACGAGGGTATGCGATGGTGTATCGCGATACCAACATCATCTCCTCAAGCTCTTCCTTGCATCTGCAGGATGAAATTCGCGTTCGATTCCGTGACGGCGAAAAGAAATCGGTGATTATAGAATAATGGCAAAAGCAAGACCTGAAAAATCGGCCGACAGCGGTCAGACTTTCGAATCTTCCCTCAAGAAATTGGAAGCAATCGTTGATCAACTGGAGCAAGGTGATGTCCCCCTCGAGGATTCCATCCGCATGTATGAAGAAGGAATTACTCTCTCCAAAGCGTGTGTGGAAAAACTCATGAAAGCGGAAATGCGCATCAAAACCTTGAGCAAAGACATGGATGGAAATTTCCGTGTGATCGGGGAGGATACTGAATGAGTTCGCAGCAATACAAATTCCTCGATCGCGTTAATATCCCCGCCGATATTCGCAAGCTTTCGATGCCCGAACTTAAAGGTCTTGCAACGGACGTCCGGGAGTACCTGATCGAAACTGTTGCGAAGACGGGTGGCCATCTCGGCGCGGGGCTCGGGTCGGTGGAACTTGCCGTCGCGCTGCATTATGTCTTCAACACGCCATATGACAAGCTCGTGTGGGATGTTGGGCACCAGGCATATCCGCACAAGATTCTTACGGGGCGCAAAGACAGACTTCACACGATTCGCCAATATCAAGGGTTGAGTGGATTCTTGAAACGCTCTGAGAGTGAGTATGACACTTTTGGAGCGGGACACGCGACCACCGCGATCTCCGCCGCAACAGGGATGGTCGCGGCAAGGGACCACATCAAAGAATCATATAAGGTCGTCGCAATCGTTGGTGATGGTGCGATGACTGGAGGAATGGCCTACGAAGGAATGAACAATGCCGGCCTCCTCAAGAAGGACATGATCGTCATCCTCAATGACAATAACATGTCCATCGCGCCAAATGTCTGGGCAATTTCGAATTACTTCACCGAGCTCATTGCAGATCCACGCTATAATCGGTTTAAATCCAACATCTATGAATTAACAGGTAAACTGGATGTCTGGGGTGATCGGATCCGCCGGGTGGCCGCACGCGTCGAAGAAGGCATTAAGGTGATCGTGACACCCGGAATGCTCTTCGAAGCGCTTGGATTCCGCTACTTTGGACCTATCAACGGCCATAATCTTTCTCAGTTGGTTCGAATACTCCAGGATGTAAAAAACTACAGCGGTCCTATTCTCATCCATACCATCACACAAAAAGGGAAGGGATACAAACCTGCAGAAGCGGATGCACAACGACTTCATGGCGTTACCCCTTTTGACAAGGTCACGGGCGTAGCCCCTAAGAAATCCCCTGGAGCACCATCGTACACGAAAGTCTTCGGCGAAGCAATGGTTCAGCTTGCGCAGGAAAACCCACGTCTCGTTGGAATTACTGCTGCCATGCCAGATGGGACGGGACTCGATCAGCTACAAAGCAAGGTTCCCGATCGTTTCTATGATGTCGGCATCGCAGAACAACATGCGGTGACGTTCGCAGCTGGTCTTGCCACACAGGGTTGCATTCCCGTCGCTGCGATCTATTCCACGTTTCTCCAAAGAGCGTTCGATCAGATTATCCATGATGTTGCCTTGCAGCATCTGCACGTGATCTTTGCCTTGGACCGAGGTGGACTTGTCGGTGCAGATGGCCCGACTCACCATGGGGTCTTCGATCTTTCATATTTACGACTCATTCCGGGAATGATCATCATGTCCCCGAAAGATGAGAGTGAACTGCGCGACATGTTGTATACGGCGGTCCGGTATGAGAAGGGTCCCATCGCGTTGCGCTACCCGCGCGGAAATGGAGTAGGAGTTCCCTTGAAGAAAGGCTTTGACCTTCTCCCACTCGGGAAGGCTGAGGTGCTGCGAACAGGAACGGACATTGCCATTCTTGCTCTTGGAGGGATGGTCCACCAAGCCCTAACCGCGGCAGAAGAACTACAGATGGGTGGAATCTCTGCGGAGGTGGTCAACATGAGATTTGTCAAACCAATCGATGAGAACCTTCTCGATGATATCATGAATCGTTTCAGTGCGATAGTTACCATTGAGGACAATGTTGTCCACGGTGGTTTTGGTAGCGCAATTGCCGAATATATTTCCCAGACAAACCATTCGGAAGTCCGTTTGAAAATTCACGGGGTTCCCGATCACTTTATCGATCATGGCACACCTGCTGAACTATACCGGGATCTCCAACTCGACTCGGCTGGCATTGCCGTTGTCGCAAAGTCCTTTCTCGCAAAACTTCCGTCCAAATCGAAAAGCCGACTGGGTGCTCTTGCTAAATAGACTCAAGCATCGCCAATACTTATGGAGCCTGTAAGACTCGGCATAATAGGCGTCGGCTGGGTCGCCCAGGTAATTCATTTCCCAATCCTCATCAAACTTCCCGACGTCAAAATCGTCTCTCTGTCTGACGTGAACAAGAGTCGCGCTCACCTGGTGGGAGAGAAGTATGGAATCAAAAACATTTATTCCGATGTCCACGCGATGCTTCAGTCAGTGGACATTTCCGCCGTTCTGATTTGTACCCCCACGGATACACATCTGGACCTCGTTCTTGCTTGCCTTGCAGCCGGAAAAGACGTTCTTGTTGAAAAGCCGATAGCGCGATCCTATAAAGAAGCCGTTCAAATGGCTGATGCCGCACGCGATGCGAAGCGAAACCTTATGGTCGGCATGAACCTCCGTTTTCGTCCCGATACAATGCTGCTCAAGAGTTTTATCGAAGGAAAAGAACTAGGGAACATCTTCTACGCATCCATCGGTTGGCTAACAAAACGACAGTCGGATAGCAAATGGGCGATGAAGAAAGAGAAAGCCGGAGGGGGAGTGTTCATGGATATCGGCAACGTATTGCTCGATATGGCCCTGTGGATGATGGGATATCCTAATGTGACCCGTGTGAAGGCGAATCATTTCAAGCAGAAAGCAAAACAGGTGGAAGATACATCTCTCGTGACCTTAACCCTGTCTAACGGCGCCGTAATACGAATAGAATCAAGTTGGTCTCTTTGTCTGCAGGATGAAATCTATTACGGCCACTTTTACGGACCCGAAGGAACGGCAAGTCTGAATCCCCTTCGAATCCATCGAGAGCGATATGGGAATGTGGTAAACCTCGCGCCTGCAAAAATGGACTCACCACAGGCAATGTTCAAGAGATCGTACGAAAACGAGTTGAAACATTTTCTGGCCGCCGTCCAAGGAATTCACCCACTCATCTCCACTGCGGACGAAGCAATTCACCGAATGCGGATTGTAGAAGCAGTATACAAATCGGCCCGTCTGGGAAAAGAAATTGTCATCACGTAGTACCGGCAACAACAGGACGGGGGATGTTCATGTCCTCGTCGTCGATGACGAACCGGACATCATCGAGGTGATCCGTTATAATCTTGTCCGTGAAGGATTTGTCGTTTCTTCAGCAAAGAACGGCAACGAATGTCTGACAGAAGTGCATCAACACACACCCGATCTGATTATCCTCGACGTAATGATGCCGGTTATGGATGGGTTTGAAACTTGCCGACGATTGAAGGCGGGCACCGCGACCAGGGAGATTCCGATCATCTTTCTGACCGCGCGATCCGGAGAGAGAGACGAGATTGAAGGTCTCGATCTTGGTGCGGACGATTACATTACAAAACCCATCAGTCCTCGTCGATTGGTCTCGCGAGTGAAGGCTTCATTACGACGGTTGGAGACGATCGCGAAGGACCCCCAGATTCTTCGGGTTGGGAACATCGTCGTAAACCGAAGTCAATACTCCGTCCACCATGGAGATCAAGAACTTTCTCTTCCGCGCAAAGAATTTGAACTCCTTGCGTTCATGGCAGCCCGCCCTGGAAGAGTACTGTCCCGCGACGTTCTCCTCAATCAAATCTGGGGAAGCGACGTGGTAGTCGTAGATCGCACTGTCGATGTTCATATCAGCAAGCTTAGGGAGAAGCTGGGAAAGCATGGACTTCTCATCGAGACGGTCAAGGGTGTGGGATATCGTCTTCGTGAGTAAGGAAGACCCTTGTGAAACTTAGAACCAAAATACTATCTACCTATCTTCTTCTCACTGTATTGGGTCTAGTTCTGGTTGGTGTGGTCACCGCTTACCAAATTCAAATACACCTCGAGCAACATGTGGAAGACGAGTTGGGGGAGAGACTCACTCTTGTCATCCGCTCGCTTTCAGAAGAAGAACTCTGGCTCAGCAAGGAAAACCGTCAATATCTTACCACGGTTTCCGAGGCGCTTCATTCCCGCATTTCGTTTGTCGATCAATCCGGGATAGTGTTTTACGATTCTCAGATTCCGGATGATTCTCTTCCCCAGCTTGAGAACCATCTTCATCGACCTGAGATTCAGCAAGCCTCACGCCAACCTTTTGGAATTGATAAACGAAAGAGTCAGTCGGTGGGGAAGGCCTATTTCTATATGGCGCGCAGGATACCAGGAACAAGTTTTGGTCGTCCCGATTCTGTGTACGTCCGCGTGACTCGTTCCCTGGAGGCGGCAGAAGCGATGCAAAAGGACATTTTCACAACAATCAGCATGGTCATGTTTCTTGCCTTCCTCCTGATGGGTTTTGTGTCGATCCGTTTATCAAAAACTGCGACCCGACCTATTGTCTCAATTCTCCGAACAGCGAAGGCCATTCGTAATGGTGATCTTGAACAGCGAATTCAGATTCTCGCGCACGATGAACTTGGGGAACTGTCAAGTGCCATAAACGAAATGGCTCAAACGCTCTCGAACGACATTAGTCGTCTCAAGCGGTTGGAACAGGTTCGGAGTGAATTTCTGGGGAATGTTTCACATGAACTCAGGACACCACTGTTTTCACTCCAGGGGTTTCTTGAGACACTCATCGATGGTGCGATCGATGATCCGGAAGTAAATAGGCCTTTTCTTGAGAAAGCGCTCCACCATGCAAATCGGCTGAATGCACTACTGAACGACCTCATTCAGATTTCGAGCATTGAATCTGGAGAAATGATTATGAGTTTTCGGTACTTTGCTGTTCGGGATTTTCTTGCGAGCTGCGTTGCAGAAATGAAATCGCTTGCCGAGAAAAGAGGTGTCCGTCTATTCATCGGGGCTGGCGAAGACATGCAGGTCTACGGTGACCGCGACAGGCTGAAGCAGGTAATTACGAACCTCGTCGACAATGCAATCAAGTATACCGCTTCCGGTGGAACCATCGAGGTTCGCGCAAACGCAGCGGACAACTTTTGCACCATCTCAGTGCATGACACAGGAATTGGTATTCCAGAAGAGCATATACCAAGAGTCGCTGAGAGATTTTACCGAGTTGATCGTGATCGCTCACGAGAAGTCGGCGGCACGGGTTTGGGTCTAGCCATCGTAAAGCACATCGTGGAGGCGCATGAGAGTAGGCTGCAAGTCGAAAGCACTGTCAATGCTGGCAGCACTTTTTCATTTACATTGAAAAATTCATGAGAGCTCAAAATGAAGTGACTGACGAGCAATTCATGCGTCAATGTATCCGCCTTGCTGAAAGAGGGAGAGGGTACGTTAGTCCGAATCCTGTCGTAGGTGCACTTCTTGTGAAGGATGGAGAAGTACTGTCCAGGGGATACCACAAGAAATACGGTGGCGATCATGCTGAGGTGGAGTGCCTCAGCCACTACGATGGTGACTGTCGGGGAACAACATTGTTTGTTAATCTGGAACCATGCTCGCATTTTGGAAAGACCCCTCCATGCACGGAGACGATTGTTCGCCGGGGGATCTCACGAGTTGTTATCGGAATAATTGATCCGAATCCCATTGTTTCGGGGAAAGGAGTGAGGGATCTAGCAAAGGCTGGAATAGATGTCATCACCGGGACATGCGAGAGCGAATGCCGACAACTGAACAAAATGTTCATAAAAAACATATCTTCAAAAGTGCCATTCGTGAATGTGAAGATCGCGCAGACGCTCGATGGGAAGATCGCGAGGCGACGACAGGGATTCTCCTGGATTACCGGGGCTGCGTCTCAGAACGAGGTTCATAAATGGAGACGTGCATATGATGCAGTCTGCGTCGGGGCAGGGGCAATACGCACGGATAATCCTTCGCTGACGGTGCGACATGTACGGGGCCGCAATCCGGGTGTTGTTATTCTTGACGGACGGCTCAACGTTCATCCCGATTCCCGAGTTTTTACCACGGCCCCAGAACGCAAGATCTTCATCGTGTGTACGGAAAACTCAGTACGAAACAAGAAATCACATGTGGCACGTTTGACCAAGAGGGGAGTTACAGTAATCCCTATGTCGGGGCCCCGCATTGATATCCAGAAAATGCTCTTCGCACTCTACCAGCGCGGGATCGGGTCAATTCTTGTTGAGGGAGGTCAGAAGGTATTTTCCCAGTTCATCCTTCAACACTTTTATGATGAGGTGAGTGTTTTCATTTCACCGAAATCGTATGGAAACGGATTGAGCCCGTGTGTTTTTGACCTTCCCGGTGACGATAAGCTCTCGTATGTCGAAATGACTTCCCGAAGGCTGGGCAACGACGTTCTTATCCAACTGACCAAGGAATGAAAGGAATCAATGTTTACAGGGATAATTGAAGAAGTTGGAACGATTCAAGATGTATTGAAAGAGGGCGGAGGCATTCGATTCAGAATCGGTGCCCCCGAAACATCCTCGCAGGTTGGTGTGGACGACAGCGTTGCAATCAACGGTATTTGCCAAACCATTGTTCGGTGTGACAGCTCTTCGTTTGATGTGCAGGCTGTCGAAGAAACACTTAAGAAAACCGCAATGGGCTCGTATGTCAATGAACAACAGGTGAATCTTGAACTTCCCGTCCGGCTTTCTGACCGTCTTGGTGGCCATCTTGTATCGGGGCATGTCGACACGACTGGCGTTGTAGACTCATTGGAAGACATGGAAAGCTCTCTGCTTGTTGCCGTTTCCTTTCCTCCTGAGTTCACCCGGTATTGTATCCCTGTTGGATCGATTACGGTGGACGGAGTCAGCTTGACCATTGCCTCACTTAAGGAAAATCAATTCGTTGTGTCGCTAATTCCACACACATTAGGAAACACCACCCTCGGCGCACTTGTGGTTGGCTCAAGAGTGAACCTTGAATTCGATCTCGTCGGAAAATACATTGAAAGTTTAGCAACTGCTCGTGGAGAAAAGAAACAATCCATCACATGGGAGAAACTCCAAAATTGGGGGTATGGCGGTTGAAATCGCCTTGATTCCTCGCCTCAAATTCCTTATTTTTGTACTCCCAAGATCGATTTTTCCTTCATAGTCGGACTTACTTATGTTTGCTTTCTTGATGATTGTTCAAATACTCGTTTGCCTTCTTCTGATCGCGGTTATTCTCATGCAATCCAGCAAAGGTGGGGGACTTGCAGGCACCTTTGGTGGTGGTAATGTTGGGATGGTGTTTGGTGTGAGAAGAACTGCCGATTTTCTCATCCGGGCGACACAGATCCTTGCAGGGACATTCATCGTCCTCAGTTTTCTGATGAACGTCTTTTTCCTCCCGAAGACAACTACTGAACGTAGTATTATCGAACAAGGAGGAACTCCGACCCAACAGCAGCAACAGGGTCTTCCACCGCAATCGATTCCGAGCGAAACTCCTCCTCCGGCTCCACAGCAATAAGATTTCCAGTTGTGCGGCACCCATGGCTCAATTGGTAGAGCAACTGACTCTTAATCAGTGGGTTCCAGGTTCGAGTCCTGGTGGGTGCACTAAATCCCTTGACAGTGTAGTCTGTCAGGGATTTGCCGCTCTTGGAGCCATTGTGCTTGACTCTCAAGAATTAGTCCTTTAGCTTTTCCAATGAATCCGATAAAGCCTCCCGCTCTACGAAATGGTGATCTCATTGGAATCGTTTCTCCCGCCAGTCCGGTCGATGATAGCACGAAAATCGAAAAGGGAGTCCGCTACCTCGAAAGCCATGGCTATCGAACGATCATCGGAACCCACGCACAGGAGAAAAATGGCTACCTGGCAGGTTTTGATAAAGATCGGGCGGACGATCTGCATCAGATGTTTCTCAAGAAAGAAGTCCGCGCTATTATCGCGGTCCGTGGAGGTTATGGAACACCAAGACTGCTATCGCTTCTTGACTATTCCATCATCAAACGAAATCCAAAAATCCTTGTGGGTTTCAGCGACCTCACCGCGCTCCAATTAGCCATATGGAAGCATGTTCGGATGATAACCTTCCACGGTCCCATGTTAGCAAGCGATATGGCAGGCACGATCGATCCCTATACTGAAGAAATGTTCTGGCGACTTGTTTCGTCAAAGAAGGCAATCGGTAACATTAATCTCTCCGAGAATGACACAATAACCTTGGCAGCTGGAAGGGCAAAGGGTATCCTGCTCGGCGGAAACCTCTCTCTTCTTGTGAATCTTGTTGGAACGCCTCATTGCCCGAACTTCCGGAATAGCCTTCTCTTTGTGGAAGAAGTGGGGGAAGAACCATATCGCGTAGATCGGATGCTAGTTCAATTACGTGAGGCTGGGATTCTGAAAAATGCTTCAGGGTTTCTTGCTGGACAATTCGCAGATTGTGTTCCAAAGGACTCAAAGCCATCCGCATCCGTCAACGAATTGTTTTCTCAGTGTGCCGACCTACTGGACAAGCCGTTTCTTAGTAATCTTCCGTTCGGCCATGTACCGAGAAAACTGACTCTACCCATTGGTCTTCAAGCGACTCTTGATGCGGGAAAACGGAACCTCCAGTTTGTCGAAGCGGCGGTCTCTTGAGAAGAGGACATTAAATGACTCAACCCACAGCTAACACTGCATCATTTAGCAATGATGTTGCACTTGTTGACCAGTCCTACAAGGGACTACTGCTTCTCAAAGGGAAAGACGGACTCGATCTATTGCATAGGCTCTCCACAAATGACTTAAGCGGGATGAGGAATGAGCGTGTGGCTCAAACCATTTTCACAACAGAAAAAGGGAGATTGGTTGATATTGTAGATGTCATTCGTTTAGATGAAGCCAACGTGACAATTGTTACGTCCTCTGCTGAACCACTCGTAATGAATTGGATAATGAGATTCGTCATCATGGAGGATGTTGAGATTTCGAATGTCTCTGAATCAACCGCCCATTTGTCTTTGTTCGGTAGTTACGCACCGGACATTGCCCAACAGCTTGGTTTGACCGAGGGGGTTATAAAGCAACTAAGCGATTTGCCCGGTACGCCCCTGGTGTACCATACAACTCTTATAGAAACCCAACGCATTTCCTTCTTAGTCCAGAAGTCGTATGTGGACGACTTGGAGAAGTGGCTTCTTTCCCGTTCACCAAGAATAAGCAAAGAAAGCGAAGCAACCCACGAGCACTGGCGAATTGTAAAAGGAATTCCGGCTTTTGGAAAGGAGATCACAACTGACTATAACCCGTATGAAGTGAATCTCTCGGAAGTGATCAACTTTGCAAAGGGGTGCTATGTGGGACAAGAGGTAATCGCGCGTCTCGATACGTACGACAAAGTACAAAAACAACTTGTGAAGATTTCATTCAAGGGAGTACTAACAAAGCAATCACTTCCTACGCTACTCTTCCACAATGGACTTGAAATCGGTGCTTTGACTAGTGTTTCTCCGCTTCTTGCTGACGATTTCCAGTGCGCACTCGGCGTGATAAGAAAGAACTCCGTCCTAGATGGTGAAACAGTTTATGCAATTGATGACTCAGGGAATCAGGTTACTGGGGCCGTATCGCTTGCGCAGGTACAGCCACCTCGGTCAGCTGCGAAAAGAACATCAATCAGGATATAAGATGAAAGAACCCTTAGCAAAACCGCCCAAGGCGTATAAGAATCTTGAGTTCCTCAACGGCCCCGAGGCTCGACTCTTTCGGATGATGGCGGAGTTCATTGAACCTCAATCCAGGTTTCGCAAACAATCCGTCAGAGACACTATTGTATTTTTCGGTTCTGCAAGAATTAAGCCGAGAAAAGAAACGTTGAAAGAATTGAAAATGGTAGAAGCGTCAGTTTCAAAGAAGAGGCGACCCTCGAAACAAATGCTGCAAGAGTTGCGAGACTCTCATGTTCAGGTTGAAATGTCTCGATATTACGAAGATACGGTCGAGCTTTCCCGCTTATTGACACAATGGTCCAAAACCCTCGATCGTGGGAGGCGTTTTGTTGTTTGCTCCGGGGGCGGACCGGGGATCATGGAGGCCGCCAATAGAGGAGCAGACAAGGCAATGGGACGCTCAGTTGGACTCAATATTAGTCTTCCTTTTGAACAGTTTGCTAACCCCTTTATCAGCCCGGAATTGAACTTTGAGTTTCACTATTTCTTCATGAGAAAGTTCTGGTTCGTTTATCTTGCAAAAGCACTGGTAGTGTTTCCAGGGGGGTTTGGCACTTTTGATGAATTCATGGAAGTATTAACCCTGTTACAAACGAGCAAGATTAAAAAGAAGATGGCAGTGATACTCTATGGCCCGGACTATTGGAATAAGGTGATCAATTTTGACGAAATGGTTAGACACGGAGTTATCGGAAAAGCCGATCTGGATCTTTTCAAGATCATAGACAGTCCGGAAGAAGCCTTTAAGTATCTCAAGAAGTGGCTTCGTCAGCACTATATCGATTAATCGTTGCTATTCACTAAGTGGTTCGTTACATTCTCAAGCGAGGGGATGACTTGGTTTCGACGGGGATGGGGATGGTCCAGATTGCATACCGTGCTCTCCGAGTTGCACGATAATAAAGCGGAAAAACATAAGTGCAGACTACAACTACGCACTGGCTGCTTAATTAACGTTATGTAGCCCGTCTCGCGGAGGCTCTCCAGTTGGCTTCCAAAGAGGCGCCGACTTAGGCTGGATAGACGGCTATTTCCCTTTTCGCTAGTCGTTGAAGCCGGGAAACCGGATAAGAAGAGGTTGCCACGGCAGGATCTTGTTTGTCGGAGTCGCCGGGGCGAGCGGTGAAAGACAGACTAAGTATGTAGTAGTCTCGATGGTCTTCTCTTCGGACGCGGGTTCGACTCCCGCCATCTCCACATTATTTCCACGCCCTCAATCCTGAGGGCGTTGCTGTTTCCAAACTGATGAATTCAGGCATGAGAGAAGAAATCCGTTTTGTAAAGGCCTCTGGTGCAGGTAACGACTTTGTCCTTATTGACAACACCTCTGGATCCCTTGCCGCAGATCAACCTTTTCTTGCCTCGGTTCTTTGCAGGCGACACACTGGAATTGGCGCTGACGGATTGATTGTGCTCGAAAACTCCCGCAAGGCAGACTTTGCGATGAAATACTATAATGCGGATGGGAGCTACGGAGGTATGTGCGGAAATGGCGGAAGATGTGCCGCCCTCTTTGCCGCCGAAAACGGACTTGCCAGATCCAGGTTGTCGTTTGAAGCGCTGGATTTCGTTTATCGTGCCGAGGTTACCGGCGGGTCAGTGAAGCTCGCTATGAAGAATCCAGGACCTATAACAACTCGAAAACTACATATCCGCTCTGACGACTTTGACCTCACATGTGTTGATACCGGTTCTCCACATGCAGTTGTCTTTGAAGAAGATCTGGAGAGAGCTGATGTCGCTGGAATCGGGAAGGAAATTCGGGAGCATGAGTCGTTCAAGCCGCATGGCACAAATGTCAACTTCGTACAAAAGGGGGTGAGTGCTGAGATTCCATATCGGACTTACGAGCGGGGAGTTGAAGCTGAAACTCTTGCGTGTGGAACAGGGGCCGTGGCCATCGCGATCGCCTCACATTTCTGTCATGCAACAAGCTCTCCTGTAATGCTTAGAACGAGAAGCAACGAAAATCTCACCGTAAGTTTTCAAACCGACCGCGCATCTTATACGGATGTTATTCTAGAAGGACCGGCCATTATCTTGTTCGAGGGTAGATTTTTATATGATTCAATCTCAGGTAGGATCTCTCTTTTGAATTCTGGCAGATAACAGGACTTGAATGCGGCCTACCTTATTCATTATTAATCCGAAAGCTGGCAATGCGTCCAGAAAGATCACTAGACTCCTTCAGAGTTTCGCCCAAAGTCATCCAGTGAGTATGGAATTTGTTGAAACAAGGCATTCCGGCCATGCCACCGAAATTGCTCGTCACAGTAAAAAGGAGTGCATCGTCGCTGTTGGTGGCGATGGGACAGTGAACGAAGTGATTAATGGACTTATTGGAAGCAAGAAAACCCTTGGAGTCGTTCCCACCGGATCCGGAAACGACTTCATAAAGGCGATTGGAATGGAGAACTCAGTAGAAGCTGCACTAAAGTCCTTGACAAGTGGAGCGACTTTAAGTATTGATATTGGAAGCGTCGAGGTAACACTTCCTAATAGTTCTTCGAAGAATATCTACTTCGGAAATGGGATCGGCGCTGGATTTGACGCTTCGGTTGCTGTTAAGGCAAGCAAGATAAAGTACATCACAGGAACATTGCGATACGCGCTGGCCGTGATGAACACACTCGGGACATATAGTGCTCCTGAGTTTACTGTTAGAGTAGATTCCAGAGTTTTCCAAGGAAAATACCTTTTGATCGCGGTTGGCAATGGTCCATGCGCAGGAGGTGGTTTCTATCTGACTCCCGATGCAAAGCCAAACGACGGACTTCTGGACGTGTGCACAATCAAGGATCTCTCTATGCCTGGGATTCTGCGTGTGATGCCTAAGGTGATGATGGGAAAACATGGAAGCCATTCAGCAGTACACTTCGACCTAGGGGCAGAACTATCTATATCCGCCGACGAGCCTTTTGCTGTTCACGCAGATGGAGAGATACTGGGGCAGGATGTGCTTGCTGTAAAGGTTGGTATCGTGAGGAATGGTATAAATGTCGCTGTCCCAGCAGCCTCGACAGGTATCTAATAATATATATTATGTAAAGTCAACCAACTTTGCTTCCGATGGAATTCCAGTATATCTCGGAAACCTCCACAAGCTTCAAGTCTAGCACCCCTTCTACCATAAAAGACTCTCCGCCAACTCTACCAATGACAGCCGCCGGAACGTTCGCATCACGGGCCATCTCCAAAGTTTTGTGAACCCACATTGGATCGAGAGCCAAAATGACTCTCGACTGATCCTCTCCAAACAGCTGTGAATCAATGCGGAAGGTTGACTCAGCCAAAGTGATAGACGCACCTATAGGATTGTCAAGATCTCCAATGCAACATTCTGCTATTGCCACCGCAAGTCCACCGTCTGAACAATCATGAGCTGTTTTCACCAGCCCACTCTCAATCAGAGCGACAACCAGTTGATGTAGATTCCTTGCGACATCCAATAAGAGCTTCGGAGCATCTCCTGCTACATGACCATGGATGGTCGCCAAATATTCAGACCCGCCAACATGTCCCTCTGTTTTGCCCAACAGGACAATCAAATCCCCCTCATCTTGAAAACATGCGCTAGGGCATTTTGTGACGTCATCAACAAGGCCCAGCATGCCAATCACAGGCGTTGGGAACACCGCACCGCTAGGATTCTCGTTATAAAAACTCACGTTCCCGCCCGTGACCGGTGTTCCAAGGGCTTTGCATGCATCCCCAATTCCTCGGACAGACTCCTTGAATTGCCAATAGATTTCGGGCTTGTACGGATTCCCAAAGTTCAGGCAATTGGTTATTGCCAAAGGAGTTCCACCCACACAAGCAACATTTCGAGCAGCCTCTGCTACGGCGATCATCCCTCCACGGTAAGGGTTGAGATAAACGTATCGACTATTACAGTCAGTTTTGATCGCCAGGCCCTTAAGCGATTTCTTCAAAAGAACTACTGCAGCGTCAGCTTGACTTAATACTACATTATTTGTTCTGACCATCCGATCATATTGCTCGTACACGAAACGCTTGCTCGCAATATTTGGAGACCCCATCAATCTCAGTAGCACTCCACCGAGATCATCGGGGATTGGAACCGAGGTCAGGTCAAATGATCTTGTCCGCTTAAGGTAGCCTGGCTCTGTGGCCTCTCTGGTATAAACGGGAGCACCACCTCCAAGGACGAGGCTCTCCCCTGGAACGTCTGCAACAATTCTTCCCCGGTACCTAACTTTGACCCTTTCCGTGTTTGTTACCGATCCAATAATCTGGGCGTGCAGGTCCCACTTTTCGAATATGGCTGTCACTTCGTCTTCGTGCCCATTCTCGACAACAGCCAGCATTCGTTCCTGAGATTCCGACAGCATAAGTTCGTATGCGCTCATTCCAGATTCTCGTGCCGGGACGCGATCGAGATCGATATCCATCCCGACCTTTCCACGTGCAGACATTTCCAACGTTGAACAGGTAATGCCGGCAGCCCCCATATCCTGAATACCAACGACATGCCCGGAGCGAATTGCTTCAAGAGTCGCTTCGAGCAACAGCTTCTCGGTAAATGGGTCGCCAACTTGAACTGAAGGGCGCTTCGCCTCCGATTCCTCAGATATTTCTTCGGAGGCAAAGGTCGCACCGTGAATTCCATCTCTCCCTGTCGCCGAACCTACTATCAACACCGGATTCCCGACACCTTTCGCAACAGCACTAGCCCATTCTCCATGCTTCACCACACCGACTGCCATTGCATTGACCAATGGGTTCTCGCTATAACTCTCGTCGAAGTAAACCTCACCTGCAACAGTCGGAACACCGAAGCTATTTCCGTAATCACCAATTCCTTTTACGACTCCTTTGAAAAGGTATTTGGTTTTTGGGTCCTCTAATGTTCCGAAGCGAAGAGAATTCAGCGCAGCAATTGGGCGGGCCCCCATGGTAAAAATATCCCGCATGATTCCACCAACACCAGTGGCTGCGCCTTGATATGGTTCTACGGCCGAAGGGTGATTATGACTCTCAATCTTAAACGCCACCGCAAGTCCATCTCCGATGTCAACCAGGCCAGCATTCTCTTCTCCTGCCTCCACCATTAGTCGACCACCGGAGCGTGGGAGGGTTTTCAACACGGCAATCGAGTTCTTGTAGCTGCAATGTTCGCTCCACATAACGCTGTATATTCCCAACTCCGTATACGTAGGCACTCGCCCCAACAGTTCAAGTATTTTTTCGTACTCATCCTTGCTTAGCCCTTGCTTCAGTGCCAGATCAATATCGACAGCAGGTTCTTCCTCGACGACACCGTGAGTTATCGAATTCATGCGCTCTCCAATTCAAGTAACAGAGTTCCTTTTTCAACAGTGTTTCCTTTTTTTACGAGAATAGATTTTACCTTCCCTGCCTGAGGCGATTTGATCTCATTTTCCATCTTCATCGCTTCAAGTATGATCAAGCCCTGTCCAGCCGTAATCAAATCTCCCACGCTCACTTCGACCTTCACAACAAGCGCAGGCATTGGGGCAAAGACCTTTTCTTTGCTTCCTTTCGTGGAGGACGATCCTCCGTATCGTTTCAGCAACGCATCTCTCTCGCTCTCAACGATTACTTCCATCAACTGTCCATCCACAATCAGGTTGACCACCGAACCATTGCGACAAAAAGCAACGCGGTACGACTTGCCATTCATTAAAAGTGACATTTCTTTTTCGGAGAGCATGGTTGAATGCACGGCTATCTTCTCGGAGCCAATGGTAAACAGACCGTCGGCCCCGACCGTCACGTCGTACCGGTGTTCACCTATGGCGCAATTGTACATCATTCACGCATCTCGCAGCAAATCCTTACGTTGGTTCTTCCATTCATTCCAATTCGATCGCAAACCGTTCTCGTGTTGTTTGCTTCCGTTGGCTGTCATTACGGCGACAATCGCGGCAGTGCGCATAACTTCTTCGTCGGGAAGAGAGAGAGAATCTGAAGTAAAATGTTTTTGGAGGAAATGAGTGTCAATAGTTCCTGCGCAAAAATCACGGTGCGTTAACACGAATTCACACAAGGGAATATTCGTCTTCACACCCAGTATTTCAAATTCCCTGAGCGCACGCAACATGCGGCCCAGCATTTCCTCGCGCGTCTGACCCCATGCAATAAGTTTGGCGATCATGGGATCGTAGAATACAGAAACCTCTCCCCCCTCATCAATTCCCCTATCTTCGCGAATTCCGATCCCGCCTGCGGGTTTCAGGTGAACAATCTTGCCGGTGCTGGGGAGAAAATCATCTGCAGGATCTTCTGCACTGATACGGCATTCCAACGCATGGCCTCTGAATGTAATATCGTCCTGCGAAAAGCTGAGGGGATTCCCCGATGCGATTGAAATCTGTTGGGCAACGAGATCAATTCCGGTTCTTAGTTCCGTAATAGGATGTTCCACTTGAAGCCGGGTATTCATTTCAAGAAAGTAAAAGTTCCTTTTCGAATCCATGAGAAACTCGATGGTCCCAGCATTCTCATAAGCACATGCCCTTGCTGCACCCGTAGCCATCTTTCCCATTTTCTTTCGAAGGTCTTCGTCCAGAAACACTGAAGGGGACTCTTCGATGATTTTCTGATGCCTCCGTTGAATTGTGCACTCCCGTTCTCCCAAGTGGACAACAGAGCCCTGCTTATCGGCCAGGATCTGAAACTCGACATGACGAGGACTATCAAGATACTTCTCCACGTAAATACGATCATCCCCGAAGCTGGCGGCCGCTTCAGATTGAGCTGTGGCGAACGCGGGCGCAAGTTCCACATCTGAGCGCACAACGCGCATGCCCTTTCCCCCACCCCCGGCCGCGGCCTTAATCAACACAGGATAGTCATTGGTCTCAATGAACGCTTTCACATCACCAATGGACTTTATTGCAGGAGTTCCCGGGACGACGGGAACGTTCGCTTTTTGCATTAACTTTCGCGCTTCGGTTTTGTCCCCCATTGCACGCATCGACTCAGGACGAGGCCCAATGAAGATGATGCCTGCCTCAGTAACACGTTCTGCAAAATCAGGATTTTCTGAAAGGAACCCGTATCCCGGGTGAATCGCGTCCGCCTCGGAAACCTTCGCCACTTCAAGAATCTTTTCCATGCGAAGGTAGCTCTCGCGCGAAGGGCCCGGTCCGAGCAGGAACGCTTCATTCGACATTTGAACGTGTGGAGAAATCGTATCCACGGCGGAATAGACTGCAACAGTCTTGATGCCCAACTCGCGGCAGGTTCGGATTATTCGAACCGCAATCTCCCCCCGGTTTGCAATGAGTATTTTTGAGATCTTCTTTTTCATCAGTATTTAGTCAGCAAGGTCAACGATCGTCACGCCCATCCCACCTTCATTCCAATCACCAAGACGGAACGATCGAACCCTTGGATGAGATGAAAGGAAGTCGCCCACCTTTTTCCTCAGCGCCCCTGTTCCCTTCCCATGGATGATATCGACTCTGTTTAACCCTGACAGTATTGCACTGTCAATAAATTTATCTACTTGAGAGAGCGCCTCAGCGCCTGTCATCCCGCGCAGATCAAGCTCTTGCTGAACATCGTCGGGCTTCTCAATCGAGCTCACGTTCACACGGGACCTTGCACGCTTGTCGCCCTTCGCTGGCACCAGTTGCGATAGAGGTACTCTTATCTTGAGAGCTCCAAATACGACTGTGGCCGTTTCCTTATCGATTGAAATAATCTCTCCCATCTCCGACCCCTCATCGAGAACAACGAGTGATCCCTCATGAAGTAAGGCGCCGTTCCCTTCGGCCACTGGTACAGCCCGCACCGTTTCCTCTTCCCTGTCGATCTCCTTTCGCAGGGAATCAAGAATGGCTCCTGACGTCTTTATGGAGTCACGTGATGCCTCCTGCTCGCGAATCTCCTTAATCGCCTGTTCAATAAGAGCGTTGGCTTTGTCCACTAAAACCTTGGCCTCTGAAACGGCAGCCCTCTTTAACTCTCTCAGTTCCTTTGACTGATTCTTTAGTTTTGACTCATACTCTGACTTGAGAGTTCGTAACCCCGATTCATTCTCACGAGCCTCCCTTAGTTTTTCCTCGTATTGTTGAACCGATGATTCAAGCTTTGTCAGGAGTTCATCCAATTTTACCCGGCCAGGGCCAAGTAGCGCACGTGCGCGTCCAAGTAGCTCGGGGGAAAGACCCAGCCTCTCAGCCATTTCCAGCGCAAAGCTGCTACCCGGGATTCCCGACCGGAACCTATAGGTTGGCGCAAGGGTAGAGTGATCAAATTCCATTGCACCATTTTCAATGCCTTCAGTTTCATGAGCAAAGAGTTTCAACATTCCGTGATGTGTTGTTGCAATTGTGAGAGTCCTTCGCTTCGTTAGTAATTCGAGGAAGGATGCTGCAATTGAACTTCCCTCTGCCGGGTCTGTCCCCGATCCAATTTCATCTATCAACACCAGGCTATGCTCGTCAGCGTTCCGGGAGATTTCTTTGAGGTTCTTCAAATGCGAACTGAACGTACTCAAGTCATTCTCGACTGATTGGTCATCGCCAATATCGACAAAAACCTTACGAAATGCCCTTACGGAAGCTTCGCTGGCTGGAATATGGAGACCTGATTGTATCATCAGGACGAGCAGCCCCACGCATTTCATCGCAACGCTTTTTCCACCGGCATTCGGCCCGCTGATCACAAGCGTAGAGTACTCATCTCCGAGGGTGAGATCAAGGGGGACGGTGCCGGCGTACCCATGCGCCTGAAGGAGCAATGGGTGTCGCGCCCCCTTGAAAACGAGCTGGCCATCCGCGGTAACGGTTGCAGCTCGACCCACAACTTCGATCGAATGCTTTCCTTTTGCCTGCAAGGCATCGAGATGTGCAAGTATCTCCAGATTTACCTGCAACCATTGACGCGCTTCCCCTATTTGAACCGTGATTTCTTTGAGAAGTCGTGTAATCTCCCGTTGTTCCTGAAACTGCAGACTACGAATCTCGTTATTAAGATCGAGCGTCTCTGTCGGCTCGATAAACACCGTTGCCCCGCTTGCGGACGCACTGTGAATGAATCCGGATACTTGATTCTTATGTTCTACCTTGACCGGAAGAACCATCCGACCTTCCCGGGTTGTTATGATCTCCTCCTGACTGAAACCTGCGTCGGAAACGCGACGAAGGATATCACCGAGCTTCTTGCGAAGAGATTCATACTTCTCCGCAATGGAACGTCGAATCGTCTGGAGTTCCTTGGAGGCGGTTACTTTCACTTCACCACTCTCGTCAACCGTCTTCTCAATATTGAATTCAAGAACTTTGTCCACCTCAATAGTCTCGGCGATTTCCCAGACCAAAGGGGATTGCTCTTTGTGTTTTTGGAGGAATGATCGAATCAGGCGACTAGCGTTGAGGGTCGAACCCACGTGCAAGATTTCGGTTCCTGAAAGAAGAGCGCCATCCACAGAGGATTTTTGAAGGATAGCTGCGATGGGAAAGATGCCGTCAATTGGAATCTCCGACTCACTCTCCAGCAAGGACTTCATCTCAGAGACGGTGGATAATTCCTTAGTGATAATCTCGGGAGAGGTTTGAACCTGAATATTTTTGAGGAACCGAGCACCGGGTTCTGATCTGGTGTATCGCACGATGCGCCGGAGAACTCTATCAAACTCAAGTTTCGCCAGGGCATTCGCAAAGGGCATCAGAGATTCTCTTTGACGGTCCGTGCCCGTACCTTGAGCGATGATTCATCAAAAACACGTGCCAGTTCCAGGCGAAGTTCTTTGCCGCCAGGAACCAGAGGCTCAATCGTCACAAATGTTGACTGAGCCAATCCGGCAAGGGGGCCATAGAGGATCGATTCGTCGCGCGATTCCTGGTCAGGAGTACCATAGGCACGAAACAAGATCATGCAGATGCTGATGATAAGTGCTCCTTCGAACAACCCAAAAAGGCCACCAAAAAAATGGCTGGATTCACTCGAGGGACCGATAGATTCGAACTTACGGTAAAGAAGAATTCCAGGAATGATTGTTGCGCCGAGAATAATGAACATGGCTATGGCATATCCCTGCTGATCCGACAAGACAAACTCATCAAAAAACCATTCTCCTATTGGTTGAGCGAATTGAGCGATCGCGATAATTGTTGTGAGTGCCAGAAGAAGATTGAACACTTTCCGTCGCAGTCCGGCTCGGTATCCAAGAGCTGTTGCAATGAACAATCCTGACAACAAGAAGACATCGAGAAGAATCATTGGTTCCCCCCGAGGAGCTCCTTGACAATTTCCTGAATAACCCGGCCGTCAGCCTTCCCTTTAAGCTCTTTCATGACCACTGGCATCACTTTGCCAAAGTCTTTTTGCCCCTCCGCCCCAGCAGACGCAATCACTCCGCGGACGTGCGCCTTCACATCGTCACCTGACATTTGCTCTGGGAGATACTCCTGGATGATCTGAAGCTCAGATCGCTCCTGCTGGGCAAGATCCTCCCTCCCTCCTTTCTCAAACTGCTCTATTGACTCCCTCCGTTTTTTTGCAGCAGTGGAGACAGCAGCCAATTCATCCTCGGGTTTCAGTCCTTTGAAATCCGGTCCGCGCTTTTCAATTTCTTTCTCCATCAGAACCGCACGCAGTGAACGAAGTGTTTCAAGCCGAAGTTTGTCCCCGCTCTTCATGGCGAGTTTCAGGTCACTACTGATTTTGTCTTTGAGAGTCATTCTCTTATCGTATGTCCAATCATAGGCTTTGTGCCAATCGCAGAACCTCAAAAGAGCGGGCACATGGTGACGTGGAATTGTTTCAGGGGAGAGGTTGGTCAGTAGACTGTCGTGCTATCCACTAAAAAATTACCCTTTTTTCGCCAAAAAGTCAATATCTGCAAGACCCAGTCTCCTCTCTGGGAGGACGGGCGCACGATGACGAGCTTTGGAATGTCTTATATCAACCAACGGTAATGATCTGTCCGTTGACCGACCTAGAATCATCGGAGCAGAGAAAACTAATCCAGTTGGCAATCTCTGCAGGAGAAACCCATTGACGCTGGTCTGCCTTCGGCATCGCGCTTCGATTGGCCTCTGTCGCAATTGTCCCAGGAGCTATGACGTTTGCGGTGATGCGAGTCCCCTTTACCTCCTCCGCAATGGTTCTCGTCAGTGTCATTACGGACGCTTTTGACATTGCATAGGCACCTGCATTTCCCATAGGTGAAAGTCCTGCCTTTGCCCCTATGGTAACAATTCTACCAAAATTATTTCTTTTCATGACTGGCAAAACCGCGCGGCATACGTGGAGAGTGCTTAGAACATTTGACATATACATTTCCTCCCACATACTTATTTCCGTATCCTCAATCGTTTTTCCCCCCTTGAACGATCCAGCAAGACATACTGCCGCATGGATATTTCCCCATCGCGTGATACCAACGTTTACAAGCTCTTCCACATCAGATTGTTTTGTAAGCTCCGTTTTCTGAAAAAGGACCTTGTCACTCGCGGAAGAAACCAGTTCGGATAGCATACTCATGGATTTATCGGATCTATACGGGATCAACAGGATCGATCCATCCTCCGCTATCTTTTTTGCAACAGCACTTCCGAGCGCACCTGTCGCTCCGGTCACCAGAAAAACTCTATTGTCCATTCACGCCTCCACAAGTTTCATACTTCTGAATATATCCTACACACGTACGAATGTCAATGGATATTGCTTTTCGGGCTTCAGGTAGCTACATTCAATCCACTCCAAAATCACAAAAACACAGGCTCTGGCAATAATGCACAAGCAACTGTTCTTTTTACTTATCCTCTCCTCTGTTTCAATCGGCATGGCTCAAAAGAACGATCTGGTCGTGGATGGAGAGAGTCACTTTGCAGCAATTCGACAACTGACCTTTGGCGGCCAGAATGCCGAGGGGTATTTTTCCTTTGATGAACGAAGCCTCATCTTTCAATCTACCCGTGACTCGTTCGAGTGCGACCAGGAGTACATCATCGATCTCGCATCGGGCAATTCCCAACTCGTGAGCACCGGAATCGGACGAACGACGTGTGGCTATTTTCTGCCGGAAGATAAAAAGATCCTATATGCATCCACCCATCACCTACTCGCCTCTTGTCCCCCTCCTCCTGATTATTCAAAGGGTTACGTGTGGGCTGTTTACCCGGAATTCGATATTTTCCTCAGCGACCGCGATGGCAGCAATCTTACACAACTTACGACGACCCCTGGATACGACGCCGAAGCAACCGTATCACCGTTGGGCGACAAGATGGTCTTCACCTCAACCCGCAACGGGGACCTCGACTTGTTTGCGATGAATTTGGACGGTTCTCATATTCAACAATTGACGAACGAGGTTGGATATGACGGCGGTGCTTTCTACTCGTGGGATGGCTCAAAGATTATCTATCGGGCAGGGCACTATACTGACAGCTCGGAGGCAAAAAGGTACATGGAATTGCTGGCGACTAATCTTGTTCGACCGACTCGCCTGGAACTATTTGTCATGAATGCAGACGGAAGTGGAAAACAGCAGGTGACTAGCAATGGCGCCGCTAATTTTGCTCCCTTTTTCCACCCGGACAACAAGAGAGTCATCTTTGCTTCAAATCTCGCGGATCCGAAAGGAAGAGATTTTGACTTGTATCTTATCAATATTGATGGAACCGGTCTTGAGCGGATAACATTTAATGATTCTTTTGACGGGTTTCCGATGTTTACCCACGACGGTAAGAAGTTAGTGTTTGCCTCCAATAGAAAAGGGAAGATTCGGGGGGAGACGAACCTCTTTCTCGCCGATTGGAAGGAATGAAGAAGTCACACTGGAGCAAAATCATGGAACGTCGATTATTTACTCTCGCTATTGCGCCTATTGTTGCCCTTGTTTCCGCACAGGGCCAGAAATCTTCTGAAGAAATAACTTCGTTCGAAATAAAACAGCACGTCCAATTTCTTGCATCTGACTCACTCGATGGAAGGCTAACTGGTACGGAAGGAAACCGTCGTGCCGCACAGTACATCGCGAACCAATTCGAAAGATTCGGACTCCCTCCTGTTCCCGGGCAAAGCTACTTGCAGGAATTCGAGTTCGTTCAACAGGTGAGGCTTGGACAACAGAATTCTTTCGTTCTTGCAACTGGGACCGGCCCTGAAGAGGCATCGGTAGACAAGGACTTTCGCCCCCTCGGCTTTTCCACAAATTCGTCCGTCGAGGGTAATCTCGTTTTCGCTGGCTATGGAATTTCAGCTCCCGAGAAGGGTTATGATGACTACGAAAACGCCGATGTCAGCGGAAAGATAGTAATCGTCCTAAGGTACTCCCCCGATGGCACGAATCCACACGGCGAGCTTCAGGAGTTCAGCTCTCTCAGGAATAAGGCCAGATATGCTCGCGACAAGGGGGCATCTGCCGTCATTTTGGTGAATGGTGAACTTGATGACCCGGATGACGACCTTATTCCGCTCCGTTACGATCATTCCATGGCTGCTTCGGGCTTACCGATCATTCAGGCAAAGCGCAAGATAGTGGAGCGTATCCTGGAAGCAGTTGGTCAAGATCTTCGGAGCATACAGGATACCATTAATGGAACAAGGAGGCCCTTCTCATTCCCGATAGCTAAAAACGTAAAAGTCTCTCTGACAACAGACCTTGAGCAAATAAGAGGAAAAAGTGCGAACGTCGCTGGTTTCCTTGAAGGAGGAAAGGCACAGAACGATGATGTGCTCGTAATAGGTGCACACTTTGATCACCTCGGACATGGCGGCGAAGGTTCTGGCTCACTAAGCCCTGACGAGGACGCTGTACACAATGGCGCGGATGATAATGCATCGGGAACTGCTGGATTACTTGAACTCGCACAATTCTTTGTAGGACAACGAGATCATCTAAAACGATCCATCTTGTTTCTAGCATTTTCCGGCGAGGAACTGGGTCTCCTCGGTTCATCGTACTATGTTCAGCATCCTCTCCTCCATCTTGAAAATACGATCGCAATGATAAACATGGATATGATAGGACGACTGCAGGAGTCCAGGAAACTGACCGTCTATGGGACAGGCACTTCCTCGAGCTGGGAAAACATACTCACGAAGGAAAACCGTACCTCGGAGCATGACAGCCTCTTTGCGCTTTCGTTTATTGCAGACGGATTCGGTCCCAGCGACCATTCTTCCTTCTATGGAAAAAATATTCCGGTCCTTTTCTTCTTTACGGGAACACACAACGATTACCATAAGCCATCCGATGATTGGGGCTTACTTAATTACGGTGGAGAGGAAAATGTCCTACGGTACGTTCAAAAGGTGGCTGAGAATATCCTCCAAACGGACGAGCGTCCTGATTATGTCAATGTCCCTTCTTCTTCCAGCCGGGGAGATGCTCGCGGATTCAAGGTAACACTAGGCATTATTCCTGATTACGGTGAAACACCAAATGGGATGAAGGTAGGAGGTGTACGTGCGGAAGGGCCCGCAGCCAAAGCAGGAATGCTGGGTGGGGATATCATCGTAAAGATGGGTGGAAAGAACGTCTTGAACATTTATGACTACATGGCAATCCTTGGGGAGTTGAAAGCAGGAGATATCGTTGAGGTCGAGGTTTTGCGAAACGGCAACCGGATAGAGCTTTCAGCAACTATGCAAAAGCGCTGACGATCTTCACGCTTGTCACTCTTTCTCCCCCGAAATTGCTTCTTTTTGTTCTTCGGATAGGGGTGAACCTCCCTCCATCAGGACCCCTGAGGCTTCAAAAAGAACCATCAGTTTGTCCTTACTGAAGTCCTTCGGATTAGTATCGGCAGACTTTGAATCTTCAGCCCAGTGTTTCAGGGTGTTCTTATCAACTATTTTCTTGTAGATCTTTCCCTGGATCTTTACTTGTTTTCTTGGAGAATCATACGGAACAAAAAATGCGTAGTCTTTGAAGTTCACTCTGATCTCATACGCCCCATCGGTGACATACATCCAGCAGCCCTTCATTTCACAAACTGATGAAACAGTCGCTTCGATGGTGACAATTTGCTCATCGTAGGTATCCGGATGAGATAAGGCATCGTTTATTGACACGACCTTGCCTTTCGAGAATTCTGACCCATAGAGGCGATGCTTGTCATCCTTCATCGATGGTTGACTTAGTAAGAGACTACCCATTATGATCAAAGATACTAACATGGCTCCTCCTTAAGTTTATTCTCTTTATGAATTTTTCCTTTTGCTGATCCGAGATTTTACCGTCTTAATATACTCCTGCACCAAGCGAGTTCTGGCATCTTCGCTTCTGGCTGCCATTAGTTCTCTCATGTGCTCATTCATAAACTCCGCGATCGAATCACGTCCGTCCTTCGGCAACGATTCGTTAAAGCTCCTGAACAAATCAAATGCGCTCATAGTACTCACTGATTACAGTTGGTCTATCCTCACTTCTTCAATCCAGGGCGCTTGCCCCCAAGGCATTCGTTGCATTCGCAAAGAGATCGAATGTGCTCCCATGAATAAATGCCGAGGTCATGACCATCTCCCCAGACAATTTTCAACGCATAATTGCCAACAGACGAAGCCGATTTAAGCTCATATCGCCCCGGGGTTTTTTTGTCTTGCTCCGGTGGACTGTACGATTCGAACAGGATAGATTCTCCGGAACAGCCCGCGCATGGACACCTGTCTCGCAGCGTTGCTAGTGAGACCAACCCTTGATGACCGTCGGTCCATCGGATTTCTATTAATTCCGCTGAGGTCTGTTTGAAGCTCCTGACTGCAGGCACAGTTGGCCGGGGATTACTATTCATATTAAATCATTCAAAGAGATGGAACAATACGAAATGAGTCAGAGACTTAACCATTATTACCTAAATAACATATTTACTAGCTTTCATGGCCAGCTCATGTTTCCCATTTTGGTAGTGAAACGTAATCTGGTCGACTTTTACACTTGGTTGCGCTGAAGGGACGTAGACTCTGTCTATGTGCACAACCTTTTTTCTATCTTTGAACGAACCTGGGGTTGTGATTCCGCCAAAATGATCGCTACGCCCGAAAGCAATGTGTGGACCAAGCTTTTCATCCAAAAGGATGCTCCCAACCGCTTCTATCCCCCACTCACCTAGAACGCCGATTCCGACCTCGGCAATGTTGCCGTATGCTGGTTCGTCTTGAATCAACTTCTTTTCAGAAGACGAATGTCTTCCGGTCGAGAGGATCTCTGTTGCGCGGTTTTTCTCAACCCGATACAATACGATTTCATCTTCAAACTGTACTGGTAGTGTGCCTTTCGTCTTGCTCTCCTCTTCAGGTTTCTCTCCTTCGTAAGGAACGATGTACGCCTCCCCCGACGGGAGGTTGCCTACCATTCCCGGCTCCCGCATCAGACCACCACTTGCGTGCCCGGTTCGAAATCGAAGATCGAAGTACATAGAGAAATTCCCCCGCGGGGTCTCAAAGTCCATTGATACCGCTTCTGCACGATCCATTCTGCCCTTGAACTCCCTTACCCGGGCATCAACCATTTCATAGTCGAGACTAAGTGCCGGAATCATTTCACGAGAGAATCCCGGCATGGACGCACCTTTGAAGGAGAGTCCCCTTGCCATAATCTTTAGAGGCGCGGTAGCCGAAAATTGCGTAAGAGCAAGAACGACAGTTGAATCTGATATGATCTGCAACAAATCTGATTGATTACCCCGGGATAAATTGCTCTCAGATACGTCTCCTTCGGTGACCGTAACCGACATGGGAAGGTCATTGTTATTCGAGCCAACGTTGTCATACCAACCCAGGATAACTCTCTCGAAGAGCTTGTCCGCGGTGTCTTTTCGAAGAAGGTCATACCATTCTCTTGCGATTGCTCTTCGGTCCCTCCAGGGATCAGAATCATCTACGCCTCCACCCGGAATGTCAAAAAGAATAGTGAGTTGTTTTTCCTGGTGGTGAAGTGCAAAAACGGTTGTTAGGAGGGTTCGAAGAGAAGCGGCAGTTATCTGGGTGTTTGTCATTTCCTACAACATTCGTCGCGCTACTTCGCGCAGTGCATCCTTCGTCAGGAATTTTTGTACGAGGGGAAAAAGAATGTGATTTTCCTTATGGATGTGGTTTACAAAACGCTGGATGATGACCCTTGAAGTATCCTGCAACTCCCGATCGGCATCGCGGTCACCCCGATTTTTGCCAACCTTAATGACGACGCTTCGGAGCTTCCGAAACTCCTTTTTCATTTCTTTATGTTCTTGACGCATGAGCTTCGTAGGACCTTCAACATAACGTTCAAGCACAGGAAACAGTGCATCCTCCTCGCTCTTGTTATGCACGCTCACCTCTTCCTCGATAAACTCAAGTGCAGAGAGAACATCGTCAAACGCCTCTTCTGTAAACCCCCTCTCGGCAATTGACTGCGAAGCCTTTCGTAATGAACTTAGCTTCAGGAGAGCCTCATCATGCTCCTGCATCAATTGTGCTATGGGATCAATCCGCTTTTTTAAAGCCATGCTTCTATGTTAATGAACACGATCGAGCGTTTATGCCTCTACCAGCGTACTATACTTTTTTGACCCTTCGTCGATGTACTCCTCCATCTGATTCACCATTGCTTCGGTTGCCTCATCCTGGTCATCAAGCGCATCGAATTCCTCCATACTATTGGTCAGAAAGACTTCGGTAAACTGGTTCTGTTTGTTCTTTGCTTCAAACACCGAATAGGATGGGGACACAGCGTTTGCCAAGTGCGCTTTCATCTTTCCTATTAACTCAAGATATTCTTCGCGCCTTCCCGGTTTGACGCTGTAAGAAATCGTGAACATTACTTTCGGCATACAAGTACCTTTCAGTGTGTGATGGCGTTTTTCTAAATCAGTATCCAGCATTCCTAATCTCTAATTCCGAAAGACCGAAGTAGTGCCCGATCTCATGGATCAGTGTATCCTTGATCTGTTCTCTAATTCCATTGGGAGTTTTCCCGACTTTTATGATGTTGTGCCGGAACAAGGTGATCGTGTCCGGGACAACCGGGTACATTCCATACGCAGTGCCACGGTGAGGGCGAGGAATGCCTTCGTATAACCCAAGAAGCATCGATGTATTGTTCATTCCCATTTTCCCAATTGTCCGCGCTGAAGGCTCATCCTCCACAATAACGCGGACGTTGTCTAATTCGGAATACTGGCCTGGTAATGCGTCCACTTCCTCTTGAACGATTCGCTCGAACTCTTCCTTGGTCATTCATTTCCCTAGAGACTTTTTATCGCAACAAGAGAACCAGCAATACCGGCAAACATTATCAGGGAGTACGAAACTCCTCGACGAATAGGGATCTCCTTGATCACCGATATTGCAAGGCCCAATAGGAGAATAGCCCAGAATCCAGTCAGGGCTGAAATTGTTCGTAATGTATAATATGGAACCGGATCCAGAACACTCGGCGGTGGATTAGAACCAAAGAAAAAAAGACCGAAGACTGCAATCTCAACGGGAAAAATGAACACAAGCGAAAATACCATCGGAACACCTGCATAGGCCACTACAGCATATGTGTCCTTCCAAGTTGATTTCGGCTTTATTTGCCGCAGAAAGAATGCAGTTGCTCCCAAAAGCAGAATTCCTACCAATGGACCCGCAACCAACCCGCCGGCGAGAAGGCTGAACAGATTCGACGAGCTATTTCCCCACCGCATTAACCAAAAAAACTCATACGTTACCGCTATCCCAAAGAATGCACTCAACAAAACCGCATAGTTCTTGTGCTTTGAACTAACAATCCTCAGAAACGCTGTTCTTGGGCTTTCCACCATCAACCAAAGCGTTGCAAAAAGATCGAGATTCTCTACTTTCGCTCGCAAGAAACTCTTGCAACTCACACATATGGACACGAACGGGCTATTCTCGGAGCCGCATGTGGGGCATTGAACCATGTCTCAACTTCTTTAGAATATCATCCAAAGCAATGTATATCAATTCATTAGGAGTATACCACTTTTTAATAATTACTGCAATGTGATTCTTTCAATGCTGTGCCCTTGAATATGGCGATCAAACGTTTTAAGATGTACGTTGTGTTCACTGAACGATAAAAAACATGAGACTATTCAAAAAACATCGAAGCCCTGAAGAAGTGGGAGCGATTTTGTATGAATCGCTTCGGAAGGGGATGGAGGGGAGCGAAAGTCTCTCACTGGACAAGTTTGTCGATGCGTTACTCGGGCCCGACCCTGAGCTTGACCCGCAATATGCCGGAGAAGTGATGATCGCTCTGATGTTCGGTGGAGATATGGCGATCCGGCGGTCCGCTCCACCACGGGTTGCAGAAAAAATCTACAGTGGGATGAAGACCGAGTTCATTCAACATATTCAGGAACAGGGGGCATCATCTATTCAGCAAGCTGAGTGGGAGACAATTGTGGCAACCCGCTTCCTTGAGTACCGAACAGCCATTGAGGGATATTCAGGCTTTGAGCCTCCATGGAAACTTGGGCGACAGATGTTCTGGAATATTTCCAGCGTCGCCGAGCACAACGCAATGGCGGTGAAAATTGCGACTCTCTATATACTTGAAGCTCGTGACCTCTGCCAGGATCTACTGAACGAATACGGCCCATCGATCATCATCCGCAAAGAGGATCGGGATCCAAGGCACAAGCCACCTGAGCCCCCGCTTGAATAGGGACTACTCATGACTCACCGCAATCCCGGACTTACTTCCAGCACGCAGACGAAGTGCTCCGATCCATGACTTGATCTTCGTAACAGCTTCATCGAGCAGGGCATAAAAAGTCGGAACCACGACGAGAGTCAAGAATGTAGAGATTGTCAATCCAAAGATGATTGCCACGCCTAACGGGCGCCAGAAATCGGCGCTCTCGGCGCCGATAACAAAATGTAACCCCCTCCAGTCAAAATCGAATCCTGTCGCCAGGGGCGCAATTCCCAAAACGGTGGTCGCTGCCGTCAATAGTACCGGGCGAAGACGAGTCCTCCCTGCTTCAATCAGGGCCTCATTCATAGGCAATCCGCTCGCATGGAGATTTTTTACGAAGTCCAAAAGTACGATGGCATTTTTGACAACTATCCCTGCGAGTGCAATAATCCCGACCCCTGTCATGATGGTGCTGAAGGGAATTTGCGTGACGATCTGGCCAATAAACACACCGATCATTGAAAGACCAACGGACAGCATAATGACAAAAGGAACTTTGAGCGAGTTGAATTCGGCAACCAGAACAAAGAAAACGAGAAGAAGCGTGATGACAAACGCGTTCAGGAGAAAGGACATTGCCTTCTGCTGTTCCTCATCTTCTCCGGTGAACTTGATCTCGTATCCTGCCGGAAGAGAGAAACCTGCAACAGCCGTTTTTACATCGCGAAGGACTTCGGGTCCGCTTCGGCCTTGCGCGTCGCCAGTGATCGTAACAACTCGCTTCTGATCTTTTCGATGAATATCGGAAACACCGGTCGTCGTGCGGAGCGACGCTACCGAGACAAGCGGGATGGAAAGGAGCTTCCCCTGGTTATTCCGAAATGTGATGTTCAAGTTTTCAAGATCCCGCACTGAGGTCCGTTGATCGTCCTTCAGTCGAACACGTATGGAATACTCGTCCTCGCCAACGCGATATTTTGACGCCTCGACCCCATTAATAGCGGCACGCACGGTCGATGCAACCTGTGACGTATTCATATGAAAGAGAGCAGCGCGCTCTCGATCAACGTCGACCTGCACTTCAGGCTTTCCTGCGTCATAATTATCTTTCAGGTCAACAAGATTGGGAATGTTCCGGATACGATCCTGGATGGCCCGGCTTAATGTCGTAAGCTCATTATAACTTTCGCCCGACACTTCTATGGAAACTGCAGCGCCTACGGGAGGTCCTACGGCCTGCTTCACCACCTTAATGTCTCCGCCGGGAATGCCTGCGACCCCCTCGCGAATGTGCTCGAGAGTGCTGAAAGTACTCTGCTGACGCTTTTTCTTTTCAAGAAAATTCACGGCGATCGTACCTTTGTTTGGTGTCCCCTGGCCACCGAAGTCAAAGGGATTATCGGATGTGCCAACGCTGGAAACGACAAACTCCATATCATTGGCACCAGTAGCTCTTTTCAACCGGTCTTCCACCACGTGGGCGATACTATTCGTAACTTCGAGAGATGTTCCTGGAGGAGTCTCTATTTGTACATTGACCAGATTGGGCTCTATGTTCGGGAAAAACTCATCCCCCGGATAGAAAACCACCAGGAGCACAATGACCAAAAAGAGAAATCCTAACGTTCCTCCTAACGTCAGGAACTTATGGTCTAACGTCCACGCTAAAGTTTTGGCGTACTTTTCCTGTGCCCACGGAAACAACTCTTCATCCACTTTCCGATAGGTGATGGTAATAGGGTTATATCTTTTCCACCATGTGGGGTGCTCAAGATTTTCCTTCGCCTTTCGTATCTGCTTCCGATAATCAATCCATTGCGCGCCTTGTACGGGACTGACTACAAAAGCCACAAAGAGCGAGGCACCCAGCGTGAAGATTAGCGTTGAAGGAAGATACCACATGAAATCTCCTACGACGCCGGGCCAAAAAAGCATCGGGATGAAAGCAGCGAGCGTTGTCAGCGTAGAGGTGATAACAGGGATTGCAACTTCCGCGGTTCCTTTCTTCGCCGCAGTGATCGGGTCCTCATCCAATGACTGTTGGTGACGGTAGATATTCTCAATAACCACGACAGCATCATCAACAAGAATACCCAGTACAAGAACGAGTGCGAATAGTACAACAAAGTTAAGGGTAATACCCGATCCCGCAAGAACAATAAATCCTATGAGCATCGAGAGCGGAATCGCAGTCGAAATCAGCAAGGAGTTCTTGAATCCAAAAAACATGAAGAGCACCACCACAACAAGGAACATTCCGGTCATGATGCTGTTTTCTAATTCTCTAACACTTCGTGCAATTTGAATCGATTGATCGTTCGAGATCGTCAGATTCAACCCGGGTGGCAGTTTCGGCTGCTCCTCGTTTACGATTTTCTTCACCTCGGTCGCGATGTTGATCAGGTTTTCACCGGCACGCTTCCGTACTGCGAGCGAAACCACTTCTTGACCGTTTAACCTTGCATGAGTCTGTCGATCTTCAAATCCATAATAGACTGTTGCAACATCACGTATATGAATTGGCTTGCCATTGATGAGTTTAACAACAACATCCTCCAGTGGCCGGACATGTTTGAACTCCCCAGGTATGCGCACCGACAAGCTCTGGGTACCGTCATCGATCAATCCTCCCGGGGTGGACACATTCTCATTCTTGATCGCATTGATGACATCGCCGAAGCCAACCTGATAACCGTTCAACAGTGCAACGTCGCAATTTACCTGGACTTCCGGTTCAATCGCACCGTTCATGTCCACACGAAGTACGCCGGGCACGGTTTCCACTTTTTCCTTGAGTTCCTTTGCCACAGTGCGGAGCCTCGCCACTCCGAATTCACCCCCGACATTGACAAAGAGGATTGGAAATTCACTGAAGTTGATTTCCGTAATGACGGGATCAAGAATATCCAAGGGAAGTTCAGAAATTGTAGAGTTCACCTTGTCGCGGACCCTTCTGATCGCCTCGTCAATTACCACATCCGTTGTAAACTCCACCTGGATGGTTGAGAGTCCCTCTTTTGAAACGGAAGTAATCTTGTTGAGGTTTTTCACAGATTTAAGGTTCCGCTCCAGGGGTTGCGTCACGAGCCCCTCAATGTCCTCCGAGGAAACCCCAATGTAAGGTGTTGAGACAATGATGAGCGGGAGGGTAATGTCGGGTGCCGATTCTCTTGGAAGGGACATGTATGATGTTGTCCCTACGACCACAATGATGGTGATGAGAATATAAACTGCAACCCTGTTATCTACAGCAATGTTGGAAATACGCATAGCATCTCAGTCTATTGAAGAATCTTTACAGCTTGCCCATCGACGAGTTTCTTATATCCCGAAACGACTACTTTGTCACCCGGTCGCAAACCAGAGAGTACTTCCACTGTATTTTTTTCGCGTCCTCCAAGAGTGACCTTTCGTTCCTCTGCAACTTGGTCAGCAATAACATAGACCACGGCGCGATTTTGATCGAGCTGCTGCACGAATTCTTCTTGCACTACCAAAGCATCCCTTGGGACCGATTGAGCAATTGTCACTTTCGCAACCATTTCAGGACGAAGAACACGATCCCGGTTTGGGACGACTGCCTCCGCGGAGAGCGCTCTGTTGTCGGGGGAAACAGTTGAGCTGATGTAACTTATTGTCCCTGTGTACACTTTCCCGGGGAGCGCAGGAACGCGGAATTCCATCGGCGCTCCCTGCTTCATGGAACCGGCATAACTTTCGGGAATTGTGATCAGGACCTTTACCGTGCTTACATTGACGATGCGGGCGACGGGAACTCCGGATCCTGCAAGTTCGGCCTCATCCAGGTAACGCTCTTCCAGTATTCCGGCAACAGGACTGCGCAGACGTGTTCGTTCCCATCGGGCCTTCATTAACTCTGCTTGGGCTCTGGCAGCATCCCGACTGTACTCGGCATTCATCACCTGCAACTTGCTAATCCCCTGTTCTTTGAACACCTGATCCTGCTTCTCGTAATTCATTTCAGCCATCTTGTATTGAGCCAAGGCGGCTTCGAAACTTGCCTTCAACACATCATCTTTCAAAACAGCAACAATGGAATCTTTCGGAACGAATTGGCCCTTGCGATATCGCCATTCCTTTATCGTCCCTCCTTCTTCCGCGCTGAGCAAGATGTCGTCGTACGCTTTGATAATTCCGACAACCTGAATTGTCTCGAAGAATGGGGAGGGTTGGATTTCCTGTATTTTCACTGGAACCGGATCTGCCGCCGGGGCTTCGTGTTTTGATTTGTCAATGTCTGCATTGGAGTTTCCGCACGAGAGCAATGTTAGTGTCGCTGCGAACACAAGCATTATGTTCCGAAGGCATGCGAGCGGTTTCATAGTCATTTCCACCATTTTACTGTATCTTTCTAGAATGTTTGTTAAGACCTCCCAGCGCTTGCTCTATATCGGTGGCAGCAAGGAGGTATTGATAAATTGCTTCGATGCGATTTACTTGGGCCCTGTTCAACGCGAGCTGGGCATCGTTGACCTCCAACTGAGTGCCTGAACCAGAAGCAAATCGGGTGGCGACAATCCGATACCCTTTCTCAGCTTGCGCAATAGTCTTTTCATGAACACCAATTTGCTTTTGCGCCCACCGAAGCCGGAGTATCATTGATTCAACTTGCGTCCGGAGGGTCGATTCCATCGATGCCAGTTGTTCCTGCGATCGTCGGTGGTCAAGGGTCGCTTGTTCGACGCGAGCGTTCGTTTGAAATCCTTTGAAAACATTGAACGACAGATTCACTCCGACAACGGAACTTCCAATAAAGTCGTTTGTTGAAAAATTGAACTGGTTCTTTTGCGCCTGCAGTTGATAATTTCCAAAGGCAGAGAGAGTCGGGAGATAGTTTGACCGTTCGATTGATACAATCGCCTCGTTGACGTCCGTTTGTTTTCGAAGGGCTTCCAGCGAGGGATTCATCTTCACCGCATCCTCAACGGCATTCGTGAGATGCTGTTCATCAACAATGTCAGGCTGAAGTAGACCAACGACTTCGAGGGGCTGCTCGGCGGAAATCCCCATGGCAATGCGGAGAGTATTCAGCGCAAGAACGTAATCATCTTCCGCTTTCATCACGTCGGGCTTCAGGTTCTCATAACTGACTTCGGCGCGCAATGCGTCATATTCCGATACGAGACCGGCAGACGAAAGGACTCTTGCATTCTTCAGGTTTTCCTCGGCGTTCTTCAAGGTTGAGTGCATAATTGTTCTTCCTTCGCCCGCAAGAAGAACCGAATAAAACGCTCTCCGCACACTTGCGACGGTTGCATTCTCTTTCGCTTGATACAAATCGCGAGCTGCTTCCGAGTAAATCTTTGCAGTCCCAACGCCGGTGAACACCGCAGAATTAAAAAGAACCTGCCGTGCTGAAAAAGTGAGATCAATGGAATTCTCCGATCCGATTTGTATTGGAACGACTCTTCCACTCTCCGGGTCATCAAAATCCGGAAGAAAGAAGACAGGTCGCTTCAATGCTCTCGAGTACGTGGCTGCGAAGTCCACCGACGGAAGAGCAAGACCGAAAGCTTCTTTAACTTGCTTATCCGCTTTTGTTACCTCAAATCGAGCAGCGGAAAGATCATGGTTGCGCTCCAGTGCAATCCGAATCGCCTCATCGAGCGTGACTTGAAGAGCAGTCTGTTCTTGCGCCCCTACAAACTGGGTCATCAAGAGCATCAGGAAGGGTGTGAATATGATATTTCGTTTCATCGGAATCATTATAGGGTGTTTATAGGATGTTTCAACTTGTACTAACGGGTGGAGGCTCCGTCGAAGAACAGCTTAACGATAAAAGCGGATTCCTTCTCAGGATCCAGGGCCACAAGACTTCCTTCATCACGAGAGCAGCGAGCAGAGCGAATATGGATCATTTCAATAAAAAGGTGAGCAAGTTCCTCCGGCTTTTCATTTACAACGCGGCCTTTCGCGATATCTGCCCTGAGTGACTCTGCAAGGATGTCTTTCATACGATGAAATTTCTTCCGAAAATACGCCAGCTTTTCATGTTGTTCTTCCAACATCATCCGGTTCATTTCTCGCATGACTATTTTGAGAAAATCCTCTTCCTCTTTGAAGAGATTTATGATTCGAACAGAGTAACGATGGAATTTTTCCCGAGTCGTTCCCCCTTCATTCATTGTCTCACGGGCAACCACAGCCATCTGATCGAGCAACGAAACCAGGATTTCCTGAAAGATGTCCGATTTGCTATCGAAATAATTATAGAATGTTCCCTTTGCAAATTCAGCCCTGCGGGCTATTTGCTCAAGTGTTGCGTTTTTGTACCCATGTTTTGCAAAAACGGAACGTGCTGCCTGCATGATATCTTTTCGTCTTGCAAGTCGTTCACGCTCTCTGCGCTGTAACTGCTGGTGTACGGCCATAATTTCCTCCAAAACAAAGACTATCTGGGGCCTCGGAAAGACTAACTGTTCATATTAATGAACGACTAGTTCATGATATGACCAAGTGGTCATAATTTAGGGAAAAAAGTTCTTTCCGTCAAGTAAAAGAGCATGAGCAGTATACGACAAGAAGAAAAAAAAGTTATAGCAAGGAAGAGAGGTCGAGGCTTACTCAGTCTCGTATTGGAGAATGGAAAAAATGTCGTACTTGGAAAGACGTTTTCTTCCTGCAAGGAAGCATAGCTCAACGAGAAAGGACATCCCTACAACAACGCCGCCGAGACTTTCAACGAGATCCGCCGCTGCTGCGATGGTCCCTCCTGTTGCCAAGAGATCATCGTGAAGAAGAATGCGGTCACCCGCGCGTATTGCATCTTTGTGAATTTCAATTGCGTCCGTTCCATATTCAAGTGCGTACTCCTTACGCGCGGTTTCCGCCGGCAGTTTGTTCGGTTTGCGAATAGGAACAAATCCGATATTCATCTTATACGCGAGAGGCCCCGCAAAGATAAAACCTCTTGATTCAACGCTGACGATCTTATCGACGGGTACCTTTTTGTACTTTTCGTACAAAATATCTACGACCCGGCGAAATGAACCAGCATCTTTCAACAAGGTGGTGATGTCCCGAAATATAATCCCCTTCTTCGGGAAGTCTGGTACGCTTCGAATCGCTGAAAGCAAATCAGCCCTCTCGCGATCTACCATTTGATTTTTTCCTTGTTGAGAAAAGAAGAAATGCCATGTTTGCAATCTTGTGTCATACGAGCTGCCGCATTCATGTTTGCGGCAAAGTCCAACGCATCCTGGAGATTCAACCCTTGAAGCTTCGAAAGCATCTCCTTCGACAACCCCATCGCAGTGAGGCTGTTCCGTTCGATGAGTTCATCTGCCAACCCGTCCACCATGTTTTGCAACGTTGATTCCGGCACTGCCTTGGTGATCAACTGAATCGATTCTGCTTCCTCCGCCGAGATGATGTGCCCGCGAAGAACAAGCTCCCGGGCTCGTCCCTCCCCCAAGCGTTTAATCAAGAAGATCATCACAATCGCCGGAATGAATCCAATGCGAGCCTCCGTGTACCCGAATGTGGCCCGTTCTTTTGATGCAATAATAAAATCGCATAGAGAAGCCAGGCCGCAACCGCCGGCAAGCGCAGGTCCGTTCACCATTGCAATGACTGGCTTTCGAAGTTCATAGATCGTTCGAAAAAGCCCGGCAAGCTGCCGAGAGTCGGCTCGATTCTCATCAAGATCAAAACTCTGCAGGCGTTGTAGATAATCGAGGTCGGCCCCCGCACAAAATGCTGGTCCAGCGGCCGCCAAGATAACTACTTTGACATTCGGGTCTTTTTGGGCGTTGAGGAAACATTGCGTCAACTCTTTTACAATCCCATCGTCGAGTGCGTTCCGCTTTTCAGGACGGTTCAAAGTAATGAATGCTTTGCGCTCTCGGGTTTCATAAAGAATGTTCTTCTTCGTCATGACCCGAAAATAGTCATAATCACTCCGAAAAACAAGCCTGTCGGATTCGTTTTCCGGAACAAAACAAATCCCGTGACTACTTAATGTCGCCACGGGATTACGCGATCATTCTCGAAAAAGTACTACACGTCGTAATAAAGTCCGAACTCGTAAGGATGCGGTCTAAGGGACATAGGTTTCACTTCTCTATCCATCTTATAACGAATCCAGGTGTCGATTACGTCTGTAGTGAAAACATCTCCCTTCAGTAGGAAGTCATGGTCTCTCTCAAGAGCGTGCAACGCTTCCTCCAATGAACCTGGAGTGGAAGGAACATTCTTCAGTTCTTCCGGCTCAAGATCGTAGATATCTTTGTCGAGCGGATCGCCTGGATCAATCCGATTCATGACTCCATCAAGCCCCGCAAGAAGTAGTGCGGAGAACGCAAGATACGGGTTGCAGGCTGGATCAGGACACCGAAACTCTAAACGTTTTGCTTTTGGACTCGAGGAGTACATTGGAATGCGGATCGATGCGCTTCTATTTCTTTGAGAATAAGCAAGGTTCACGGGCGCTTCGAAGCCCGGTACAAGCCGCTTGTACGAATTGGTCGTAGGGTTGGTGATCGCACAGAGAGCTGGAGCATGCTTCAACAGGCCTCCAATATAATGCAAAGCCGTATCGCTGAGGTTGGCATACTTATCACCATAGAACAGAGGCTTGTCGTTCTTCCAGAGACTCTGATGTACGTGCATCCCTGACCCGTTGTCACCAAAGAGCGGCTTTGGCATGAAGGTTACACTCTTTCCCCGAAGACGGGCAGTGTTCTTGATGACATATTTAAAAAGCAGCATGTCGTCGGCCGACTTCAGCAGCGGTGCAAAGCGAAGATCGATCTCCGATTGACCTCCAGTGGCTACTTCGTGGTGTTGCGCCTCCACCTCTAACCCGGCCCGGATGAGATTTTGCGTCATTTCATTTCGCAGGTCTTGCAGATGGTCGGTCGGTGGAACTGGAAAATAGCCTTCCTTGTAGCGAGGTTTATATCCAAGGTTCGGCATTTCATCACGACCCGAATTCCAGCGGCCTTCGATTGAATCGAGATAGTAGTAGCTGCAATGCTCGTTTGTATCAAATCGAACATCATCAAAAATGAAGAACTCCGCCTCGAAGCCAAAGTATGAAGTATCCGCTATTCCAGTCGACTTCATATATGCCTCTGCACGCTGCGCAATACTCCTCGGACAGCGTTCGTACTTTTCCTTCGTAAGCGGATCATGAACGTCGCATATCAGGCTCAGCGATTTCACATCAATGAAATGATCTATCTTCCCTGTCGATGCGTCCGGGATGATGAGCATGTCACTTTCATTGATTGCTTTCCATCCCCGAATACTCGATCCATCGAAGCCAAAGCCTTCCTCAAAGGAAGATTCGGAGAGTTGCGAAACGGGAACAGAAAAATGTTGCCACGATCCGGGAAAATCCATGAACTTGAAGTCAACCATTTTCACGTCTTCGTCCTTAATGAGCTTGAAGACTTTGGCGATTGCAGTGTTGCCGCCTTGCTGGGCCATAAGAGTTCCTTTGTGTTAGAAAGTGAATAATAAAGAAGAATTCAATTCATTTCGAGCATTCGAAATCATTTCGTCGCTACCACGTCAATTTTCAACGTCTCTTTCGTCGTCGAGAGAACAAGATTTGTTCGTGTGCTGACCACACCATTCCACGCTTGAATCTTCGCCAAGAGCTTTTCCAGCGACGCTGTGTTCGTTGTTCGGATTTTTAGCAGGTGTGAACCTTCCCCGGTAATTGCGTGGCATTCCAATATCTCACCAAGTCCACGCGCGTGTTCAAGGAACGAGTTGTAGTGCTTCGACGAATCAACCGTGACAAAGATAAAGGCTGTAATATCTTTGCCAAGCTTTATTGCGTTCACAGTGGCGAAGTATCCGGTAATGATATCGGACTCTTCCAACTTCTTCAACCGTTCACTGACTGAAGGCAGGGATAAGCCAACCTTTTCCGCAAGAATGTTTCTTTTCGTTCTTCCATTTTCCTGGAGAACTGAGAGAATCTTCACGTCGATCTCGTCTAAGACCACGGTCTTACCATTTATTATGCAGACAGTTGATTATACATAAATATATTAGGTATTCAGAGAGTATTGGGTAAGAATATAAGGGAGGATTTCCTTTTTGTCAAGAGGTAAGCGAAAACTATTTTGAGCGAACAGGCATGGGTGAAAGAGAGGAATTACGAAAGAGCTAGCTGTGCCTTCGATCGCAATGTTGCTACCGCTCCTGCGATGTCTTGGCCGCCAAAAATGTAGTTGCCGGCGACTAGCACGTTAGCCCCCGCCGCTACAACAGACGTTGCGGTTTTGTCATCAATTCCGCCGTCAACTTCCAGGTGGAGACCTGGATTCCGTTGTTTCATCTCGTCAGTAACCGCGCGGAGTTTCTCTAACGATCCCGGAATAAATTTCTGTCCGCCGAATCCAGGATTTACCGACATGATGAGAACGAGGTCAACGTCGGGGAGAATGTTTCGAAGTGCAGCTACCGGTGTTGCGGGATTTATACAAACGCCAGCCTTCGCACCAAGATCTTTTATCCGCTGAACGGTACGATGAAGATGACGGCAAGCTTCGAAATGAACAGTGATCCCATCAGAACCTGCAGACCGGAAGTCTTCAAGATATCGATCAGGGTCTTCGATCATCAGATGGGTATCGAATGGCAGTTTTGTATGCGACCGGAGAGCCTTGATGATGGGAGGACCAAAGGTAATATTCGGGACAAAGTGCCCGTCCATTACATCCAGGTGAAGCCAATCTGCACCGGCCTTTTCCACCAACGAAACCTGGTCTCGAAGCATGGAAAAATCAGCAGAAAGCAGTGATGGGGCAATCTTCACCATGGAACCCTTTAACGTTTTCGTTGTACAGGATTGTCCTGTCCGGTCAATTTCGCCACAAAAAGATCAATTGCCTGGCCTCGTTGCACCGACTCACCAGACCGGGGAAATTGATCGATGATAGTATTTGGGACGAGATCTTCGCTGACTTGGTAAGTGATATTACCGATTTTCAGGTTTGCTTTCACCAACACCTTCTCTCCTTCACCCAACGTCTTCCCAACTACTTCCGGAACATGAACTTCCTCGATAATCGCTCCACGGCTGATAGTAATGCCAACCTTGGATCCCCGGGAAAGTTTCGTTTGTGGAGGAACGCTCTGGGCTGAAATCGTGTTTTCGGGGTATCGTGCTGACGTATCATAGAGGACTCTCCCGAGGCGAAAGCCGTACCGTTCAAGTGTAAATCGGGCATCTCTCGTGGACATACCTCTTAGCGACGGCACGTTAACAAGCTGCTCTCCACCACTCACTGTCAGATACACTCTTCGCCCTTGCTTTACCATCGATCCTTCCTCCGGATTCTGTTGAGCTACAGTGCCAACAGTATATTTCGGATCTGGTCGGGTTTCGGACTGGACGGGGGAGAGATCGAGATTCGTGAGTATAGCGATTGCGCTGTCGATCGATACACCAGTTACGTTGGGAATGGTAAGGGTCCTCCCCCGATGAACATATAACGGCATGATAATATAGTTCACGAGGACAAAGAAACCGATGAGCGATACGCATAGAATAATGAACTTCTTAAAGAACGATGATCGGAGAATACGCGAGATTATTCGGGACATTCGTTGCTAAGGCAATTATGGCGAACGGTGTTATGAAAAGATACTTAAATCGGTCTTGACCCACAAGGAAAGCTTGCGAAAAGAACTTGGAATTAGGATATTGTAGCTGTCACTTTCCCCCGGCATCCGTTTCATAACTCAAACGCTGTGACATGAATATTGTTCCGGACAACAAAGAGTTGACTATTCGCGACGGAGTTCTCCGTACACTTCTTTATTACGACATTTGGCATTACCCTCTCTCTTCTGCTGAATTGTATATGTTCCTTCCGGTAAACACTATATCGCTTGATGAGTTCAGACGTTGTCTCGGCAAGGTCACAGACGGCAATATCATACGCCAATACAATGATTACTACTTTGTTCGGGGAATAGATAAGCCCGTTGTCCAGCAACGATCAAGGAAGGAAAAACACGCCCGCCATCTGTGGCGCATGGCAAGGTTCTTCATGCATATTATCAAGCGATTTCCATATGTACGTGCGGTTTTTGTTTCCGGTGATCTCTCAAAGAACGCAACGACCCGCAATAGCGATGTTGATTTTTTCCTTCTCACCGAACCGGGGAAACTCTGGATTACCCGTACTCTGCTGATCGCATTCAAAAAGATCTTCCTCTTCAACAAGAAGAAATACTTTTGTTTGAATTATCTCGCTACAACCGATCATTTGCGAACGGAAGAAGAAAACATATTTGTTGCGACCGAGATAGCTCATTTGAAGCCACTATACAATCTCCCTCTCTTTCAGGCTTACCTAGATGCAAACACTTGGATTAAGAACTACTTCCCTAATTTTGATCTACGCATGATGTCTCACTCGAAGGTAAGCAACAAAAAGAGCGCGTTACAAAAAATGTTCGAGACAATTCTCAACCGACTACCGACGGAGTCAATAGACAGATATCTTCAGGCAAAAATGGAACAGATTTGGCAAAGCCGGTATCCGGAGTTTGAGGAGAGCGTTCGGAAAAAGATATTTCGTAGCACTCGAGATGAGTCACGCGCATACGTCGGAAATTTTGAGGAGAAGATCCTCGCGCTTTACAGTCAGAAACTACAGGATTTTGGGTTGAAACCATGAAACCCTTCATTTTCGGGGCAATGCTCTGCGTGACTCTCGTGGCTTTTCCCCCTCTTACCTCCGCCTCACTTTCTATAGATGCTCCCCTGGTCTGGGTTATGCAGGATCGACACATCGGCAAAAGACGGCGCCGCCGAAACCACTATGTTCGATGGAGAATCTAGGAATGGCTATTTCCAAACCATCCGCAAAAGATGTTTTGCTCACACATTCCTACTTCCTTCATTTCGATACAAAAGAACTTAGGGCGATGATGCCCTATCCCCCTCTGGGAACACTCTATGCAGCAAGCTCTCTCCGCCATAACGGTTTTTCCGTCTTCCTGTTTGATAGCATGCTGGCAACCGCTGAGGAAGAACTGGTCGAACATATTTCTCGAGAACGGCCGCGTGTTGTACTCGTCTTTGATGATGACTTCAATTATCTGACAAAGATGTGCTTGTCTCGGATGCGCGAAGCTACATTTCGCATGGCGAGGATCGCAAAGGAGGCGGGGTGTATCGTCGTGGTGCATGGGTCGGATTCTGTTGACCACCTCACGGAGTATTTTGCCAATTGCGTTGACTATGTCATTTGCGGAGAGGGAGAACAAACGCTGGTCGAATGCATTGCGTTTCTCCTGCGGGAACAGGGAACTCTTGAGAATATTCGTGGACTTTCCTATAAGCGCGATGGAGAGATCGCACTCAATGCTCCGCGTCCTGCCGCAAGGAATCTGGACACAATGCCTTTTCCAGCATGGGATCTCATTGAGGTTCATCGATATCGAAATCTCTGGAAAGAGCGCCACGGATACTTCTCACTCAACATGGTTACCACTCGAGGCTGCCCCTATCATTGCAACTGGTGTGCAAAACCGATTTACGGTCAGGTGTACAACTCACGCAGCCCACAAAATGTAGTTGAGGAGATGCTCTATCTGAAAGAAAAGCTCATGCCGGACCATCTTTGGTTTTGTGACGACATCTTTGGATTACGACCGGGATGGATCCCCGCCTTTAGCGAGGAAGTGACGCAACGAGACGCTGTGATCCCCTACAAATGTTTGTCGAGAGTTGATCTACTTCTCAAGGAGGATACTGTGGAACACCTCCGGAGGAGTGGGTGCCATACGGTCTGGGTGGGAGCAGAATCCGGCTCACAAAAAGTACTCGACGCGATGGAGAAAGGAACCACTGTCGAACAAATCTATGAGGCGTCAGCCCGATTACAGGAAGCCGGGATCCGCGTTGGCTTCTTCCTGCAGTACGGGTATCCCGGTGAGGAAAAGGAAGATATTGAACGGACCCTGCAAATGGTCAGGGACTGCAAACCTGATGAAATCGGTATTTCCGTTTCGTACCCCCTTCCGGGAACAAAATTCTATGATCGTGTAGCAAACCAAATGGGGTCGAAGCATAACTGGGTGGAGAGTGATGACCTCGAGGTAATGTTTCAGGGGCGGTACCAACCAGAATTCTACCGTGTCCTGCACAAAGTGACACACAAACAATTCCGGATGTGGCAGGGTCTTGACTTCCTGAAGGAGTCGTTCCTGAACCCATCTTCAATCAACCGAAGTCGACTTCGCCGGATTGCGTCAGTCGGATACCATTTCGTAACACTCCCTCCATTAGAGTCGAAACTAAGATCCCTTGCCCATAGCGGGAACGGCAACTCGTCTCGAAGCAGCTAAACGAAAGTTCGGAGACCCTCGTGGATATTTTGCTGACGCACGGATACTTTCTTCGGGATGACCCTGCCGAACAGCGTGTCATGAAGCCGTATCCCCCTCTGGGAATTCTCTACCTCTCTGCATATCTCAAGGAAAAAGGTTTTGATGTTGAAGTATTTGATTCGACTTTTTCATCAATAAAGGCATTCCATAGCGCGATCGAACAGAGGAGGCCGCCTATCGTCGGGATTTATGTGAACCTCATGACCAAGCTGAACGTTCTCAAGCTGATCACGTTCTGCAAGTCGCAAGGTTCCATTGTTCTCGTCGGCGGGCCGGAGGTTCCGTACCACGCCGAACAGTTCTTGCTTCATGGCGCTGACGTTGCTGTCCTTGGGGAGGCAGAGCACACTCTCAGCGAACTCGTACCCCATTTACTAAGGAGCGGCTGCAAAGAAATGACGAGGATCGCGGGTATCGCATACCGGGACGCTGCGGGAGGATTTGTTCAGACAGATGCAAGGCAGCTCGTGCCTGATCTTGACTCACTACCCGATCCCGACCGTGGTGCCATCAATGTTCGCCAGTACATAGACACATGGCGAACACATCACGGAAGGGGCTCTGTCTCCCTCATTTGCGCGCGAGGTTGCCCATTCACCTGTACCTGGTGTAGCCGTTCAGTGTTTGGCGAAACCCATAGGCGCCGTTCGGTGAGACGAGTTGTTGACGAGATAGAATTCCTCTTGAACGAGTACACGCCTGACCAGTTATGGTTTTGCGATGATGTGTTTACGATCAACCATAAATGGTTCTACGAATTCTACGCTGAAATGAAGAAACGGGAACTCGCCATCCCGTTTGAATGCATTTCTCGCGCGGACAGACTCAATGATGACATTCTCGGGAAGATGGCAGAACTCGGCGCTTTCCGGATCTGGTACGGTTCCGAGAGCGGATCGCAACGAATCCTCGATGCGATGGAGCGCCGCGTTACCACAGAGAAAATCCGTTCTGTTACAAAGAGCGCGCAACGATTTGGAATTGAAGCAGGTCTCTTTGTTATGCTTGGTTACCCTGGAGAAAGAGTTGAAGACATCGATGCAACCATTCAGCATCTGAAGGAAACCAATCCTGATACCTACCTGACAACCGTCGCTTACCCTATCAAGGGAACAACAATGTATCATCAATTGGAGGATACATTGATTAATGATGGTCCATGGGGGTCGTCCACCGACCGTGGCATTAATTTCAAAGGAAGATATTCGCGTCAATTCTATTGGTTTGCCACACGCCATATGGTAAACGAGGTTCTGCATCACAGACTCTCCCAGAATGGGAACGCAAGTTTCGCGGCAAAGACCATCAGCTACGCGAAATCAAAAATTGCTCGTCTTGGAATGAGCCTGACCCAGCATGTCCGCTCGTAATGTCTCAACATATTCACATTCTGATTCGGTATCCTCAACGCGGGCCGCATTCGATCTTGCCTCCAGAGATTATGACGAAACATTCGAATCTCTCCCCGCGACAAGTCGCCTGCGCAAGATTTTCGCGTCGTTGCTTTTTGACACTTTTGCGGATGGATCGTCACTTCTCGAGCTGAATTGCGGAACCGGTACCGATGCAATTACTCTCGGTCAGAGAGGATACCGCGTGTTGGCAACTGATGTCTCTCCAGCGATGGTCGAAGTAACCCGGACAAAAATCCATCATGAGGGGCTTGATGAGCGCATTAAGACTATGGAACTTTCTTTTTTGGATCTCAGAGGGATTTCTGGGTATCAATTTGACGGAGCGTATTCCGATATGGGGGGCCTGAATTGCACTTCAGATCTTTCTCTGGTGGCTGAACAACTGGCGTTCGTCATCAAGCCTGGTGGATCTTTCGTCGCATCGGTAATGAGTGATCTGTGTCTTTGGGAAACAACATCATTTCTCCTTCGTGGGAAATTTCGAAGTGCGTTTCGACGATCACAAACGTCTGGCACTATTGCAAATGTGAGTGGACATCCAATCCAAGTACACTATTTTTCACCGGTTGAAGTCAGTAACGCGTTCTCTCGTTACTTTGCAGTCAAAGGGCTCATCGGACTCAACATTCTCACTCCACCTCTCACATCGCTTAAACCTTACAAATCATTTCCACGCACGATGCGAATGCTCGAAGCGGTAGACGACAAGATTTCGAAAGCACCACTCCTCAGGCGGATGGGAGATCACTTTTGCATTATGCTACAACGGAAAGGTGGAGACATTAAGTCGTGAGAATTAATCTCATACGTTCATTGGATCGATTTCTTGGGGTTCCGCTATGCTGGATGACCGGCCTCTTCTTCCGAAAGCGATCCCAGCCCCTTCCACCCGATCGGTGGGCGAATATCCTTGTGATCAAGTTTTTTGGCTTGGGGAGTATTCTTCTTACTACTCCAATGCTTGGGATATTACGCAAGCTATCTCCACGCGCACGAATTCTCTATTTGTCGTTTGAGTCAAACAGGGAAATCCTTGAACGACTGGATGGACTGGACGAAATACTTTCAATTAGAACTTCAACGCCCGTGCAATTCCTTGACGATGCACTCCGCGTTCTCAGGTATCTTCGTAAGGCAAAAGTGGACGCGGTGTTCGATCTGGAGTTCTTCTCAAAGTTTTCGACATTGATCAGTGCTTGGACTCGCGCCTCCGTGCGTACTGGGTTCTCGCTGCCTACCATTTGGCGTCGTCGAAACCTCAGCCACCCAATACAGCTCTCACATGAAACTCATGCCAGAATCTTATTCCTACAGCATCTCTCCCCTTTTGGATGGAATGGTAATGAACCACCAATTCAATCCTTGGCTGCTTCTCCTGACGAACAAAGGTCGATGCGTGAAAAACTGAGCCTCGTTGAGGCCAGCGATGAAGTAATCTGCATAAACGTGAATGCCGGCGTCACATCTCTTGAACGACGCTGGGCGCTTTCACAATTTGCGGAGTTGATCACAAAGTTATCTTCGCAGACACCACAACACCGCTTTGTTCTGATCGGTAATGAGGATGAACGAAAGTATGTAGACCAAATTTTCTCTTTCGGGAAATCTCTGCAGAGAGTTGCAACAAATTCTGCCGGGCTACTTGGTCTTGGCGAGTTGATTGCGTTATTTCAACAGACAACAGTTCTGATTACAAACGATAGCGGCCCCATGCATATAGCAGCGGCTGTCGGAACGCCCGTTGTTGGACTCTTCGGGCCGGAGTCTCCGAAGTTTTACGGATCGCACGGCGATGTGGCAAATGTATATAAAGCGATCGCTTGCAGTCCATGCCTTAATTTCTACAACGCCAAGCTCTTTACCTGTCCGTTCAACGCACGGTGCATGCAGGAAATCTCGACCACTGAAGTTCTTGCTGCTGCAAATTCACTACTCTCCTCCGACGTGCACGCGAGCATCTCACAGGGATGAGCACAAAACATGTCATTGTCATTGCATTGTCCTTAATCATCACCGCGCTTGTGTTTGTGCGAGGAATCCTCCCCGGGTTCACCACCATTGGAACGGACTTCCCGAATTACTACACGTCTGCTCGTCTGGTAATGGAAGGAAGTGCCGCTGACTCGCTCTACAGCACAACATGGTTTCAGAAACAGATTGAGCGTTTCGGGATAACTCAGCAAGGAAAGTTCTCCCCCTTTCCCCCTCCCACTGCTCTCGCATACATACCCGTCGCGTTTTTCAATCCCCTGAATGCACTGAGGATTGTCACAGCAGCAAACATCCTATTCCTCCTTCTGTCAATACTTCTTCTTCAGAAGATTCTGAAATGTGACATCTGGGATGCAGCGCTCGTCGTACTCCTCGCCGGTTCAGGCCTGATAAACTGCTTTCGTTTTGGACAAATGTACATTGCACTTTCCCTTTCCATTATTGCCGGCTTTTATTTCTTCAGAACAAAGAGACCGATGCTGGCTGGAATTTGTTTTGGCTTGTTCATCCCGATCAAGTACTTTGCGGCCGTTGTCGTCCTGTACTTCGCTCTAAAGAAACAGTGGCGTTTGGTGATAGCTTCAACGATCACAGCGTGCACAATCCTCGGCATAAGCATCATTACCTTGGGATGGAATATCCACACTCAGTTCTTGTTCACCGAAGCGCCAAAACATCTTGCATCGAATCTGATTCTTCAAACCCCCTTTTCCTTTACCTTTCAATCGTGGGACAGCCTCTTTCGCACTCTGTTTGTTTTCGACTCTCAGTTCAATCCCACCCCCTTGTTTGACAGCCCGCCTCTCTATATCGGATCAAAGCTTGTCGTCTCTTCTTTCCTTGTAATATTCACATCCTGGATGATGTACAAAGGCAAGCAGCGACACGAAGATGTCTCTTTTGAGCAGCTTTCAGTCTCCATCATTATCATCGCCGGCATTCTGATTTCACCTGCCTCGGCAACATATCACTTCCTTCTCCTTTGGCTCCCTGCTGGTTTGATGTTAACCCTTCTTCATCGGTTCGGAAGGAAAAGAGAGTGGTTCCTTTTTCTTGGACTATATGGGATTATTGGGTTTATTCCTTACAGTATTTTTAGTGGATTTGACGGGAAGGGAGCTCTGACTGCGCTTGCTTACCCTCGGTTGTTCCTGGTATCCGTTCTCTATGTTCTTACCGCCAAGTCGATATTTTCTTACATTGAATCTATCAGAACGGAAGCAAATAAAGCGGATCTTGAGGTTTTCAACAAAAGAGAACTAAAACCGTAACAGCAACGTTAAGACCACAGAGCTTTCCGTAGTTTCATGAGTTTACTTCACGAGTATTGGGTATTGGATGTTTAGATTAGGGGTGACGATTGTTCTTCTCTTGTTTCAGGTTTTGGTCTATTGGCGACTCGCGATTTGGCTGAAGGGTTCTTTTCCGAACCATCGTAAAGTTCTTTGGATTCTCCGAATTCTAAGCTCGGTTTTCACGGGCGCTGCCATTTATGTCCTAACATTCCGTCCCGATGCAAGCAGTATTCCTGTATGGACTCAGTTCTTCACCATGTATCCCTTTTTCATCTGGCATGGTGCAACTATCTTTCTTGGGATAATCTTCCTCGTCTCGCTCATTGTTCGCCTCCCGTTCCAGGCGGTGTTTTCTCTTGCTCGATGGATTCCTTCTACGAAGAAGAAAATTGTTGCAGTACAAACGACACCGCAATTCAAAGAGTTTGATGCGTCACGAAGATCCTTTATTCGACGAGGTATGTATGGTCTTACGGCAGCTTCATTTGGCGGAAGCGCATACGGGTTCCTCGTTGAAAAGTCAAACCACGAGTTTACTAAGGCACACTTTCCTATCTCCAATCTCTCTCCAGCACTTGAAGGATTCACGATAACGCTTATTAGCGACATTCATTCCAGTCCATTCATGCTGAAAGCGGAGATGAAGGAATATGTCCGTCTCGTGAACAAGATCTCATCGGACATGATTGTTGTTGACGGTGACTTTGTCAACAGTAATCTCGATGAAGTCTACCCTTTTGCCGAAGCATTTAGTGACCTGACTGCACCGCTTGGCGTCTATGGAGTCATGGGAAATCACGACTTCTACAATGCCAATCCTGAGTTGGTCGCAAGGGAGGTCGATGAGTGCGGCATTAAACTGCTGAGGAACGACAAGACAACCATCGAGAAAGGTGATGGGAAATTTTACCTTGTTGGCGTGGATGATGTCGGCCGTGCACGAAGCGTCCCGGTGAAGCTGGATGAGGCAATGGGCGTTGCTCCTCTCAACATTCCCAAAATTCTCCTTTGTCATCGACCATATTACCTGGAACAGGCAGCTGACAAGGATATCGATCTCGTGCTAAGCGGACACACGCACGGAGGACAAGTTGTTTTGGGAAGATTCGGAGATGTTGTAGTGGCACCCGCCTCCCTTGCATCCCGGTACGTTTGGGGCAAGTATCACTTTGGCAAAACCCATATGTATGTGTCACGCGGGATAGGAACCGTCGGACTTCCAATTCGACTCAACTGCCCACCGGAGATCACTCAAATCACACTCACACGTGCTTGACCTGCGGCCCAAACCGTTCGGCATATTGCTAATCGCATGTGTCGAGAGAAAAGCCTTTTTCATCTGGTAGCGATGATTATTCTTTACTATCCCCAGAACACGCCTCCAAGGATGGGTCGCCTTCCCCTCTCCACACTCGCTCTTGGAGCTGTCCTTGAGGGATCGCATGACTATGTGTTTGTCGATGGGAATGTTGACCGAAACGCTTATGAGAGCATTACCAAGCTCCTTCGAAGTTCCCAGGAAAAAGTTATTCTCGCCGTCTCCGTCATGCCAGGGACGCAGATGCTGAATGCGATCGCGCATTGCAAAACGTGGAAATCTAGGTTCCCGAAAATGACCATCATCTGGGGTGGTTATTTTCCATCGATGCATGCGGAGGCAGTACTCAACTCTGATTATGTAGATTACGTTGTCAGGGGTCAGGGAGAACGATCCCTCCCGAAGTTCCTCGAAAACATACTGGCGGATAAACCCCCGAGCGAGGTCGAGAATACCTCCTACAAGATAGATGGGAACTTCATTCATAATCCGGAACTCCCGATTTACGATCCTAATGAGCGTCCTCCTCTTCCCTTTCACCGAATTAACATGGATGATTACGCTTTGCCGACATTCATTGGGAGTCGCACATTCTGTCACGAGTCAAGCGTGGGATGTCCGCATAAGTGTAACTTCTGCGGTGTTGTCGATGTTTTCCATAGTCGATGGAAAGCCGAAACGCCCGAGCGCACTCTGCAGACTGTTCAACTCCTCAAGAGTCGCTACGGTCTGAACGGGATTGAATTCCATGACAGCGATTTCTTTGTCTCTGAGAGTCGAGTTGCTGCGCTGGCAAAAGGACTCATCGGCTTCAACTTACAGTGGTGGGGTGAGGGCCGAGTCGATACACTTCTCAACTATGCTCCAGAGACCTGGGAATTGATGCAGAGGAGCGGGTTGCGGATGATATTTTTCGGCGCCGAATCCGGTCTGGATGAGACGCTAAAGCTGATGGATAAGGGGGGAGTGACACGCGAAAAGACAAAGTCCATCGCATCTCTCTGTGCAAAGTATGATATCCAGTCAGAATTTTCATTTGTCATGGGAGCAAACCCAACCCGTACCGAGGAGGACATAGACGCAACCATCGATCTAATGTATGAACTCGAAGAAATCAATCCCCGATCCCAAATGCATCCATTCATCTACACCCCTGTCCCATTCGGGACTATTTACGACAATGCGGTCGAAGGCGGGCTCAACTATCCGAAAAACCTTGATGAGTGGGCAACGCATGAATGGGCGCAGTATACCCTAAGGCGGAATCCCCATACTCCGTGGCTTACCCCTCGCTTGTACAAAAAAATCATTAACTTTCGCGCGGTTCATCAATCATATTATCCCAAGACAAACGATCGGACCCTCGCTCCATGGAAGATCTCTTTTCTCAGGAACCTATCTTCATGGCGTTACAAGAGTCGGATCTTCACTGGTGCTTATGAACTTCGGCTCTTTCTTCGACTCTTGACAAAGTCACAACCATCATTCGAGGGATTCTAAAGAAGTCCATAGAATGTCAAGAAACAGTTTGGCCACTCAACCAATGGAAGAGAAAAATTATCATAACCCTATTCTTTCATTGCAATTAAGACGAGCAATAAATATATTCCTGCAGCTTCCATTGGAACATGATTGAATGACCTATAAGTCCCTCGCAAAACGAGCCCAAGCTGCACGAAAGCACTCGCACTCTCCCTATTCGCAGTTCCGCGTTGGGGCCGCCCTCCTTTCGAAGACAGGTAAAGTTTTCACCGGATGCAACATTGAAATCAGCACTTTTGCGTTAACGATTTGTGCAGAACGCACTGCTATCTTCAAGGCAATTTCCGAGGGGAGCAGTCGGTTCAAGGCTATCGCAATTGCAACTGATGAGAGTGGGTTTACCCCACCCTGTGGCGCGTGCAGACAGGTTTTGATGGATCTCGCAGGCAATATTGACGTGCTTATCACGAATCGCCGTGGAGTGATCAGGCAGTACACACTTGAAGAGCTGTTTCCTCTTCCCTTTGGCGCTGACAATCTTAAGAGGAATAGAAAATGAGTGCTCCGACAATTCAATACTCCCCGCAAGGTACAGGATGGATCGAAGTAATCGCCGGATGTATGTTCAGCGGTAAGACCGAGGAGCTGATCAGAAGGATCCGACGTGCTCAAATTGCAAAGCAAAACGTCGCGATCTTTAAGCCTGGGCTAGACAACAGATACAGCTCCAACCATATCGTATCCCATAGCGAGGATAAGTTACTTTCGACGGCTGTTAAACATCCTACAGAGATAATAGCTCTTTCAAAGGATGCACAGGTCGTGGGCATCGATGAGGGACAGTTCTTCTCTCCCGATCTTGTTGATGTGGCTGAGAGTCTGGCCAATCAAGGAAAGCGGGTTATTATCGCTGGCCTGGATCAAGATTACCGAGGAGTCCCTTTTGAGCCGATGCCACAGCTCTTGGCGGTCGCTGAATATATCACAAAGACCCTCGCAATATGTGTCATCTGCGGAAACCCTGCCGATCGCACCCAGCGGACCACTACGGCTCATGAGCGTGTGTTGGTGGGTGCGAGAGACAGTTATGAGGCTCGATGCAGACGCTGCTTTGCACCTCCTTCCGATTAGTATCAGCTTCGAGTGACACCCATTAAATCCTCTTTCCATAAGCAGCAAAGGATCATATCTCATGGCAATCAGCGCGGTCATCAATGGAATTGTCGGACTTGCCGTCCTTGTGGGGATAGCGCTTCTATTCTCGAACAACCGTCGCAAGATAAACTGGCGTCTTGTTGGCTCCGGTCTGGGACTGCAACTTGTATTTGCTATCTTGATCCTGAAGGGGGGAGAACTCTCAACTTATTGGAATCCACTTGGATGGCCAAAGTTGTTCTTTGAGATATTGAGTAAGGGATTTGTTGTCGTGCTTGGCTTTACCACGAAGGGAGCACAGTTCATCTTTGGCCAGCTCGCAATTAGTCCAGGGGCCGAGGGAAGTCTTGGGTTTTTCTTTGCATTTCAGGTGTTGCCAACCATCATTTTCTTCGCATCGCTTATGTCCGTTCTTTATTATCTTGGAGTTATGCAATGGGTGGTGCAGGGGATGGCCTGGGTAATGGCTCGAGTTATGGGGACAAGTGGTGCAGAATCTCTTTCAAACACCGCAAACATCTTCGTCGGACAGACGGAAGCGCCTCTCATGATTCGTCCGTTCATCAAGGGAATGACCCAGTCAGAACTCCTAACAATTATGGTTGGGGGAATGGCGACAATTGCTGGTGGTGTTCTTGCAGCGTATGTGCAGATGCTTGGCAATTCTTATGCAATCGCCCATTCCCTTCCACTTGATATTGCTCAGGCAAAATTTGCGGCACAACTCCTGGGCGCAAGCCTAATGGCTGCACCTGCTGGGCTCGCTATCGCAAAGATACTCTATCCTGAAACTGAGGAATCTGAGACGAAGGGTACGGTGAAGGTGAAGGTGGAGAAAAATGCATCGAACGTTATTGAGGCCGCGGCGGCCGGAGCATCAGACGGTCTTCAGCTTGCGCTGAATGTGGGCGCAATGCTTCTCGCCTTCATTGCCCTGATTGCCCTTGTGAATGCTTTGCTCGGATCTCTTGGAGATATCACCGGCTGGAATGCAGCACTCCAGCAGTCCTTTGGACAACCCCTATCGCTCCAACTGGTTCTTGGGTTGGTACTTCAGTATCTCGCCTTCGCAATTGGTGTTCCTTGGGAAGAAGCCCTCCATGTAGGATCACTAATCGGGACGAAGGTTGTATTGAATGAATTTGTTGGATATCTCGATCTATCTCAATTAATAACTGCAGGTAAACTAGTTTCCGATAAGGCTATACTTATGTCTACTTTCGCACTTTGCGGGTTCGCGAACTTCTCTTCTATCGCAATCCAAATTGGTGGGCTTTCACCTCTGGCACCGGAGCGAAGAAAGGATCTCGCCTCCCTCGGGCTGAAGGCCGTCCTTGGGGGGACTCTTGCCAACTTGATGACGGCGACTATTGCAGGAATGCTTCTGGGATGAACACAGCTTCGGCCCAACATCTGGACGACTCGGTCAAATTTATTCGGAAGCATTCATCAATCGAGCCTAGCGTCGCTCTGATTCTCGGTTCGGGTCTAGGAGAATACGCGGACTCATTTACTTCGCCGGAAATCATTTCCAGTGCAGACATCCCCTATTTTCCGAGGTCAAGCGTTGCGGGGCACCGCGGAAAACTTGTTTTCGGAGGGGTGTCTACAAAGAATGTCTTGGCTTTCCAGGGCAGAGTTCACCTATATGAGGGTCACTCCGCTGATTCTGTTGTCTATCCCGTTCGCGTCGCTCAGAGACTTGGCGTCAAGCAGATTATCTTGACCAATGCTGCCGGTGGAATCGGCAGACATCTTTGGCCAGGGGCACTAATGCTGATCTCTGATCACATTAATCTGTTGGGTAAATCATATGTTGAGTTACCTCAAATATCATCCTTCAGTGGAAAGATTTACAGTAGTCAGCTAAATGAAATTGCAGTTGCTTCTTCAGCAAAAATCGGTTTGAAGATAGCCTCTGGAGTCTATGTTGGACTGAGAGGACCTTCGTATGAAACTACCTCAGAGGTGGAAATGATACTCAAGTTGGGAGGCGATGCGGTGGGTATGTCTACCGTTCTTGAAGCATCCTTGGGAGCACACCTGGGCATGGAGGTTATGGGGATTTCCTGTGTTACCAATATGGGAACTGGAATTAGCGGGGAAAAGCTCAGCCATTCCGAGGTGACGGAGGTGGCCGCGAGTGTTACAAAGGACTTTAGTGGCTTGCTTACAGAGATTATTTCACGGATTTGAGGATCAACCGCAGCTACTAGGTTGCGTAGAATTGGTATAACATCAGGTAGATGACAACGCCAGTTACTGAGACGTAGAGCCAAATGGGAAGCGTCCAGCGGGCAATCCGCCGGTGCTTATCAAATTTCTTCGTCAAAGCTCTTGATAGAGTAATCCCGGCAAGAAATGGAACTGCCGCAGCAAGAATGGTATGGGAGATGAGAATTATAAAGTAAATCGATCTCGAAATCCCCTCCCCTGTGAATCTCACCGAACCGACTTCAAAGTGGTAGACAAGATACGACGTTAGGAAACCCACCGAAACGACAAGAGCGCTGATCATAAATCGTCGATGACGAGAAACCTGTTTTTTTCGAATAAAGTAGAATCCGGTGAGAAGGAGCGCAGTAGTTGCGGTATTCAGAAGGGCGTTCAGGAGAGGGAGGTCCGAGAATGTCATCCACGATCTCCTCTACAGCTTGTCGATTGCCATCAGAAACATCAACAACGGAAGATAGATGAGTGATGCAAAGAACACAGTTCGCGCTGCTCCATTGGTCCGGAGCTTGAACAAGCGACACGCCGCTATGAAAAACAATATCCCAATGATCAAGGCAGAGACCCCGTACACTGTCCCGGTGGTGCTTGTCAACGTGAGAAGAATGGAAACTGGGATCAGGAGGGCCGAATGGATGAGTATCTGAATGCTCGTCTTCTGCCCGCTCTCGTCAAGTACAGTCAACATCGGATATCCAGCCCGCTCATAGTCTTTGCGGTACATCCAGGCAAGGGAATAAAAATGGGGCATTTGCCACAAGAAGAGAATTCCAAACAGAACTAATGCCTCAACGGTGATTTCGCCGCGCACTGCCGTCCACCCGATAACAGGAGGAAGAGCCCCGGGAATCCCACCAATGACAGTGGAAAACGGCGTGATTCTTTTCAATGGGGTATAGAGGAACACGTAGCTCACTAGTGTCGTCGCGCCCAGAAACGCAGCCAGTAGATTCGTTGTGAGAAATAGGAAGACAACACCAGCCATTGAAAGGGTTGATCCAAACACCAGCGCTTCATTCCTCGAGAGGCGGCCGGCAGGAAGAGGTCTATTCTCCGTCCGCCTCATCATTGCGTCGAAGTCTCTTTCTATGTACTGATTGAGCGCACCGGCGCCCGCACCAATAAGTAACGTCCCGACGAACACATCGAGGAGTGGCACGAGCGGAAACGTGCCCCAAGCCGCCATGAAACAACTGACGAGTGCAGTACAAACAGAGAGGAGAGTCAGTTCAGGCTTCATGAGGGTGATATAGTCAGTCACCCGTGACCTGGAAATCGAGACTGCACCTTCGGGGCTTACGTTATGATTCATGATCTGCTTAACCCCGGAACCATTTCGACGATCGGCTCTATTACGTCAGTGGCGTAGTATCTCTTCGCACGAACAGCGAGGAAAACGGATGCGGCCAGCAGAAGCGCGCCTGTCGCCACATGTGCTGTTGCGGTTTCCACGCTCCTGCCCGACCATACGGTGAGACCTCCAAGGAATATCTGCATGACGAGCAAGAGAACAATAAGCAGCGCAGGTTCGCGCAACCGGCTCTCGCTCGGATGATTCACAAAAATATCCCTGGCAAGGACAAACCCCAACACGGCAACTACAACAGCCCATGCGCGATGGACGAAGTGTATCCAGATTTGTGCCATTGTAATCGGACCCAGATCCCACCACGTGAGGCGGTATTCATTGAGCGAAGAAACAGCTGAGCCATCAGAAGGCGGTAGCAATTTCCCGTATGAAAGTGGAAAATCCGGGATGGCGAGCGCTGAATTGGTATGGCGCATCAGGGCACCGAGAATCAGTTGAACGAAAACTGAACCTACCAGGAGCATGGCAAGTCGTTGGGTTTTGCCGATTCCGGGGCGCTCGGGCTGCGATGCAGTCTTCCATGATTTCGAGGTCGCCATCGCGATAAACACAGTAAGGCTGAAAAACGTTTGGGCCAATGTGGCATGTAAGACGGACACAGGAGTAGGAAGCAGGTAGTACACCGTGAGTCCTCCAAGCAATCCTTGAGCAATGACTGCGCCGAGAGCAACCCAGGCAACAACGCGCATCCATCTTCTCTCTTCAACCCTCCAGACCCAGAAGGCGAGAATCGTAGTGAGGAACCCCACAAATGTCGCCACCATTCGATGTCCATGCTCATAGAATATGCCACCGACCATCGGAGGCATCACCTGTCCATACGATAAAGGCCAGTCAGGAACAGCAAGACCCGAACCGGTGCTCGTGACCAGACCTCCGGCAATAATCAAGAGAAATGTTGCACTTGCAAGGAACTGAGCGAAGCGATGGAGGGCGTTTCGATATTCGGTTGACTTTTGCATTCGGCACTAATAGTCTAGATATGAGGCTTCTTCTGCCAACCACGCGTTGAATTCTTCCTCGGTTTCGAGAGTCACTGCCCCTCGCATACGATAGTGTCCAAGACCGCAAAGCTGGGCACAAGCAATCTCCACCGGATTATCCGAGCCTGCCATGATTTCCGTTATTCCAGCGGCAAGAGCTGCATCGATCGCCTCACGCGTAATCGTTTCTCCAACAGAAAGGATCGTATTCCCTTCCTTGTCAAGGTATTCAGCTTTCGCAGAGAGATTGGTCAACTGGACAGGAATATGACCCGGGGCGATTGGATACACCATGTTCAACTGTTTTGAAATGTCGGCGGACGTTGTTGTTGCAATGAATTTTATTGGAACATTGTGGCCAGGTATCGCATCCTGCTTCACCCGCAAGAGAGGAATACCAAAGCTATGAATTACATCTTTGGAACTTAACAGGATAAGCACAGGCTTGTTAATTGGCAGGTGCAGTACATTGATGGTCGCAATATCATCCTTCGCGTCAGCATCGGTTCGGTCAAGTCCCAATGGATTCTCTGCTGTCACCAGATGAATATCTCTTTTCCCGAAGACTCCGTCAGGCCCGGGGTAATGAATATTCCAGGCAAACTGTTCGGCAATCACCCGAACAGTCACTGCATCTTTGCCTGAGGGAAAATCCGTGACGACATTTGACCAGACAGGAATTGCCAGTCCGATCAGAAGAATCCCTTCGAATACGGCGACGCCGATCTCGACATACGTCGAAAAGTGGTTCTTCACACCCTCCGGGTTCGCTTTCGGATTGCGTTTCTTGCTGAAGCGAAAGAGCGTGTAGAGAAAGTAGATTCCCCATCCCACGAACAAAACCAGCATGAGCCAATGAATAATAACAATCATGTTATCGATAACAGGACCGTGTGTTGATACGTCCATGGGTAGGCCGAGGATTTCACGCATTATGTAGATTTCTCCTTACAATGGTCTTAAGCATCACAACATGTTCTTTAGTTGATCATAGAAGAAAAGCGTTGGTTGACTAATCTCGCTCGTTTTCTCAAATGGAAAAAAAATGTCACGAATGCACCAAGAACGCCACCCGTTACTCCCAGCAGGGCAAAGATTGCCACGTTGAGTCCTTTCACATCTGCAGCATTCGGATCGCCATAACAGCTCGGACACGCGTGCACCACCTCCTGCAATCCAAGCAACGCAATCGCAATCAAGGCTAGAATCAGCCCTATATGTTTCGGACGTCCCATTTGTACCCCAGTTCATGAAGTTTTCGTCGCATTCGAATTCCATAAATAATGAGCAACACTCCCCCAGCAATGGAGAACAAACAAAGGAATGCTACCGCCACATCTCCCGTGTCCGCAAATTTCATGGCAGACCATGCCGACATGCCCATTGCCAACAGAACAGAAACCGTGATGAAGAAAATATGGAAGCTCTTCAGTGACATTATTGAACGATCGGGTCGAGTTGATGAGAGGTCGGCAAAATCATCAACATAATAAAGAAAATGGCTGTCAACGCAAGGGTCGCATAGATGAGTTTTTTCTCAGAAATGAGATGCATGAAAACCCCCGCCACGAGTGAGGCCTTAATGGTTGCAACAATGAGGGCAACTGTTACAGCAGCAACAACTGAGAGGTGAAATGTCGAAACAGCCACCGTCACAATGGTCAAGCCCATGAGGGCGACAAAGACCATTACATAGCTTCGTACTTGTTTCTTAATTGCTTCTGGTGAGGATACGTCCATGAAAGTACTTCCTCTAAAGTAAGTAAAGAACTGGGAAGAGAAAAATCCAGACGAGGTCAACAAAATGCCAGTACAATCCGGCAACCTCCACTCTGTTCGCGAACCGTTCAGGCTGTGTCTTCCACATTTTACTTCCCGGCCCCCATAGGTAACTGTTGACGATGATCCCGCCAATAACGTGAAGACCGTGAAGACCTGTAATAGTAAAATAGATCGCCAAAAACGTATTCGTGCTTGGATAGAGATGATGTCCGAACTTTGTGTCGTATTCAAACGCCTTGACGGCGAGGAAAATGAAAGCGCAAAGGATCGTCAATCCCATGTACCGCTTATATTTTTTGAAGTCTTTGAGCATCAGCGACGCCCACGACATCACCATCGTGACGCTTGAACTAATAAGAACAACCGTGTTGAAGGTCGCGATCTTCCAGTCAAGAATATCGTACCCATGAGGCCAGGAGTCGGCGCCCACACGAAGAAGCACATACGATGAAAACAGTGCACCGAAAAGCATCACTTCGGAAGCAAGAAAAAGCCACAATCCGAGCTTCGCATTGTACACTCCCGTATCGGGACGGGGATGGATCGTGTATGGGATTTCCATCGTTACGCCTCCCCGGGTTGGTTTTGTGGAAGAAAATCCGCTTTGGAACCTCGATGACTGTAATCGTACGGACCACGGTGGACTTCCGGAACGACCTTGAAATTTCCATGTGCTAACGGTGGAGAAGTTGTACACGCCCAATCGAGCGTCGTGGCCTCCCAGTGATTTGCCTCCACCTTCCTCCCTTTCTTGATGCTCCAGAAGAAATTAATGATGAACGGGATCTGTGCCAGACCAAGAAGCCAGGCAGATGTGGACATGAATTCATTCCATTGAAGGACTCCTTGCGCGTGTGCGAATTGAGCACCTCCGTCATAAAGCCGGCGGGAAACACCTGCAAGTCCTTGTATGAACATTGGCATGAACACTCCGTTCATAAAGACAAGAGATCCCCAAAAATGAACTTTTCCCAAAAGATCGTTCATCTTTCTACCCGTCACCTTCGGGAACCAATAATAAATACCAGCAAAGAGGGCAAGAATTGTTCCCGGCGCCACCACATAGTGAAAATGCCCGATGACATAATATGTGTCATGGAGGTGAATGTCAGGTGGCGCCAAACCCAGGGGGAGTCCGGTGAGTCCCCCGATTGCAAACATTGGCAAGAAGGCGAGTGCAAAGAGCATCGGTGTGGTATAACGTATCGACCCTCCCCACAATGAAAGGAGCAATGCCGTCAGAATTATAACCGACGGAATTGAAATGATCATGGTCGTTGTCTGGAAAAACGTACTGATAACCGTTCCCATTCCCGTAATAAACATGTGGTGCGCCCAAACAATGAACGACATAAACCCGAGAAAGATCACAGAATACACGAGAGATTTGTACCCCCAGAGCGGCTTTCGAGTATTATTTGCAATCACTTCAGCAACAATCCCCATAGCCGGAAGGATAAGCACATACACTTCAGGATGGGCGAGAAACCAGAAGAGATGCTGCCAAAGGAGTGGGCTTCCACCGCCGCTCACTGCCAGAGGTTGACCACTGACCACCAATCCACTCGGCAGGAAGAAGCTCGTTCCGGCAAGCCTGTCCATCAGTTGCAGGACGCCAGCCGCTTCGAGTGGCGGGAACGCGAGAAGCAACAAGAACGACGTAACGAACTGCGCCCAGACGAAAAATGGAAGTCGCATGAACGTCAGGCCTTTTGTCCTCAATTGGATGATCGTAACAATGAAGTTAATTGAACCGAGCAGGGACGACGTAATCAAGAAGACCATACCAATAAGCCATAGAGTCTGGCCGGTCGTCGCAATAACGGAAAGAGGCGCGTAGGAAGTCCAGCCGGAGTTTGCCGCACCTCCGGGCATTGCAAAGCTCACTAACATCGTCACACCACCAACGAAGTACACCCAATAGCTCGTCATATTCAGCTTCGGGAAAGCCATATCGATCGTTCCAATTTGGAGTGGAACGACATAGTTCCCGAATGCCCCAACGGCAAGGGGTACCACCCCCAGGAAGACCATAATCGTTCCATGCATCGCACCAAGCTGGTTGTAAAACTCCGGCAGCATGATCCCATCCGGCATATTTGCTTGCCCCATAAAATCCGCGAGCCATTTCCAGGGGAACTGCTCCCCGGGATATGCCAGCTGCCACCGCATGATCATCATGAGGCTGAAACCGAAGAAGAGAAACAGCAGGCTGGTTATGCCGTACTGTAACCCGATGACCTTATGGTCCTGTGAAAAGATGTACTTCCGAACGAACCCGGGATCGTGGTGATCAGCGGCGACCGTGTGCTGTTCCTGATGCGCTGATGTCACTGCGTGAGCAGCTTTTTCCTGATGGCTCAAGGATCTCTCCTTTCTCTGAATGCCAGAATTATTGTGCCGAGTACTTAAAGTCTGCGGTGACTGACCCGGAAGCGCCCACTTTGACCTTCATGGTCTTTGTTCCGTATTTTTCGTGCCAAGCTTCAAGAGTGTAGTCGCCAACTGGAAGTTTCTTCATCGAGAATGAACCATCATCACCGGTGACCGAGAAGTAAGGATGATTGAATACACCGATGTAAGCACTCATCCACGTGTGAACTTCACATTTCACTTTGAATACTTCAGCCTTGTCAAATGTCTTCTTGAGAATCATTCCTTTTCTTGGCTGAGCGACATTGAATTGTGGGTTTTCTTTTGAAAGAGTGTGAACATTGTGCAGAGTCGGGTCGCTGTTCCGAACTTCGAGGGACTGACCGGTCTGGATCCCAAGCACATGCGGGTGGTAAATACAGCCTGCCTGATCGAAGACAACCTTTTCTGAAGGGGCATCATACTTTTTCTTGAGAGGACCGTCCTTCACATAGACAAGAACGTTTTTCAACGTGTTATTACCATTGACTTCAACCTCTTCCCCCGTTACAAGACCCTTATGCGCCTTCGCACACACGGGGTCACCATCCATCCGAAGTCTTGCCGGCTTTGGCGCGGCACCATCGAACATGACTTTTCCCGTCACATCTCCTGCAATTGCCTGACCGGCAATGCAGACTCCAACAGCAAGAATGCTGAGATTTCTTTTGACTTTCATGCGTTTCCTCCGAATAATTGAATTTGAAAAATGGTTTCGTTACCTCGTGCTTACGACGACCGGACGTGCCGGCACCCCGATACTGAGTAGATAATCCCGAATGGCTTGCATTTGCTTTCGCGCATCGCCGCCGAGAACATCAGGCAGTGGACTTTCGCCATCCGGGAAAAATGTTGGCATGCGCGTACCGGGCTGAAGTTTGGCCGGGTCCGCAAGCCACTCCACGATCCACTCCGGTTTCAATCGATCGCGCGCTTTCCCGAGAAATGGCGCGAGGTCTGTAGTTGATACGGCTGAGACTGGCACAATAACGCCCGATGGATGGCACTTAGCACATTGAAAGTCTGTGAAAATCTGTTTCCCTACCGTGAGGTTTTCGCTACTGACTGCAAAAGTCTGATAGTCCCGGAGTTCAAGCTCTTGATCACTGAGGCCGAGAAAGTATTTCGTCAGTTGATTGATTTCTTCATTCGTGAGGTGAAACGTCGGCATACGAGTAGGAATCCAGGGTCGAATCGAATTGGGTTGTCCAACGCGTGCAGGACTCTGAAGGAATGAGTGTAGCCAGGGTTCTTGCACCTTCTTCCCCTCTCCCGTAATGATGGGTGGCAGGTAGGCTGCGTCGGTAAGCAGCACGCTTATATGAGCGCCCGACCCTTCCAGCTGATGGCACTGCTGGCAGTTGTATTTAATGGCGATCCGCCTGCCCTCTTCGATGTCCTTCATCCTAAGGTCAAATTTTCGGACATACTTCTTGTCGGGCTCATCTTTTGTTTGCGACAACAAGAACATGCGTATGGAGGCGATCTCATCATCGGAGAATGCAAAAACCGGCATCTTCTGCACGATGCGATCAGTTTCGAATGCCCTCGAATTTTTTAATTTGTTTGTAATCCAGCCCGCCCACGTGTGCTCCACATGTGTGTCGCCGAAATCCATTTCTTCAACCCTCTTTCGACCGAAGTTCGAGAGGGAAACGCTGACCCGGCTTTCTTTCTCCAGGCCCGGAATCAAATGACAACCGGTACAACCGTATTCACGGACAACCTTCTCCCCACGCTTTATCATCGCTGCCGATGTGAGATCAACGGAAAGTACTGAGAACGATCTCTCGTCTCTAAGCGTCATGAGATACGCAACAATGTCCCTTGCTTCAGAATCAGTAAGGCGAAGATCCGGCATACGTGTGGAGGGATTGTAATGGCGGGGGTCACGCACCCAATCAAGTGCCCAGTCGGCGTTGACCTTGCTTCCAATATGCGAGAGCTCCGGTGCAATGTCATAACTTGTTCCCCGCTTCTCGCGTACCGCTGCATTCTCTCCAATTGAATGGCACGCGAGGCAACCAACGCTTTCGACGAGCCGCTTTCCTTGAAGTGCACTCCCCGCAGAATACGATCCAAGGGTCGAAAACTCGCCCTTTGTTGAGACATTCATCAAAAATGCAGTCGCGGCGCCGGCCTCGTCATCCGTCAGCTTAAAGTTTGGCATTCGAGTATGCGCATTGTAATCCCGTGGATTCTTTATCCATCGAAAGACCCAATCAGGTGTGGTCTTTTTGCCAAGATGGGCAAGTTCCGGGCCGATCTTTGCAACATCCGTGTATCCCTTGATTTCATGACATCCATGGCAGCCGGACTCCAAGACTAGCCGTTTTGCCTTCGTGAATTCCGGAGCATACTTCAGAACACTCTCGTTTTCATGACACTCGTTGCACGCAGCCCAAACGTCCTTTCCCTCGAGAATCGGGTTTTCCCAATAGTGGTCTCCAGGGCCGTGAGCAAATTCTGTGGTCAGAGCCGCACCTTGCCCACGATGACACGGCGTACACCCAAACACTTCAGGATTATGCGCCTTGAGCAGTTCCGGGTTTGAATGATTCTTAAATGGTTGCGGGGCATCCTCCATTAGGTCTTCTGACCACCCTGAATGACACGACTGGCACCGATCGACGCGTGCTTTCGGATCGTTGAACGGGTTTCGGTCATAGTCCAACATCATTACTTGCCTTATTTCGATCGGCGCAGAGCGAACCCTGGAAAGTTTTGCCTGGTTCTTATCAATCGGGCGGAAGAGATCCGCAAGTCTTGTGCGAGCGTCTTTCTCTGCTTTCTTGTAGACGTCAAGAATACCGGCCACGCTATCACGCACTCCTTCCAATCTCTTCACGACAGCTTGAAACTCCGCCATCTGCGCCTCGTTCTCTTCAAGCTTTTTCTTTTGGCCGAGATCTTCATGGCCTTCGTGGAGAGAGCGCTTGTAGAAATAGTACGCCTCATCGCTCCTACTTTTTGCGAACTGGAATTCTCTCTGGTTCTCGACTATTTCTTCAAGGATCTCGTCATGCTGGTGGTAAACAGTCTGGTAGAATGTCCCTGCCATCGAATCCTTCGCAGCAGCCAGTTCTCCCTGGATCTCCTGCAACTCGATTGAATCCAAGTCGGCAATCTCCAAAGACAACTCCTGTTCAACGCGATTTGCAAGTGAATCGGTATATGCGCGTTGATAATCCTTCCACGGTCGGCGCACAGAGACCTCGTCCACGACTGCCCACATCGTCCCGAGGAACAAGACACCGGAAAAAACCAGATAGAACAAACTGAAGTTTCGCTGCTCGATCGGTATGTCGAGACGTTTCTTAAACAAAAAGCTCCTTTTCGTGCAGACTGATCATCAGATATTGAACCACGGAGTAACGAGAATATATTTGATATTGAATGCGATCCGTAGGAGAACCTTCACCGGAACGGCCATCATTGTAAGGAACAGAAAAGCAACAATGGTATACCGAAGAAAACCCAGCTTCTGCATTAGTTCAGACTTGCGTTTCCATAAATAATACAGAACGCCCAAAGAGTACCACCCGATTACGGTAATGCTGCCGATGAGCATTGCATAGGGGTTTAAGGTTCCATCCACAAGACGCGTCGGTTGTCGAAACGGCAACCACTCGCTCCAATCGACATTCGTAAGCGCAACAACTAGATGGGTATCCCATTCTTGCCACGGCATAAAGATATTCCAACCCGGCCCCCGGAAGAATGTCCCCAGCACGATCAGCGAGACCCAGAGAACGAGAAATCCAAACAGGAAGGTCAGAATAGCAAAGGGGCGTTCTTTGAAAGTATAGTATCCGTTTCCTTTCGGATTAATGTCAATGTAAGGAATAGCGCAAAGCCCGACGATAATAAGCGTTGGAAGAACAACTCCGGCAATCCAGGGATCGAAGTACACAAGTATCTCCTGAAGGCCGAGAAAATACCAAGGGGCCTTTGAAGGGTTTGGCGTCAGCGCAGGGTTCGCCGGTTCTTCGAGAGGAGCATCGAGTCCAACGGACCAGATCGTAAGTATTGCCATAATGAGAAGAGAGGCGAGAAACTCGACCTTGACGAGGTATGGCCACACCTGCACCTTGTCGGAGAGTTTTGCTTCCTCAGAGAGATCCTGGCCGTCATTCTTCCGCGCCTTCTTCATGGAAAACCACGTATAGAAGAGCGTCAAACCAAGCATAAGAACGATTGGGATGTTATCCGCCTTTGAAATGATCTTTATAAGGTGTTCCATTCGGTGATTATCCCGATGTTAGAATTTTTTTGCCGCTGTATCGGGCCCGCTGATTCCGCCGTCTTTCCGCACTCTCCAGAAATGTACCACCATCAATATGGTGGCAACAAGAGGAAGGAAAATACAATGTAGCACGTAAAATCGAAGAAGTGTTGGCGGACCCACCTGGGTTCCACCAAGCAGAACAAATCGAACGTCGTTATTGATTTTCATCCCGAGCTCAGGGCCAAATGGTCCTTCATGACCCAGCAGCGGCGTTGCTCTCGCCATGTTTGTCCCCACAGTAACTGCCCAGATTGCGAGTTGATCCCAGGGAAGAAGGTACCCGGTAAAGCTTAGAAAGAGAGTCAACGTGAGGAGAATAACCCCAATCACCCAGTTGAACTGTCGCGGAGGTTTGTACGAGCCGGTGAGAAAAACGCGAAACATGTGGAGCATTACGGTAATGACCATCGCATGAGCTCCCCATCGATGCATGTTCCGCATGAGGGGTCCGAACGCAACGTCATTCATGAGAAACTTCATATCATCGTAGGCGTACTCGGCTGCGGGGCGATAATAGAACATCAGAATGACGCCAGTAATCGTAAGAACGATGAACAGGAGAAATGTAATGCCCCCCATCCCCCACGTGAATCCAACATTCGTTGCATGGCGTGTCACGCGAACGGGATGAAGATGAAGGAAAACATTGTCGACAATCTGCAGAGCCCGGTTTCGCTGAGTATCTTCATAGCTATGACGAAAGATCGACTTGTAGATGTCGGTTCGTCGCATTTTTTCTTTCATCTGATCAAGCAAACCAATCATGCAGCCAACTCCAATCCCTTTGAGTTACGTATACCTCAAGAAAGCATCAGTTTTGCCCCACTCCTGTTTCTCGTAAAGAAACTTTATGTTCCGGTCCACGAGAATTTGTCCGTCATCCGCAAGAGTAATTTTCAGTCGTTCCAGAGGTCGGGGTGTTGGGCCTTCGAAATTCACCCCATCTTTAAAGTATCCGCTCCCATGGCAGGGACACTTAAATTTCACCTCTGTTGGAAGCCAGCGTGGAGTACACCCGAGGTGAGTACAAATCGCAGCGAGTGCATAAAAACCATCTTCCTCCCTCACAATCCAGACTCGATATTCATCCTTGTAAGTCTCGTTTACTTCCCCAATAACATAGTCTTCGGGCCTTCCCGCTTTGAATGCGGAAGGAGCTTCATAGAGCACTCGAGGCACCATCAGTCGTATCGCACCGACTGTCGCCGTCACGAGGAACGAGAAAAACGCCGCCCACCCCGCAACGTGAAGAAAGTTCTTACGATTCATTCTCCAAATTCCGGAATCATCCTCGGGTGGTCGATCTTGCTTTGGCTTCCGGATCGCAGACGTTTTTTGTGGAACAGGTTTTGGCTGAGGTGTCGCTGCTTGGACTGGAAGTGGAGATACCGGGTCTTTTAAATCTGCGCTTGGTGGCGGAGAGGGTTTCGTAGGAACCGCGGCTGCACTCACTGGCTTTGCCGCTGACCTGGGAGGAGGTGGACTGGGCTTTGCCCCTCCCGAGACCGCTTTTGACGATGAAATCGGTGGCAAGGAGGGCCGGGAACCAGGTTGTTTCTTTTCTTCTTCAGCCATTCAAACAGTCTCTATTGATGTACCGAAGCCATTATGGCTTTATACCATTCTTCGAAAGAACAGACTAACACGCGCAAACAATTCGGGATTGAAACGGAATGTGTCGAGAAATGTGATAGACCAATTGGCTAAGGGCATTTCAGAGCAGTGGCTTCGCTCAAGTCGCAAGTACTACGGCATAACTGGTTGACTAAGAACAAGATAACAAACAGCATTCTCAAAGTCAACATCTCGCTAGAATCTCATCAAGTGTTCCGATCATTTCGAATTCTCCCGAGGACCTCCTCAACGAGCCTGCTATCTTCATCCAACGCGTGTCGAGAAAACCGTCGAGCCCGACGAACCTCGTGCTCATCGATAGCTGCAACGACAAGGTCTTCTTCAAATAACTTTGCGGAAACTACAACCTCACCGCTTGGTGCAATGATCTCCGAACCTCCCCAGAAATTCACTCCATCCTCAAACCCCACGCGATTGCAGACGGCAACGTAAACAGAGAGAAGACGGGCGTAGGCTTTGTGGTTTTCCGTGTTCGCCGATGCGATCGACAGTGATTCTTTGCGGTCATCCACGCGTGTTGGACTCGCAACCAACCCGACGATAAGCTGCGCTCCATCGCACGCCAGAAGATATGGCAGACTTGGATGCCACAGGTCCTCACAAATCAGCACCCCTAATCTGCCGTGCTTGGTGTCGATCGCCCGGATCGTGTTTCCTTTGCTGAAATAGCGCATCTCCTCGAAGAGGCCGTACGTCGGTGGGTATGTCTTCCGATGTGCTGATCGGATGACGCCGTCTTCCATCAGGAAGGCCGAGTTGTAGATTCGGAAGGATGAATCTTCTTCGACTCCTCCGGCGATAATGCTGATCTCTTTGCTGACGTCTACCAACGGCTGAAGAATGGGAATGGCACGATCAAGATTCATCGCCAAGTCCCAATTCATATCCTTGATCGAATACCCGGTCAAACTCAGCTCGGGGAACAGAACCATCGCAGCTCCCATCTCGGCGGCTCGCTTGGCAACATCAACATGCGATGCCACGTTCTTGGCAAGATCTCCCAGCACTGGGTCAATTTGTGCAAGTGCGATTTTCAGTTTCATTCGCCGGTCACGAGAGATCGAACATTCGAATGTCTTTAATGTAGGGAACGGTTTTGTCGGTTTTCATCTGCTGGAGCTTTTCGAGTTTCGTTTCAATACGCAAGTGATTGTCACGAATGATCGAAACGTACATTTTCAGATTATCTTCCGCGTGTGACTTCGCAAGACCCTTGACAGCTGGTTTCATCGCAGCGATAGGCGATTCAACAGATTCCCGAAGTCCTTGCACCCACTCCTGGATTGCCTGAAGGCGTTCATGAGAGATTGCTTCCTCGTTAACACGAATCACTGCCCAGCTCCGCTCTAAAATTTGTTCAAGAATTTTTGGGAACCCATCTGATCGCGCATCTTCTTTCATGATGTAGTCCTCGACGCCGAGATGCATTACTTCCAGCGCAAGGTCGAAGTCTTTATTCGCTGTGAGAAAAACTACCGGGATCTGAATACCCTGCTCCTTCAACATCATGGTCAGTTCAACGCCACTCTGTCCCGTGAGAAAATGATCGATGAGAATCAGATCAAAGTCGCGCTTCGTTGCCAGAAGCTCCAGGGCTTCTTGTCCGCCATGAGCCCGGGCTATATCGAATCGATTCGGCGCGTTTTTATGGAGGAGCGACTGCACCGCTGAAGCGAATTCCTCACTTTCCTCTACCATAAGGAGACGGATGGTTCGGCTTCTATTCATGATCCAACACAGGGATACGGGGAGGGGCTGGAAGGGTTAGGAGATATCGTGGGGCACCCGGTGGCTTTCGTCGGCGTTTCATCATTTCTGGCGGAAAAAGTAGGAATACTTTCATCGAGACGCAACAGAGACCTATGTATTATTTTGGGCCTCCGTCGTCGCCTGCATCGCCCTGGGTTCGTCTTCGTCTTGAGGAGCCTCTTCGCCCACGCTTCCAATGCCCTTCCTTTCATGAGTAACATCGATCAGGAGACCACGAACTCCAACAAGGTTCTTATCGCCATCTCTTCGATACCAAACCGAATCACGAACCCATGAGTATGTCGCCTTCCCTTTTGGCAGGATCCTGTAGACTGCAGATACTGAGTCACCCCCCTTCGCCCATTCAGCAATATTCGCAGTGTAGAGAGGCCGATCGTCCGGGTGAAGAAGATTCCTCATGAGGTCCTGACGAGAGATGAAATCCGACGGTGTGAAGCCGAGCATCTTCTCAACCGAAGGGCTGATGAAGGTGATACCGCCGACCGTTGACCGTTCGTAGAAAACAGCCGGTAGCTCCTCGATCGCAGAACGAAAACGAGATTCCGACGCTTTCATTCGTGAGTACGCCTTCGCCCTTCCTGCCTGGCCCCCAACATGTTTCGCCATCGCCGCAAGAAATTGCTTTTCTTCATCCGTGATTTCTCTCGGCTTCACGCTTGCCAACATCATCACCGCGAGAACGGAGGACTGAGAGAGAAATGGGACGAACACAACCGACTGGATTCCTGAACTCTCGAAAAGGGATTTGTAAGGCAAGAAAGGAGGATAGTCGGCCACGGTAATGACTGAAGGTTCCTGAGTTTTCACGATAAATGCAAAAAGGCCTTCCTTCAGAGACTGATGCGACAACCTTGATGCCACTTCGTTAAGCTCAATATTTGTGGCAAGAGAGACGATCTCTCCTGCAGAGTCTGAAACGAACACTGCTCCAGATTCATACTTAAACATGTGCATTGCCT